>CACZNM010000001.1 GCA_902782535.1 uncultured Erysipelotrichaceae bacterium
ATTATTTTTTTCATCATTTCAAATTATCCTTTAACTATTTTATACTGTAATTTTATCCATCATATAAATCTATTTTTTTCTACCAAATATACCTCTTTCATTGCGTAAGCCTTTTAAAGGAATTCCATAATATTCACATATTTTTTTAAATGTTTTTTTCTTTTCGTCTATTTTTTTTAACTCATCGAAAGGTATATTTCTGTGTGAATACATAAACTCATACCAAGTTTCATCTACTTGCCTAACTGCATCCGCAGTTTCCTGATCATATACTAAACCATTTGGATTATAATTTAAATTATAGTATGGATTCTTATAAATAATTCCACTTGATATATCATAAACACCATATATAATTTCAGGTATAATAACACTTTTTTCATCCCATTCAATCATTTTATGCGTTGGCATTGGTGGATATAATATCCCGTTTTCATCACATTCTCCACGATATTTACGTGGTATTCTAATAATATATACTTTATCTCCACGTCTATTACCATAACTTCTTACAGAATCATATAAATTACTTATTTCACAATAGAAACCTCTTGCTTTAAAAAAGGTACTTTCTAAACTACAAAACTCTCTACCAAAAAATCGATTTATCAAACCGTTTTTAAAAACTTCATCTTTTTCTTCATAACCTGAATGAAAATAGTAATCCATATTCAATACATCCCATTCTTCACTTAAGTTTTCACGTAGTAAGTGTGGCATTATCTCTCGTTGTATTCTTTCGTTAGCTATTTCTTGCATAGTTTTACCATTACTACTTATATTGAATCGAGAAAATCTTTCTTTAGCATTTGGTGCTCTATTTATCCCACCTAAGAAAATATAATCATTTCTTCTCTCTTTAACTATTAATCCATTTTGTCCAAATAATCTTTTTATAAAAAACAATTTTTTTTCATCATTAGTTAATTGACTACTAGTTTCATGTTCACAATACGCTCTTATATCTTTATAAGTATCATTTGGGTAAAACAGACGAATAATATAAAAATCTAAAAATAATCCTTCATCAAAGTAAATGATATCTTTTTTTATCCTTTTATATCCAGTTATTTTTTTATCATCATCATATTTTACACCATTAAAATCCCAATAGCCCATTTTAATTCACCTCTACTGTTATAGTTTAACATAACTTTATAAAATCTTTATACTAAAATGATTCATTAATTATTTTTTCAAAATCATGATGTATATTGCCATTCGTCGCTATTATAATTTGTTTATCAACCTTTGTATAATCTATATTTTCGCTATTTAAAAAGCTACATTTTCCCCCAGCTTCTTCTACTAATAACGAACCAACACATATATCCCACAAAAAACAATATAATTCGAAATGTGCTTCAATTTTTCCAGATGCTACATAGCAAAGTGAAATAACAGTAGAAAACAATTTTTCAACATTTAACATTTGGTTCATACATTTATCATGTACTTTATTAAATGCAATCCTTTCTTCTGGATAACGATTATTAAATCCAATTGTAGTTAATGATTTATTAATATCCACTATATTAGATACTTTAATTTGCTTATCATTACAATATGCACCCTTACCTTTTTCACAGTAATATAATTCATCTATTTCAGGAATATATATCGCTCCACCTTCTGGTTTATTATCTTTCATAAATCCGATACTAACACAGTAATATGGCATTTTTCTCGAAAAATTCATTGTACCATCAAGTGGATCAATAGTCCAAGAATATTCACTATTTCCTGTTTGATATTCACCTTTTTCTTCAGCAATAATAGTATCATTAGGAAAAACTTCTTTAATTTTATTTACAATTATTTTTTCGCTTTCAATATCTGCAATGGTAACAACATCATTTAAACCTTTACCTTTAGTTTGCATATCTTCTTCATCATGTATTCTTTTAATTTCTTTACCTGCTATTTTAGCTAATTCTATAGCTAATTTTGTTCTTTCATTAATATTTATCATAATATCACCCAATAAAATTATAACAAAAAAGACTCGATTACTCAAGTCTAACGCGAATACTTTAATTTTTTAATTATAAACAAATTAAGCATAGTAAAAATACAAATATAATATCCAAAATTAATATTATATTGAATGGCTTTTTTCGAGTGAAGTATCCATAATTTCATTACTAAGATGCCAAAAAGCTTTGCCGTCTATAACTCTATTAAAAAGTAGCATTTGCAAATAATCATCTATTGAAAATTCTGGTGAAACATCGTTAGGATTCATATAATCAAGATTATTTTTTTGATAATAATCTTTGCTTCTTCCACTATATATAATTGCATCTAAATAAGTCTTTAATGTTTCGGCATTTAATTCAATATATCCTTTCGTAAGAATAGTCTCCGCCATTTTTTTTCTATCTTCTGTCATCATCATATATGAGCCTATAGAACAACCACTAACAGGTCCTCGCATAACTCCTATTCTTCGTGGATTGCTATCTTTTTTTGTAAAAAATTGCCTATATGTACAATCAACTAAAAAGTCTCTATATGTACTATCATCTTGCCTAATTCTAACTATTGTAAAATGATGAAACATTCCATTATTAAGACCCTGATCTACTCCAATATGTATAGTTTCTATTCCCAATTCAGAACAAATTTTTTCTAAATAATCGCTTGTATCTAAACATTTTTTTGATAAAGCATCTTTCTTTAAATCATTTTTTGATGCCAATTTTTTTCTAGTACAATGAACAAGATAATCTAGTATTTCAGTTATATTTTTTGGAATGATATGACTATTTTCATCATATATTGGAACAGTATTAAGGGGTAAATATACATCATCTAATAAATTTTCAACTTTAAATAATTCAAATTGAAGATTAAAATTATTTAATCTTTCTTCACTGTATTTTGAAAAGTGTTCATATAACTCATTCATAACTTTATCAATAAGTATACTACCATTACTAGAAGTCTTAGCAGTTTCGATTACTTTTTTAGCATTTTCGATTAATTTTACTCCTGTTTCATCAATATCAATAGATCTATCATCAAAATTAAATTGCATTTTTTCCTCCATTACCTTAATTTTCATCAGGTTTTTCCACATTTTTTCCTAAAAGAATATCTCGCAAGTGATACGCTGAATCATTATCATTTATATCATTAAAATCAACTGTTATACCATATTCTTTTACAATTTCAACTGCTTTTTCTCCAAAACCAAACATATA
>CACZNM010000002.1 GCA_902782535.1 uncultured Erysipelotrichaceae bacterium
ATATATTGTTTCTGCTGATACTACACCATATTTTTTAGCAATTGGACTTTTAGCAAGAACAATACCATGACGTGTTTTTTCATCACCCGCAATTATACTAGGAATATCTCTAATATCTTTACCATAACCATTATTTAACAAATATACCGCTGTCCAAGAAAGAAAAGCATTATTAACATCAACATGAAAGATAATTCTTTTCATAATATCACCAAAATAAGTATACCATATGTTATAAATAGTATTCTGTCAAATTCTTTACAAAAAAAGTATTTTTCTATATAATTAATATATGTTATGGAGGATATGTGAGTGAAGTAAAGAAAAAAAAGAGTTTTAGAGATCGTAGAGATGCTAAATATATTAAAATGCCTGCAATGATGCGATTATTAACTTATTTAACAGACAGGCAGGATGCCGATGTTTATATGAATAAAAAAATAGATGTAACAGAACTCGTTAAATATATGAAAAAAAAGAAATTAGAAAATAGTGATATAACATATTTTCATGCCTTTTCTATCGCTATTGCTAAGGTTATCTATAATAGACCAAAACTAAATAGATATATTATCAATCATAAATGTTATCAAAGAGATGATGTTATTTTAACTTTTACGGCAAAGGTTGATTATTCTGATGATGCTAAAGAAGTAATGTCACTAATTAAAGTTGATGAAAAAGATAATATTAATACTTTAAGTGATAAAATTAAGGAGAAAGTTAATACCTTTAGAAACAAAAAACAACAAAATTCTTCTGATGATTCATTAGATATTTTAGATAAATTCCCAGGATGGATGCTTAAATTCATTATTGCACCAGTTGCTAAATTCATGGATAGACATGATTTATTACCTAATAGTTTAAATAATGATTTATTATATAATAGTACCGTTATTTTATCTAATTTAGGTAGTATTAAATGTGGGGCAATATATCATCATTTAACTAATTTTGGAACAAATGGAATATTAATAACAATTGGAAATATTCATAAAGAACAAGTAGTAATGCCAAATGGAAAAGTAGAAATCAGGGATATCGTTGAATTTGGAATAAATCTTGATGAACGTATTGCCGATGGTGTATACTTTTCTAAAGCCGTTAATTTACTTGATTATATTATGGGTCATCCAGAAACATTGGAGCGTGATGCAAATGAAAGAATCGAAGAAAAAAAAGATTTCGAATATTAATTTAATTGATAAGTATTATCCTGAATTATACTCACATTTAGAATATCCTAATGAAATGATATATGAGCATTTCTTGAAAACAACCATTGATCACCCTAATTATATTGCTTATGAATATTTTGGGCGAGAAGTAACATATCAAAAATTTGTTGAACAAATTGCCCTTTGTGCTAAAGCTTTAAAAGGTATTGGTACTTTAGAAGATGAGGTAATTACTATATGTACTCCTAATATGCCAGAAGCAATTATAATGTTTTATGCAATTAATATGATTGGTTGTGTTGCTAATATTATTCACCCACTATCTAGTGAAGGAGAAATACTTGAATATTTAAAAATATCAAACAGTACCAAAATTCTTACCATAGATATTTCGGTAGAAAAAATAGTTAATATTTTAAAGGAAACAAAGTTAACCGATATTATTGTTACGAATGCTTCTGAAAATATGAAATTTGATAAAAAATTCTTATATTGGCTTGCTAAAGGAAGAAAGATGCATCTACCAGAAAGTGATATGATTATTACTTGGCCAGAATTTTTACTTAAAGCTAATGATTACCATGATGAATATATTGTTAAAAAGAAGGATACCGATCCTGCAGTTATTCTTTATAGTGGTGGTACAAGTGGAAAACCCAAAGGTATTCTACTTTCGAACTTAAACTTTAATGCTCTTGCTATGCAAGCTAAAGAAATTGTTATGCCAAAACCTAAAGAAGTCATTTTATGTATCATGCCAATTTTCCATGGATTTGGATTAGGAGTATGCATACACACTACTTTATCGGTTGGTATGAAATGTGTTTTAATTCCAGCTTTTAGTCATAAAGATTTTAAAAATTTAATAAAGAAATATCATCCAAATTTTTTAGTTGGTGTACCTACGCTTTTTGAAGGGCTATTAGATAGTAAATTTAAAGAAGGTGAACTATCTTGTATAACTAATATTATTTCCGGAGGCGATGCATTAAATCCAGAATTAAAAAGACGAATTGATGCTTTTCTTAAAAAGCATGGTTCTCTTGCCAAAGTAAGAGTTGGATATGGGCTTACCGAAGCAACTGCTGCAACATGTCTTTCTCTTCCAACTGAAATGCGACCTGGTTGTATAGGAATACCTTTCCCTGATATGGAAGTAAAAATTGTTAAAGTAGGCACACATGATGAGGTTTCTGCCAATGTGGAAGGTGAAATATGCATTTATGGCCCAACGGTCATGAAAGAATACATTAATGAGCCAAAGGAAACAATGCAAACACTAAGAAAACACAAAGATGGTAAAATATGGCTTCATACTGGTGATATTGGTTACAAAGATGAAGAAGGAATGGTCTTTTTTCGCCAAAGATTAAAAAGAATGATTATATCAAGTGGATATAATGTTTATCCAAGTTATATCGAAAATATTATTGATAAGCATCCTGCAGTTAATTTCTCTACGGTAATTGGTGTCGATCATCCCTATAAAGTTCAAGTTGCTAAAGCTTTTATTGTTTTAAATGAAGGCTATAAACCAAATAATGAAACACTCAACAGCATTAAAGAACATTGTGCTAAAAACATTGCCAAGTATTCTTTACCATATGAATATGAATTTCGTGAAAGTATACCAAAAACAAAAATTGGTAAAATTGCTTTTACTGAATTAGAACGTGAAGAAAAAGAAAAAAAGAACGCTAAAAATTAGCGATTCAAAAGATAAAAGAATAAATTTAAATAAGTTGCAAACAAGCACCAAATTGAATATGGTATTTGTAAATATGCAGCTTTTTTATTAACCTTATAAAAGCATAAAGTCATATATAAAACAACAATATCAAGAACAATTATCCAAATTAAACTAAATAAGCGAAGATTTAGACCAAAGAATAATGGACTCCATAAAAAATTAACAAACAAACTTATAGCATATATTTTAAGACAACAATCAGAATGATAGTTATTATCATTATATATTAGATAACTACTATATCCCATTAGAATATAAAGGATAGTCCAAACAATAGGAAATAGAAATCCTGGTGGTGTTAAAAAAGGTTTTTTTAAAAAATCATAATTACTCATTCCACCAAAAGATAATAAGCTAGATATTACTCCTATTCCCAAAGGTATTAAAATACTTATAATTAATTCTTTATCAATTTTATCTTTCACAGTATCACCACTAAAATATATGTAAAGAAAAAATATTTATTAATTAATAATTTCAGTAATAATTCCTATTAATGCACTAATACTCTTCCTATCTTCTAATTTAACAAGCATAGATATCTTTTCTCCAAGACTATTAATTGATGAACCTAGTAAATATATTTCTTTTCCATCTAATACAAAATATCGATCATGAAAAGAATTATTTCTAATAACAGTTAAATTACTATACTGTTTATTATATTTCTCTATTTCAATATTACTTAACCTGGGACTATCTTTAGTAATTAGAATTACTTTACAATTTATATTTCTTATTAAATCTAATAAATTAATATCAGCATATGAATCTACAATAATTATTTCTTCTTTATCATTACTTAATATTTTTATAATATCTGAATATATATCGTATTCTGTATTCTTTTCTATTAATTGTTCTTTTCTGTCAAATTTAGAAAACAAATAATTTATTTTTTCATCATGATCAACAAGTTTATTAATGTAATTATCTAATTTATTATTCATAATATTTAAAGATTGATAAACATCACTATTTTTAGTTATATAATGTCTCATTAAAACAAACGTATTTATTATTGCAATACTCATTTTGATTGCAATTTCGCTATGTAATAGACTAGAAATCATAGCAACTCCTTGCTCACTATAAACATACGGTAAAGTTGTTCTTCCACCCTTTTTCTTTGCAATTCCAATTTGGAATAGCAGAAAACTATATTCATCCTTTGTTAATTGAAAACAAAATTGTAAAGGAAATCTTTCAACATTTCTTTTCATTGCTTTATTTAAATTTCCTGTTTCAACATTAAAAAGTGTTGCTAAATCCGAATCTAACATTACTTGGACTCCCCTTATTTCATAAATCATTTCTTCTATTTTAATATTTTCTTTTTCAATAACTTCTTGCATAAAACTCCTCTAAATGTAAGATAGCAAAAAATATGTAATAAAATCAAACTAGAAAACTCAATTAATAAAGAGATAGAAAGTAATAAAAAAAAAGAAAATCTCACTAGAGAAATTCCCTTTTTTTCATAATAATTTTCCACTAAAAACCATTTTTTAACTAACAAAAATATCTTTACACTTGACACTAATCTTTTTTGTTTCTATATTCACTAATCGCTTTTTTTAATGTTTCAAACGGAAATATAGCACATTTAATTCTATTGGGTTGTTTTGATATATCACTATATGCATTAAGTTCTTCTAATTTTTCTCCATTATAATCCTTTTCCTCAATCATATTATAATAATTATCCATGATATCTTCAGCTTCTTGAATAGTCTTGCCAATAAACATTTTAATCATAATACTGGTTGCACTTGTTGTAATCGCACATGCTTCACCATCAAAATACATATCTACTATCTTATCATCATTAAACTTGACAAATAATGTTATATTATCAATACATGAATCACTAATTGTTCTTGCAATAATAAAATTTTTATCATCAATAACTTTTCTATTCACTGGATTTTGATAATTATCAATAATTATTTCACGTCTTAAATTACTATCCATTATATTATAACCTTAAAAATATCTTTATTTCCTTTCATTACATCAATAAACTTATCTATTTCTTCTTTGGTATTATAAAAATATAAACTAATACGACATGTATTTTTTACTTTAATTTCATCTTTAACCATTTTAGCACAATGATTACCTGCTCTTACACATATATGAAAATGATTTAAATAATTACTTGTATCTTCAGCAAATATATTATCAATATTAAAAAGAACTATACCACTATCGGTATTTTTATTATAAACTGTTACATTCTTTATTTCTTTTAATCTTTGAAGAAGATATTTTTTCAAATCATATTCATATTTAGTAATATTATCCATACCAATGTTATTTAAATATTCTATTGCTTTTCTAAAACCTAATATACCAGAGATATTCATAGTCCCTGCTTCTAATCTTAATGGTAATTCTTTATATTCAAGTGATTTATCACTTTCAAAAAAGTTATTCATACCACCACCATAATTAATAGGCAACATCTGATTTAA
>CACZNM010000003.1 GCA_902782535.1 uncultured Erysipelotrichaceae bacterium
ATTTTTTCTATCAAACTTATCTTCTTCATCTTACCAACTCTATATAATTGTATCATAAATAAAAATGATATTAAAGAAAAAAATGAGCATTTACTCATCTATTTTCATTATCTTTTTTTAGCTCTTTCATCTTCTTCAAGGTTCGAAATAGCATCATCTCCCGTGTATCGATATAATACTCCTTTTTCAAGTGGATTATCGCTTATGTTTCTTCCATATCTTGAGCTTGCTTTTCTATCGACCATTTTTTTATTATTTTCATTAATCAAAATAATAGGGATATTTAATCTTTTACTTTCATTAACAATATCATCAGTTATCGTATCAATTGCAATAATATATGATGGTTTAATACTTCTATAAAATAGGTTTTCTTTTTTATTGACAATTTGTATCTCGTTAATTCCCCAAGAAGTAGCATCAATTAATTCATTAGGAAAATATATTCTATTTATTATATTACGTTCTCCATCTTGAACTCCATCTGTTGAATATGCATCATGTTCATATACATGCTTTACCTTATTAATATCAAAATTATTATATCCATAAATAAATTTTTTATCTCTATTACTATGAATTACGCTAGTATGATTATTCGAAATCAAACTAAAGCATTCTCTTTTATTCCTTGTTTCATCATAAAATGGTTCATCTAAAACTCGAACTAACATAATAAATTCTTTATCGCGATAATCATAAACATTTGTTTGATATTTATTAGATAAAGTATGATTTATATTTCCTTTTTCGACATGTAAAACGGTATTTTTTAACTCTTGATAAGATAATTTTCTTAAAGAATTAATATTATCATAAAATAATTCATCAATACGATAATCTTTAAAGCGATAAAACAACTTTATTTTATCATCACTACTCATCTGATCAATATCTAATATCATACGATAAAAATCAACAACATATGTTGATAATAATTTATTTTCATTACTTTCATTATAAGATAAAAGTTCCCGAATATTTAGAAAAACATTATATATATTATCTTTAAATAAATAATCAACAATTATTTCACTTATTTTCCTACTAGTTATTTTCCTTAATTCATCATCACTTTTCTTGTATGTATAATAATTGACAAGATAATTACCTTGAAGAGGAAACTCTGTTTCATCCTGATGTTCATATATGCGAAATAATCCCGTTTCTGGATTATATTCATTCAACAATTTAATATAATAATTGCATACTTTCTTTTCAATTTCTAAATAATTATTATTTAATGTAATTTTATTTACCTTATTTCGAAAATTAATAATACTTTCATCTTTAATGATTTCAAACATATAATCTGATTCAGCGATTTCTTTACTAAATCTTATATTTTCCATAATCAAATAATTTATTATATTTTTATTCAATTTTTTAAAAACACTAAAAGCTCTCTTATCTTTTGTAAAAAAAGCTGATATAAACTCTTCATTAGATATTTTAGGTATAATTTTACTTATAAAATCATTATCAATGTCATCATCCGAAAATAATTTTGCATAATCATCATTACTTAATGAGAAGCTATTTATAACAAAATCAAAGTGTTTAAAACAATATTCTTTTAATATTTTATAGTCAATATTCCGTATAAGTGAATAATAAGAAGAAGAATGCTTCACTAAACTTTTATAAAAGTCATTATCAACTAAAGCACGTTCTAAAACACAATTAGCATCTATTTCTAACATTGATGCAAGAACAATATATAAATGTCCATCATCATTTATTTTAGAAAGTGTATCACCGTCATATATCCTTAAAAGTGCATCTACCCCATACAACCTTACAAACTTTCGATAATATTCCCAACAATCAGCATCAATAGCTTCCTCAAACATCTTCCTTGCAAGTTTATCTTTAAATGATTTGTTAGATAAATATTCATAAAATTCCGTACCAAAATACCATGTTCCCATTGAAACAAAGGTCTTTGCATCCATTTTTTTAAATGATTCTAAAAATTCTTCTTTACTTGGTTTTTTTTTACTTGGATCTTCAATTTCAGCTAAAAAAGGTGGAAATGTATCAGCTGCCTCTAATGGGAATTTACTATTGCCTGGAAGTGTCCCAAAATCATATTCATTATTTATATCTTCCATCATATCACCATAACTATTATATTATTAATTCACTTTAAAGTCAAAAAAATTAGAGGTCATCCCTCTAATTAAATAGTTTGAAATAATTTAGAAACAACAATTAACTGCTTATCTTTATTTTTACTACAGGTTGTTAAAACCAACATATTCTCATGAATATTTTTATTAACCGTTAATGTCCCATCTTTCTTAAGTTCATATATCTTACTAACAGTATAATAATATTTTTTATTTTGATAATGAATGATAATATTATCATCTAATTCTAACAAATCTAAATTTTTAAAGAAACTTATATTTGCATTGCCAGAATGAGCAGCGATAAAAAGAATACTGTTATTAATATTTGGCATCTTACTTTCTTTTAAAATCATAATATTTTTATTAACATTATTTTCATTACTATTTATATCATAAAATTCTTTTTTTAACTTAATTTTAGGTATTTCTAAAACACCTTGTATTTTTTCTTTTATAGTGTTTATTTTTTCCACATTATTCGTGGATATTTCTTTAATATCCTTTTTGGCTAGAAAATTTTCTACTTCTTTTTCAGCAACATTATCCATAAAGTGATAATAAATATGATAACTAATTACTAATGCTAATATAATCATTATTGGTATTAAACTAATTGATTTTAATTTTCCCATAATAAATATTTCCTATACTAATTATAAATAATATTTCAAAAAGAAAACTTGATAAAGTCATACTGTTTTTTCCCGTTTTAGGAACTGGTACAACTATTTTTTCATTTGTCATTTTAGCTTTTACAATCTCACCATTTTCTTTTATTGCAAAATAGACATTCTCATTTGTTATTTGATAATTAGTATTTGCCTCTTTTTCTATAATATAATATTTTCCTATTGGTAAATTAGAAATAATTACTTTGCCATTATCATCAGTTTCTTTAGTAAATATTAAAGTATCTTGATTATTATATATCTCAATTATTGTATTAGGTATACCTTCACTTGTTGCTAAATCCTCTTTAGTAAACTCTAATGTTCCCTTTTTTAAATAATTTTCAATAGTTAAATTAACAACAGCATTCTGATTATCTTTTTCTTTTTTTATTTCAAAATAATATCTATTATTATTTAAAACATAATTATTATTATCATTTTCTTCTATTAAATAATATTTACCTAAGGATAATTTACTTATGCTAGCTTTACCACTATGATCAGTGACTAAACTATCAATTAATTTATCATTGTTATCATATAAATTAAACTTTACACCTTCTAAATTAATTTGATTATATATTATTTCATTATCCTGATATAGATAGTCTTCTCCTTTTTTGACAATATTTAAAGTACCGGTTATTCTTTCATTAGTCATTTCTTTTTTTACTATTTCATCATTTTTCTTAATTTCAAATGATATTATTTCATTACTAATTAAATACTCATCATTCGCTTCTATTTCTTTCAGATAATATTTTCCTATTGGTAAATTATTTATAACTATTTTCCCATTTTCATCCGTTTTTCTTGTTAATAATAATTTATCATCTTTATATATTTCCATAGTTGTATTAGGAATACCTACATTAGTTATAGAATCTTTCTTTGTAAATTCTAATGTTCCTTTTTTTAAGTAATTATCAATAGATAAATTAACATTAATAATCTTATCATATTGATTATTTTGTTTAATTTCAAAATAATATTTATCATTATTATCGATATAATCATTTGATTTTGTATTTTCCATTAAATAATATTTGCCTATTTTTAAATTATTATAACTACCAAGACCATTACTATCTGTTACTAAATTATCTATTAAATTATCTTTATCATCATATAAAGAGAAATTAATATTTTCTAAAGCTTTCTTTTCATATATTACTTCATTATCAATTATCTTTAGTTCTTCTCCTAACTTTTGTATTTTAACATTCCCTAGTATTTCTTGATTAGAAAAAGTTAATTCTAGATAACTATTGTAATTATTATTCCATTTAATATCACTATCATCATTAATTAATATTCGTAATTTATTAGGATTCCATGTATAACCTTCGACTATTTGATTTTCATCTTCTTCTATTTCATATTCACCATATTCAAGTTCATTTGTTAATACTATACCATCTTTATTTGTGAGGAACGTACAATCATTATTTTCACAAAGATATTCTCCCGTATTTAGATTTTTTATTTTAAATCTAATATTTTCCTTTAATAAAGGATTATTCATTTCATCAACCTTTTGAATTAGTAGTCTTACTCCTTTGACATTAATAGTTAAATCCATATTAATTTCACGAGAGAAATGTAATCTGGCTAGTTTTTGCGATGATGTTTTATCTTTCCCTACAAAGATTATTGTTTTATATTCATTATAATTTTTTCTTTGTAATTTAATATGATACACTCCTCTTTTTTTAGAATTAATATGTAAAGTATTATCACTAATAGATACATCTTCGATATCACTTTCTACTATTTCAAAGTTATCTAAAACTTTATTAGTATCAATAAACTCTTCATTATGTTTGACATAAGTATTTAGACTAGAAGAAAAACTTGGTAATGTCTTATGATTATTAACTAAGTTCATTATTTCTTCTTTTTCTTTTGTAACATCAATCTCACTACCTGTTTCATTTTTCCCTGTCCAAAAAGTTACACTATTTACCCCTGTTAATTCCCATATTAAAGCTTGTGTTGCCATACTATATCGAACATTATCATGTCCAGAATAATCTCTTCCATAATATCCAATAAGTTCTAATTTTTCTTTTAATTCTTCGCTAAATGGTAGATCAACAAATTCTTCATTACCAATATAAGTATATGTTGTAATTTTTTTCCCTGGTTCAAGACAATAAGCATATATATCATTCAATTTATAAATATAATATGAATTAGAATCAGTAACTACTCCTCCACGTCTTGAAAAATATATACCATCTTGTTTTAATAAAGTTAATTTATATTGATCTTGGGCGAAAACATTTTTTATACTAAAAACACTTAATAGTATAAAAAATACCATTATTATTTTTTTCATTTCCATCCTTTCTTCAACAAAATACTAATGACTATGTAACCCCAACATCAATAAATTTGTTTAGTTACTATAATAGCATAAATACAAATTAAAAAAACTCCTTATATAAGGTAACCATATATAAGGAATACTACTACTTTTCATACTTCAAAAGACTACTTAATTCACAATCAAGACAAAAACATAGTTTCGCAAGGATATTAGCATCATATCTTAAAATAAGATTATCACGATATTTCTTAACTATTTCATACTTAATATTGGTGATATTTGCAAGTTTATAAGTACTAATATGCTTTTCTTTCATTACTTCTTTTAAATTACAAGTAATCCTACCATATTTTACTCGTTGATAGATAATTGAATTCAAAGTTTCCTCCTTCCATAAAAAAATGAGTATTATACTACTCACAAAGTAATTATAACATTTGAATTAAAAAAAAGATAGTTAATTATCAATAATCTATGATATGATTATTATATGAGAAAGAAAAAAATAAAATTAAAAAAAGGAAATATATTAATTGTTTTAATATGTATAATTTTAATAACATTAATAATTATATCTTCGTCAAAGATAATTACCTGGAAAATGGAAAATGATAAAACTGATGATATGATAGAACACTTAATAGATATCGCTACATCTAAAGATGATGATAGTGATAAAAAGATACTAGAAAATGAGGATTATGATGACACAGTTAAAGAGGGAGACGCTTTCCATCAATTTTCAGAGATGGATTCCTTATATATTGATTTTAGTGAATTAAAAGCGATTAATTCTAAAACCGTGGGTTGGATAGAAGTTCGTGGTACCAATATTAATCTTCCCTATGTTCAAACAAAAGATAATAGTTATTATTTAACACATTCTTTTGATAATTCCTATAACTCTAGTGGATGGGCTTTCTTAGATTATCGAAATAATAAGCAGGAATTAGATAGGAATAATATCATTTACGCGCATGGAAGAAAAAATGGTAGTATGTTTGGTAATCTTAAGACCCTTCTTACGAAAGATTGGCAAAGTAAAAGTGATAATTATATTATTAGAACTTTAAATGAAAAAGAAAATATCTTATGGCAAATATTTAGTGTTTATTATTTACCAACAACAAATGATTATATTCAAGTTAAATTTAGTAGTGATGATGAATTTGAAACTTTTATAAACAAGATGAAAAATCGAAGTATGTTTGATTTTAAAACAACTGTTAATAAAGATGATAAAATTTTAACATTATCAACCTGTTATACATCATCTGATAAGTTAGTTGTGCATGCAAAAATGCTAAAAAAAGAAGCAAGAAATTGAAAAATTCCTATAAAAATTAATGACTAATTATTTTCTTTATAGTAAAATTATTTATGAGGTGTTTTATGAAACTAGGATTTGATAATGAAAAGTATGTTAAAATACAAAGTAAAAAGATAAAAGAACGTATTAAAATGTTTGATAAATTATACTTAGAAGTTGGTGGAAAACTCTTTGATGATACTCATGCTAAAAGAGTATTACCGGGATTTGATCTAAATGTTAAAATCAAAATGTTTCAAGAACTAAAAAAAGATTTGGAAATCATTCTTTGTATTAATGCTGATGCTATATCCAAAAATAAAGTTCGTGAGGAATATGGTATAACATATGATGTTGAGGTATTAAGATTAATTGATAATTTAAGAAAAATGGGTTTCTATATTAATTCTGTTGTTATTACTCTATTTAATGATCAACCTGGAATAGATAAATTTATCAAAAAACTAGAAATTAATAAAGTTAAAAGTTATATTCATAGACCTACTAAAGGTTATCCTCTTGATGTAGATACCATTTGTTCAGAAGAAGGTTATGGAGCTAATCCTTATATTGAAACAACTAAAAAACTTGTTTTAGTTAATGCTCCAGGCCCTGGTTCTGGTAAGCTTGCAACTTGTCTTTCCCAGTTATATCATGAACATAAACGTGGTGTTAATGCAGGTTACGCTAAATATGAAACATTCCCTGTTTGGGATTTACCTTTAAACCATCCTGTTAATGTAGCCTATGAAGCTGCTACTGCAGACTTGCATGATATTAATATGATTGATCCCTTTCATTTAGAAAAATACAATATTAAAGCGGTTAATTATAATCGCGATATCGAACTATTTCCAGTTTTAAAATCTATTTTAAATAAAATTACGAATAAAGATATCTATTACTCTCCTACTGATATGGGTGTTAATATGATAGGTAGTTGCATTATTAGTGATGAAGTACTTGTTGATGCTGGTAAGAAAGAAATAATAAGGCGTTACTTTAATGCCATGAAGGCTTATAAATTAGGACTATCAACTGATGAAATACCCACAAGAATCAAACTATTAATGAATCACTTGGAAATTGATGATAGCTATTTTGATATAATCCCTATTGCCAAAAAGAAAATGACTGAAAAAAATAGTCATATTGTTTCAATGAAATTAAATAATGATATTATTGTAACAGGAAAAGAAACGGATATTCTAAGTCCTATTTCTAGTTGCCTAATTAATGCGATTAAAACTCTTTCTGGAATACCCGATAATATTAAATTATTACCAAAAAATATTTTAGAGCCAATCTTAAGTCTTAAAAATTCTGATTTACATGAAAATAGTACTCGTTTAGAATTATCCGAAGTATTAATCGCTCTATCTATATGCTCAGTTACTAATCCAACTGTATTAAATGCTTTAAAGTATTTAAAAGATTTAGAAATGTGTGATGCATATTCAACATATATTATTCCAAATAGTGAGCTTAAAACAGTTAAAGAATTAGGGATTAACTTAATATGTGAACCTAATTTCTATTCAGATAATGAATTTATTTATTGAAAGGAAAAGAATATGAACAAAATTATTGCAATTGATGGTCCAGCTGGAAGTGGAAAAGGAACCATTACAAAAATAATCGCGGAAAAACTTCATTTAATATATATTGATACAGGTGCAACATATCGTGCTATTGCACTTGCTGCATTAAGAAATAATTTAACATTAAATGATACTGATAAAATAATCGAACTCGCTAAAACATTAACTATCGAATTTGATGAAAATGGTAAAACCTATTTAAATAAAGAAGATGTAAGTAATGAAATAAGATCCGTTGAAGTAACTGGTGTTGTATCACAAATATCTAGTATTCCCGAAATAAGAGAAATTTTGGTTGATTTACAAAGAAAGATGGCACATGATAAGGATGTCATTATGGAAGGAAGAGATATTACAACCGTTGTTTTTCCTGATACGAAATATAAGTTTTATTTAGATGCTGATGTTAATGAAAGGGCAAGAAGAAGATATATTCAAAATCAAGAAATGGGAATTGAATCTAATTTAGAAGAAATCATTGAAGCGATGAAAAAACGTGATTATAATGATATGCATAAACCAATTGGTTCTTTAAAAAGGACAGAAGATCAAATATATATTGACTCAACAAATATGACTATTGATGAAGTTGTAAAGAAAATAATTACTTATATAGAAGAAATAAGTAAGAATGAAACACATGAAAGTCTAACAAGATAATAAAAAATCATAAATATTTTAAATTGATATTTATGATTTTTATTTTATATTATTTTATAATATATGGATCAGTTGCTGTACCATCACCATCACTTATTGTTATTCCTTGTTTTAATGAGATAACTGGACGAAGTCCAATAGTATTATAGACAGAATGCGCATCCAAAGTACCAGAAGAATAAACACGAAAACCTCGGGAATTACCATCGGTGCTAAATGTACGTGGCGACAAAGTCCAATATTGTGTTCCCGTAGTTAAATAGTAATTAGCGTTACTTGTTCCTATTTTTCCACCTGCCATTACAGCTTCATCTATTGTTATTAATCCGACCGAATAATTTAATAACCCATTTCCATTACTACTTTCTTTCGTAAAGGCATCTTGTGGTCTTAAACATTCTGTACTTGGATTATAATCTACATAATTTCTTTTATATCCAGCATATAAAAATAGCGACGGCGTTGTATCAGTTAATGTTCCACCATTTGGATTTAAACCTCCTAATTGGTAAATACTTCTATCATTGCAATATACTGTATCTTCTACTTTAGCATCATTAGTACTATCAATGTTCGCATTATACCAATTTTCCACAATAGTTTTTGCAACTGATTCAGTTGTTCCATTACCCAAAGACTCACTTACAACATTTTCAATTGTCTTTCCATTTGTTAATGTAAAATACATATATTTATTTTTTCCATTTGTTGTATAATATGCAAAATAATATCTTATATTTGAGCATGTTACTGTATTAGCTGTTCCACAAGTATAATGATGATTAGCATCTAAC
>CACZNM010000004.1 GCA_902782535.1 uncultured Erysipelotrichaceae bacterium
CATATCGATAATGCCATGATTCATATTTATAACCAGTTATCTTTTCTTTACCTAAAGGATATCTTAAAATAAATCCATATTTATAAGAATTATTTTGCATCCAAGCATATTCATCAGTTAAATGGAAATAATTATAATCTTTCTTTATATTATCAATATCAATTACTAAACCGGTTTGATGTTCAGAGAATCCTGGCCTTGCTGAATATGTATCAACTTTTTCTTTGGTATCATGCTTTAAATAATTATTATAAAGTTTCTCTTGATATTCATATGGACGATAAGCGGAAATAATACGTAAATTTAAATTATTATTTTCAGCATCACTTGCCATCTCGATAAAATTTTCGTATGCTTCTTTATTTAATTTTATTCCAGGTTTAGAATATTTATCCAGTATTACTAAATTATTAGGAACATAATCTTTATCTAAATAATTATATTTATTCACTAAAATATAATTAGTATTTAAATATTTACTTGCCTTACATTCTTCATAAAAGGGTTTATTAAGACCAATATTAACATCCATAACTACTTTTTCGATTGGGTAATTAGTTTTTTGATAGTAATCCTCATATTCTTTTAGTAATTTTTCTTTATAATAAGGAATATTTTCAAAGATATTTTGTTTCGTATTATTATCTTTCTTTTTATTTAATAACAAAGAGATAATTAATATACATAAAATAATTATAATTAAGATTATTCTTTTCATAGTTCGTCTTTTAAATATATGAATTATGTGAAATATTATGTATAATCTGTCTTATCAAGTAAAAAATATGATATACTTAAATGGTAGGTGAATATGGAATATAAGTTATATAGATTTAATAGACCAATAATTAAATTTTTAATGAAAACCTTTTATCGTGTGGAAATAATTGGAAGTGAGAATATTCCTTTAGATGATGGTATTGTTCTTGCGGGTAATCATAAGAGTAATCTTGATTGTTTTTTATTAATTAGTTCTACTAAAAGAACGATTCGCTTTATCGCCAAAAAAGAGCTTATGGATAAGTGTTCATGGTTATTTAAAGCTATGGCTATTATTCCGGTTGATCGAAAAAAGAAAAATAAAGGTGCGGTTAATGAAGCGATTAATGTTTTAAAAGATAATGGGATAATTGGAATATTTCCCGAAGGTACTTTTAATGATACGGAATATGTTGTTAGAAATTTTAAAATGGGAGCGGTTAAAATGGCTGCTGAATCTAATAAAAAAATTGTTCCGTTTGCGATTATCAATAAATATAAATTATTTCGTAAGAGTGTTAAAATTATCTTTGGTAAACCATATAAAATTAAAAATAAAAATGACTTAAAGAGTGAAAATATTATTCTGATGAATAAAGTGATTGATTTATTAGGAGGAACAAATGGAAAATAAAAAATTGCCAGAAAAGTTTTATAAATTTGTAAAGCCAATTTTAGGTTCAATATTTAAATTATATTATCATCCTAAAATTATTGGTAAAGAAAATATTCCTAAAGAAGGAAGTATTATAATTGCCGGTAATCATAAACATGTAATGGATCAATGTGGGGTAATAATATCAACCAAAAGAGTTGTTCATTATATGGCTAAAAAAGAATATTTTGATTCAAAATTATCATGGTTTTTTAAATGGACAGGGTGTATTTCGGTTGATCGAAGTATTCATGATGATACTGCAAAAGAAGCTGCACTTAATGTTTTAAGAGATGGTAGAGCCCTTGGAATATTTCCGGAAGGAACAAGAAATAAGACGGAAGCCTTTCTATTACCTTTTAAGTTTGGTTGTGTTTCTATGGCCAAGAAGACAGATTCATATATTGTACCTTTTGCAGTAACGGGTGATTATAAATTTCGTAGTAAAAATTTGGTATATCGTATTGGTAAACCTTTTAAAGTTACGAATATGGAGCTTCCTGATGCCAATAAGAAATTGGAAAAAGCTATTGGTGATTTGATGAAGAAAAGTTTAAGTGAGGAGAAAAAGAAATGAAAAAAGTATTAGTATTTGGTGGAGGAACAGGAATGAGTTACCTTCTTCGTGGTTTGAAACAATATCCTCTTGATATAACAGCAGTTGTATCAGTTTGTGATGATGGAGGAAGTACAGGCATATTACGTAGTGAACTTGATTTGCCAGCAGTAGGTGATATTAGAAAAGTATTGATTTCCTTATCAAAAAAGGAAGATGAATTTTCAGATCTTTTGAATTATCGTTTTAAAAGTGAAGGATCGCTTAATAAGCATACAGTAGGGAATATTTTACTGGCAGCCGCTGCTAGCGTTAAAGGTAGTATGAGTGATGGAATTAAAATTCTATCTAAAGTATTAAATTTAAATGGTAAAGTAATTCCTTTTACAGAGGATGCTGTTACGTTAGTAGGAGAAATGGAAGATGGAAGTATTGTTCGTGGTGAGCATTTTATTACCCAAACGCCAAAAAAAGTAAAAAGAGTATTTTATGAAGAAGAACCAAAAATAAGTAAAGAATTGATTTGGGAAATATATAATTCGGATATTATCGTTCTTAGTATGGGAAGTTTGTTTACAAGTGTTATTCCGACTCTTTTAAGTAGCGAAGTAAGAAATGCCATTGATAATTCAACAGCAAAAATTGTTTATTCATGTAATTTATTTACCCAACCAGGAGAAACGGATGATTTTACTGTATCTCGTCATATCGAAACTTTAAATAATTATCTAGGTAATAGAAAGGTGGAATATGTTATTGTTAATAATGCTAAAATATCCGGTGAACTTGCGAATAAATATGCTACAGAAGAACAAAAAGATCCGATTGTATTAGATCTTTCACAAACCAAAAAATTATGCAAAAAAGTTATTGCAGATGATTTAGTTATTACAGAAAATAATGTTTTTAGACATGATTACTTTAAATTAGGTTATTTAATTTTCTCCTTAACATTTGATTATAATTATAAAAAGGATATCATAGGTGGTTTAAATGAAAAAAATAATTGAATTATTTGAAATAAAGGATGAATTATTTAAGAAATATTTAGATAATTATACATTTCCTTGTGAAATCCTTCCTAATATTAATAGTATAATATTATCAATGATTAGAGATTTAGATAAAGATGAGTATAAAGAGATTAGTGAAAATGTTTTTGTCCATAAATCAGTTAAGATAGGTATGGGAGTAGAGATTCTTGCCCCTGCTATTGTTATGAAAGGAAGCGAGTTGCGTCATAACGCTTACTTAAGAGGGAATGTTCTTATTGGGGAGAATACGGTGATAGGTAATTCATCAGAGATTAAGAATAGTATAATTATTTCTAATTCGCAAATACCACATTTTAATTATGTTGGTGATTCAATTCTAGGGAATAGAGTTCATTTAGGAGCAGGAGTAATTCTTGCTAATCTGCGTTTTGATAATAAGAATGTTCGCGTTGAAAAAGAGGAAACTAATTTAAGAAAAATAGGAGCTTTTATTGGCGATAATACCCAAATAGGCTGTAATAGTGTTATTCTTCCAGGAACAGTAATTATGAAAAATAGTTTAATAATGCCTTTATCTAAAATTGGTGGATTATACGAAAATAATCATGATATAAGAATAGAAAGGATTTAATTATGAAAATATATTTCGATTTTGATAGAACTTTATTTGATACTAAAGCTTTTCAAGAAGAAATTTACCGAATACTTAAAGACTATAATATACCGATTGATTTATTTGATAAAATAAAATTCGAAAATAAAGAAAAAGGATTTAATATTTTTAATATTTTAGAAGAACTTCAAAAGATACATTCTTTTAATATGAATTTATATAATGCTTTAAATAAGCTTATAGAGAATGATAATATATATGTGTTTGATGATGTAAATGATATTCTGAAATATTTAAAAAGCATTCATTATAAATTGTTTATTTTAACTAAGGGTGATGAAAGTTTTCAAAAAGCAAAGATTATAAACACGGATATTGTCTGTTATTTTGATGATATTATTATAACGAATAATCATAAAGGTAATCTTAATCTTGATTATAATGCTATTTTTGTTGATGATAGTCTTGAAGAAATTGAAAGTATTTTAAAAAATAAACCTAAACAAGTTATATACATTAATAGATATAGTAAAGATAAATTAGAAGATAACCATGTTTTATCCATTAATTCTTTAGAAGAATTAAAAGAGATTATTGAATAATATGAGAAAAAGATATATTGTGTTAATAATACTTATTTTAGTAACTATTTTCTTAGTATATGGTTTATATATTTTAAATTATATTCCTCATAAATCATATAGTAATGAATACTTTAATATCGAAAAGTATACTAGCAAAATAGATATGGATAATGATGGAATTGATGATGCAACAGATATTTTAAATAATGTTAGAGATTATATTAAAACAAAACCAAAATATCAAAGCAAATATTATGATACAGGTTATCCCAATGATAATTATGGTGTATGTACAGATGTTGTAGCTTTTGGTCTTTTAAATGCCGGATATGATTTAAAAGAATTAGTCTATAATGATATTAGTAATAATAAAGATCTTTATGATATTGAAATTATTGATAAAAATATTGATTTTCGAAGAGTTAGAAATTTAAAAATATATTTTGATAGAAATGCTATTAAATTAACAAATGATATAAAAGATATTAAAGAATGGCAAGGTGGCGATATTATTATTTTTGATAAGCATATAGGGATTATCTCTGATAAGAGAAATAAAAATGGTGTTCCTTTTGTTATTCATCATGCGAGTATATATCAAAAATATTATGAAGAAGATATTTTGGAATATCGCAATGATATATATGGACATTATAGAATAAGTTAATCAAGGAAGGAATAGTTCCTTCTTTTTTTTCATATTTTTTATGGGAGGAGTTTATGAAGAAATTCTTAATTATTTTTATAATGTTATTAAGTTTTATAAATATTAAAGCTGAAGATTTAGTTACTAATGCTAATAATGCTATATTAATGGAACCAATAACTAAAACTATTATCTATGAAAAAAATGTTCATGAGCGTGTTAGTATAGCATCTCTTACAAAAATGATGGGGTTAATATTAATATTTGAACAAATTGATGCTGGGAAAATAAAATATACTGATAAAGTTATTGCAAGTGCTAACGCAAGTAATATGGGTGGAAGTCAAATATGGCTTGAAAAAGGGGAAGAAATGACCGTTGAAGAACTTCTTAAAGGTATTATTATGGCAAGTGGTAATGATGCAATAGTTGCTATGGCAGAATACGTTGGAGGAAGTGAAGAAAACTTTGTTAAAATGATGAACGATAAAGCTAAAGAGTTAGGTTTAAAAAATACCAATTTTGTTAATCCTACTGGACTTGATGAGAAAAATCACTATTCATCGGCTTATGATTTAGGAATTATTGCTATAGAACTTATGAAACATCCAGACGTTTTCAAGTTTACAACTCTATATGAAGATTATCTAAGGAAAGATACCGATAGAAAGTTTTGGTTAGTTAATACTAACAAGTTACTCAAATCATATAAAGGTGTTGATGGGCTTAAGACAGGGATGACGGATAATGCTGGATATACGATGGCAGTTACGGCTAAAAGAGATGATCTAAGACTACTTGCCATTGTTTTAGGGGAAAAATCAGGGAAAGTACGAAATGCAGAAACAGCAGAACTTTTAGATTATGGCTTTAATAACTATGAAACAGAAATAATTAAGAAAAAAGGAGAGATAGTTGGCGAAGTAAAAATAGATAAAGCTAATCCTGAAAAAATAAATGTTACAGTTGGTGAAGACGTTATTATTTTAAGAAAAAAAAGTGATACAGTTAAAGAATATAGTAGTGAAGTTAAACTTGACGATATTAAATTACCTATAAAAACAGGTGATACGATTGGTAAATTATTGGTAAAAGATAATAATAGTATTATTAGTCAAGTTAATTTAATAAGTAATGCTAATATGAAGAAAAAAGGTTTCTTTGAATTATGGTTTGATATTTTTAAATCAATGATTACTGGTGATTTAATTTAAAATTATGTTATAATGATAGTAAGTTACGAGGTAGAAATGTTTAGAGGAAATTATAATTTTTTTGATTATAAATATGATATTATTGGCTATAATGGACAAGATTTTGGTTCATTTCCCCAATATTTATATTTAATTATTGCATTCATTATAATGTTTGTTTTATTATATTTATTACGTAATTTATCTAAAGATAAAGTTCATAAAATTATTAAATATGTTAGTATATTCTTGATACTTTTTTATTTAGTAAAAACAACATGGGAATCTATCCATGATATTAAAAGATTTGGTTCATTTAATACCGGTTTATTACCATTTGATACATGCTCACTTATTATGTTAGCAGGGCTTTTGTCTAGCTTTTCTAAAGGTAAGATAAAAGATTATGCGGATAGTTGGTTAGTAACAGGAGGAATTATTGGTGGAATCGCTACAATGTTTGTTTTAAATGCTTTTAAGTATTATCCTTTTTTATCATTTGGTGCACTGTATTCTATGCTTTGGCATTTTTTAATGGCTTTTTTAGGAATACTTTTAATCGTAACTAATTATGTTGATATGAATTATAAAGTTGTTATAAAGGGCTTTTTATTTCATTTATTATTTTCGTTAATTATTATTCCTATCGATTTTCTTTACAATTTTGATTTTATGATGTATTTAAATCTGGGAGGAATACCATTCTTTGAGGGAATAGCGAGTTACTTTACTTCCAATAATTTGCAGTTTTTTAATCCTCTTTTGATGTTAATTCTATATTTTATTATGTTTCATATACCATATTTTATTAATAAATTATGTAGAAAATGTTGTGTCAAGCATCGTTGAAGTATATTGATTATTAGTTTATAATATCCGTTATGGAGGGTTTATGCGAGATAATGTGTCTAATGATGAACAATATTTAATTTACGTATTTAACAATTTAATGAGTCAAATAGGATATAATAGTCTTTATAAGTTTAATGAGAATGGGGATAATGGCTATTATATTTATAAAGAAGATGGTAATTGGCTTTTAATAAAAAAAAGTCATGGTGTTGAAATTTCTCTAAGTAGATATAGTAATTTATATAATTTATGTTTGGATATTATAAAGAAAATGGATAGAAATGGAGAAATTTGCTTAAATTATTTTTTAGCTAACGCTATCATTCCAAAAGATACGGAAGTATTAATCTTTAAGCGTCTTAAAGATGGTAAATTAGATAATGGTGGTTATCTTAAAGGAAAAATTATTGGCAAAAAAAAGATGAGTAATACGGTGAATAATCGAACATATCTTATTCAAGGAGAAGATAATCAACATTATACTGGCAGTTATTTTGATACCAATGAAGGATACTTTTTTAAGACTATCGAAGATTATCTTGCCAATATTATTAGTGTTATTGAGAATAATAATAAAACAATAAGTGATTTAAATAAGGAAAATAATGAATATCGCTTATTATTAAGAGATATTATTAAGAATAATTCTGACTTTCATAAAAAGAGAAACAAATAATGTCAAATTCTTGACTAATATCTTTCTTTTTTTTATACTTAAATTAGAGGTGATAGTTTATGATAGATGAATCAATGATTAATCAAAAATTTGTTGTTGAAGAGATTAATGCACCTGAGGAAGAAAAACATGTTTTAGAAACGATTGGAATTAATAAGGGAGTAGAATTAATAATCGTTGGTGAAGGATATATAGAAGGTAGTATATTGGTAATATGTAATAATGTTTTATTGCAACTTAATCCTTATTTTGTTAAGAAAATAAATGGCTATTTTGTAAAAGAAAAAAAGAAATAATATTGACTTTTATGATAAAGTCTTTTTTTTTATATATAAATGCTAAGAAATATCGTTTTATCATTGATAAAGAAATAATGTTATGATAAAATTATTTTAGAATAGAGGGATATTATGAAAAATAACATTATTACTTATGCATATCGTGGCTTTTTCTCTTTTATCTATTTAATCATTGGAAAAAGGAAAAAAATACAAGATATGTTTATAATTGATGACGAAAATGCTATTAATATGGATGCTAATGATATCTTTGCTAAGAATAGGACAAGTAGTTTCCAAGAGAGTAATAATGAAGTTAAAAATGCTGAGTTAATGGAAAAATTGCATTTTAGATATAAAGCCACAAATACGAAAGGGAAAGTTGTTAAGGGAACGTTTGATGCTTATAATGTTGAACAAGCAAAAAAGTTTTTGGCTAATCAAGGATTAACTGTAAATGAAATAACCTTGAGAAGCAAATATGATTTTGATATCAATATTGGTAGTGTTTTATCAATGAGTGATATGGCTTTTGCCTTAACACAGCTTTCAACATATTTAAAGGCAGGTATTACTTTAGTTGATTCCGTAAGAATTCTTGCTAAACAAACAGAAAAGCCTGCCAAAAAAAAAGTATGGGATATTGTTGTCTATGACTTATTAAGTGGTGATAATTTTTCTACAGCTTTATCAAAACAAGGGAAGGTCTTTCCTAAACTATTAATTAACATGTGTAAAAGTGCTGAACTAACAGGTGATTTGGCGAATGTTTTAGATGAAATGTCCGATTATTATACGTCTATTGATACAACGAGAAAAGAAATTAAGAGTGCAATGACGTATCCAACAGTCGTTTTAATCTTTGCTATTTTAGTTGTTGTATTTGTTTTAGTTTGGGTTGTTCCTCAATATGAAACAATGTTTTCAGGACTTGGTGCTAAATTACCACAGATAACAGTTATGGTATTGAATTTTAGTCAGTTTTTGCAACATAATATGCTTGGAATGTTAATATTAATTATTATTATATTATTAATTTATTTGTATTTATTTAGAAATGTTCGAAGTTTTAGACTTATGATGCAGACATTTTATTTACATATTCCTGTTGTTAAAAAAATAATTATGTATAGTGAGGTATCGATGTTTTCTCGTACATTTGCATCACTTATTAATCATGGTGTTTATATTACAGATAGTATGGATGTTTTATTAAATGTTTCAGAAAATGAAGTATATCGAAAAATAATTGCTAATACTGTTCGAAATTTAAATTTGGGTGGTAAAATATCGGACGCTTTTAAGGATCATTGGGCATTCCCTTTAGTAGCCTATGAGATGATTGTAACGGGAGAGAATACCGGTCAACTTGGAACAATGTTGGAGAAAGTTGCCAATTATTATGATAGTTTACATCGAAATGCTGTTAACTCTATTAAGAGTTTAATTGAGCCTATTTTGATTGTTTTTCTAGCAGGTAGTGTAGGAATAATTATTTTATCAATTATTATTCCAATGTTTGAAATGTATAAGGTGATTAGTTAATGAGAGTAGTGTATATTGTAATGTTTTTTATTTTAGGATGTGTCTTTGGTTCGTTTTATAATCTTTTAGGTTTACGTATCCCAGAGCATGAATCAATTATTAAGCCAGCATCACATTGTGATAAATGTGGTCACAAGCTTTCTTGGTATGAAATGATTCCTATTTTTTCGTATTTATTTCTTAAAGGAAAATGTCGTAATTGTAAAACTAGGTTATCTATTCTTTATCTTTTTTCGGAATTCTTTTGTGGCGTTTTATTTGCAATTAGTTTTTATTCATTTGATTTTTCTCATAATTTTGCTATTGCTTTAATTTTATCCAGTACGATGATACTAGTTACCGTAAGTGATTTGACATATATGACTATTCCGGATAGATTTATTGTTATTCCAAGTATTTTGGTGTTATTAATAAAATTAATCTTTGAAGGTCCGAGAGAATTTTTATTCGCTATTTTATGGGGCATACTTAGTTTCTTAATAATGTTTATGATTATGAAGTTTGGTGAATTAATCTTTAAAAAAGAGTCACTAGGTGGTGCTGATGTTAAATTGATGTTCTTAGCAGGAGTAAGCCTTGAACCATTTTTATGTTTACTTGTTATTATTGTTGCAAGCTTTATTGCCTTGCCAGTATCACTATTACTTCTTGTAAAGAAGAAAGAGAATATTATTCCATTTGGTCCATTTTTAACCGTAGGAATGTTAATTATCTTTTTTACCAAGTATAGTAGTCAAGAGATTATAAACTTTTTATTACAAAAATAAACCGTGTATAATATATATGGTGATATATATGTTTAGAAAGAATCTATTACATGATTCTTTTTTTGATGATATTAATGGACATAGTCTAGATAAATATCAAAGAAAAGTAATCTTAAATAATACCAAACATCTTCTTGTAGTTGCAGGTGCAGGTAGTGGTAAAACATTAACGATTGTTGGTAAAATTAAATATTTGATTGAAAAGGAAAGAATAGATCCATCTTTAATACTTTGTCTTTCGTATACTAATGAAACAGTTAATAATTTAAAAGATAAAGTTAATTATAATGTTGATGTATTAACCTTTCATAAATTAGCCCTTCAAATATTAAAAGAAAATGCTTTTAAATATGCTATTTCCGATGATTCATTATTAGAATATGTTACTAATGAATATTTTGAAAGTTATTTAGTTAATAGAGAATACTTAAAAGAATATCTCGTGGATAATAACAAATTGGATTATTTAAAACGCAATATTATTTCCTTTATTAAGAATATTAAATGTAACAATATTGATTTATTTAAATTAAAAAAAATAATAAAAAGGAAAACAAATAATAAAATCTTTCTTATTTTTGCATTATCAATATACAGAATATACAAAGAAGAATTATTAAGTACTTCTAAAATTGATTTTGATGATATGATTAACTATGCCAAATATTTAATTAAGAATAATGGTAAAGTTAAAAGATATAAATATATTATTATTGATGAATATCAAGATATTTCTGTAATTAGGTTTGAAATGATTAGAGAAATTCTTAAAGTAACGAATGCTAATTTAATGTGTGTAGGTGATGATTATCAATCAATATACGGTTTTTCTGGGAGTAATGTGAGATTATTCGTTGACTTTTCTAAATATTTTCCTAATAGTCAAAGAATGGATATTAAAAATACCTATCGTAATTGTTATCAATTAATTAAGACATCTATTAAGTTTATCATGAAAAATCCTTATCAATTAAAAAAGAATATTTATGCTCAGTTTTTATTAAAATATCCTATTGTATTGGTTTATTATGATGATTTAGGGAAAAGTTATGATAATTTGATTAATTATTTATATTTGGAAAATAAAAAGAATATTTTAACTCTGGCTAGATATAATAATGATTTATCGATTGTAAAAAAACAAAATAAGGGTATGAATATTAAATATTTGACAGTTCATATGGCCAAGGGATTAGAGTGTGATAATGTCATACTTTTAAAGATGAGTGATGAGTATTTAGGTTTTCCTTCTAAAATAGAAAATAGTTATACTTTCTTTAATAATGAAGAAATAGATTATGCTGAAGAGAGAAGACTTTTTTATGTAGCATTAACAAGAACAAAAGAACGTATTTATATTTTAGTTCCAAAGGATAATCCATCGAGATTTATTGAGGAAATAAAATTTGATTGTGTTGAATTATTGATAAATTAATTTTATAATATTGTTATGGAGGTCTTATGAATATTGTTGAAATAATTAACAAGAAAAGGGAGAATAAAAAACTATCTAAAGAAGAATTAGCATTTGCATTTAATGGATATCTAGAAGAATCAGTTAAAGATTATCAAATGAGTAGTTTACTTATGGCCATTTGTATAAATGGTATGAGCGATGAAGAAATATTTAACCTAGTTGATATTTTTATTAAAAGTGGTGATGTTTTAGATTTATCAGAAATACCTGGTATTAAAGTTGATAAGCATTCAACAGGAGGGGTTGGCGATAAAGTTACTTTAATTGTTGGTCCTATCGTTGCAAGTTTAGGAGTACCAGTACCAAAGATGAGTGGGAGAGGTTTAGGTCATACTGGTGGTACTATTGATAAGCTAGAAAGTATACCGGGCTTCAATGTTAATTTAGAAGAAAAAGAATTTATTAATCAAGTAAAAAAAATAGGTTTAGCAGTAACAGGTCAAACAAAAAATTTGTGTCCTATGGATAAAGTGATTTATGCCCTAAGGGATGTTACAGGCACCGTTGCTTCAATTCCTTTAATTGCAGTTAGTATTATGTCCAAAAAAATCGCTGGTGGTGCTGATAAAATACTTTTGGATGTTAAATTAGGTGATGGTGCTTTGATGAAAACAAGAGAAGATGCTAAAAAACTTGCGGACATTATGGAGCGTATTGGTAAGTTTTATGGAAAAGAAGTAATGTGTGAAATCACGGATATGAATACTCCTCTTGGTGATAATATAGGAAATGCCCTAGAGGTAATGGAAGCGATGGATATTCTAAAAGGAAAAGAATGTTTCCTAAGAGATTTATGTGTCGATGAAGCAAGTAAAATGGTTAGTATGTCTAAAGGAATTAGTGTATATGCAGCAAAAGAAGAAGTTTTAGAAACATTAAATTCTGGCAAGGCATATGATAAATTTTTGGAATTCGTAAAATATCAAGGTGGTGATATCACTAAATTATCGGTAAGTAATCATGTCATGGATATAAAAAGTACTAAAAAAGGAATTATTTCTAAAATAAAAGCTCTTAATTTTGGTATTCTTTCTGTAACTTTGGGCGCAGGTAGAGTCAACAAAGAAGATAAGATTGATTATGGTGTTGGAATAGTAATAAAAAAACACTTAAATGAAAGTGTTAATATTGGTGATACTTTATGTACCTTGTATGTTAAAGATTTAAATATTAATATTAATCCTAATGATTATTTTGAAATTATATAACACAAAAGGACTTACTCCCCCTGAGGGATAAGTCCTTTTAAAAAGAATAAAAAGGGGTTGGCTAGTGTGATACTAGCGACCAATTCGCCTAAATCGAACTGGTGATTTATATATTAAGCACTTTTATATAAAAAGTCAATTAATTATTGTAAAATGAACGTAAAGTTTAAGGATAAAAAAAAAGAATTATATTTCACGATATAAATCTTTGTTTTTAAAGGGATTCTTTTTATCAATATGATCGACAAATAAGATACCATTTAAGTGATCAATTTCATGTTGAAAAGCAATAGCAAGTTCTTCTCGCCCACGAACTTTTATTTTATTACCATCCATATCATAAGCTTCAAGAGTGATACGTGCATGTCTTGGTACAATACCACAAACTTCACGGTTAACGGATAAACATCCTTCTCCTTCACCAACATATATCATTTCTTCTGATGTACTAATTATTTTAGGATTAATAATAACGTAATTATCAAATTTACCTTCATCGTATTCATGAACAACAACGAAGTATCTTTTTTTAATACCTAATTGAATAGCAGCAAGTCCCATACCAGGTCGTAAATTATATTTTTCTGCTAGTTCTGGTATTTGGCTATTTGTTAATAACTCGATAATATCATTAATAGTTTTTTTATCTTCATCTTTTAAAGGAAAAGTAACATCAAGACTTTTTTCATGTAATCTTTTATCTTTTTCATCAAGAATATCCTTCATTTTTAACATACTTCTTCACCACGGCAAACATTATAGCACATAATAAGAAAAAAGGGAAGAATTATCTTCCTCCCATACGACTACCAATAATAATAACTAAAAGAATGAATAGAACAATGATTATTGCAGAGTTGTTGTTTGTTGGATAGTATGTAGGATACATTGGATAATAAGGATAAGAATAATTATTACCATATCCACATGATCCACCACCGTAATAATACATAATATGACCTCCTTTATTGTATCTATATTATTCTATTAAAAGAGATAAAATATGTTATTACAAATAACCATAAATTTGACTTTTATAATCAAAAGTGATATAATATGGGAGTTTTTTAGGGGTGGTTGAAATGATAAGCAACAAAGAATTACAATATGTAGGTGATTATGCGAGAAGAGTTCCATATCCAGGTGATGCATATGCTATTGAAACACTAGAAAAACTAGCGTATACACTTAATATTTTTAAAAAGAAATATGATGGAAAGAAATATAGTTTAATTTTAAGTAATGGTGAAGAGATTAATTTTGAAATTCAAAAAAAGCATTTAGCACATTTATTGGGATTAGACTTTAAAGGAATTATGCAATCTGATTATATGAAACCATTATTATATAGTGTTTTAGGTTTTGATGAAAATAGTGCTATTGATTCCTATAATTTATTATCGAGAATTATCGATAATGGCGATGCGGTAATAAAAAATGATAGGAGTAATTATAATAAATTCTTAAATTATTATCGTTTGGTAGTTAAAACCTCTTGTTTTGAGAAATTTTCGGATTTTAATGACTTTAATTTTGGAGTTATAAATTTTGATAAGATGATTTTTCAAAATGCAACAGGAAAAACTTTTTTGCCAAATTCTACTAAATTATTATTTTCTCAAAATGATGAAGCTTTATTACCATATTGTGTAATGGGGCTAATAACAGATAGCTTTGCTAAAGATACAATGGTACCTGAAACATTGATTGCACCAGTTAATTTTCATGAATATCTATTTTATCAAGAATTATTATTACCAATTCAAATATTAATTAATGATGAAGAGAATTTATCTAAAAATATCGCTACAAATGAGGAAAAATTAAGATTATTGCATCTTTATAAATCCTTAATTGAAATATATAAGACAAATTCACATATTAATATCTTTAATGATTATGAAACGGTTTTACGTGAAAATACAGTAAAAAAGAAAACATTGATTTAATGGTGTTAACAAAAAAATGTTGACATCATTTTTTTTTTGACATATAATTAACTAGTAGTTTGAAAGGAGTGAAATTATGGCAGTTAAATTAAGGCTTACTAGAATGGGTAAAACAAAGCAACCAATGTATCGTGTTGTTGCAACAGATTCTCATACTAAAAGAGATGGAGAATATATTGAACTAATTGGTACATATAATCCATTAACACAACCTGCAACAATTAAATTAAATGAAGAAGTTGCATTAAAGTGGTTAAATAATGGAGCTATACCATCTGATACAGTAAAAAATATATTAAGAGATGCAGGAATTATGAAAAAATTTGCTCTTCAAAAAAAGAATAAATAGTAGGAGTTATTATGTTGGTAGAATTAACAGAATATCTTGTAAAGAACATTGTTAAAAATGCTGATTCTGTAACAGTTAAAGAATTTCCATCAGAAAATGATGATGAAATAATAATTGAGGTATTAGTATCAAATGATGATATGGGAAGAGTAATAGGAAAGAGTGGTAAAATCGCTAATGCTCTTCGTACTCTTGTTCAAGCAAGTAGTTATTTACAAGATAATAAAAGAGTAAAAATTAATATTGAAAGTTTTTAGAAAGTATATAATTACTTTCTTTTTTTGCATATTTTATTGAAATGTGTTATAATATGTCACCTGTTGGGGTGGAGTTTATGAATTATGATAATAATATTAGTATTAATTCTTTAAGTGATGATGAAATAATAAAAGGGGTATTACCAGTTGTTAATGAAGTTTTTGAACAATACTTTTTTGTACCATGTTCTAATGAGAATAAAAAAGAAATTTTAAAGAAGATAATAAGAATTTCACGTATAGGTTATAATAGCAATGAGTCATATTTATCATATTTTAGAAGAAATCTTTCTTTATATTTGGATGATTATATAAAGTTTATGTTTCATAAAAAAAGTAAGACATCTATTGTATTATTAAATAAATATTTAGAATCATTACGTAATGTAAATAGTTATGATGATGCTTTATATGTTATAAATAAATTAATCGAATTTTCTAGTAGATATGATTATACTATAAATAAATATATGGTATTTCGTTTGTTAGAGTATAGTAATAAGTTTGTTACAATCGCAAATTATTGTGTAAAAGAAAAATCTTCTAATGATAATTATTTATATAAATTAATTGTTGAGACTTATTATGAAAAATTAGATAATGATATTTATAATGATAATTATCGTGAATGTCAAACATCTTTTAATGCTTATATTAAAGAAGTTACTAATATACCTCTATTATCTATTGAAGATGAAAAAAAATTGATTTGTGAATATAAAAATGGTGATTTAGGCGCACGTGATAAAATAATTGAGGCTAATTTAAGAATGGTAGTTAGTATAGCAAAAAAATATTTGGGATATGGTTTATCATTAGAAGATTTAATTCAGGAAGGTAACTTAGGTTTAATGAATGCCTTAATTAATTTTAAGAGTGAAAAAAACATTAAATTTTCAACATATGCTTACTATTGGATTAAATGTAATATTATAAGAACTATTAAAACTAAATCTAAAATGATTAGAATACCTGATTATGTATATGATCAGATGATAAAATTCAAGAAAGCAAAGAAAAAATTAGAAAAAGAATTAATGCGAAAAGTATCTGTTGAAGAAATGGCTATGCATTTAAATATTCCATTAAAGAAGGCAATAGTTTTATATAATTCAATATATGAACCGGCTAGTCTAAATGATTTAATTAATGATGAAGATGATACGGAAATAGGCGATAGTAAAATAAGTGAGGATTTTATTCCGGAAGAAGAGATAATAAAACAAGATTATAAAGATGTTGTTCAAGAAATGCTAAATGATGCAGGATTAACAAAAAGGGAATTAGATATTGTACGTGCAAGATATGGTTTTAATGGAAGTAGATTAAAGCTTAGTGATTTATCAAAAGAATTAGGTGTTTCAGGATCGTATATATCATTTGTTGAACGAAGAGCTCTAAAGAAAATAAATGCAATGGATAATATTGAAGAATATGAAGAATATTATAAAAGTATGTAAGTAGTATTGTAGGCTAGGTTATGGAATTTGATTTTAATAATATATTATTATATAGTGATGATGAAATAATAGAGAAAGTAAATCCGTTAATGGATGAAATATTTAATCAATATTATTTTTTGAATATTAAGGATGCCCAGAGAAAAGAAATAATAAAAAAGCTTGTTATTAATGCACGCAGTGTTGGAAAAGGGAATATCGATTATATTAAAAAAGTACTTGTTGCATATATAGATGGCTATATTAAGAATTATTTGTTTGATAAAATGAAAACAATTGCATTATTAAATCGATATCTAAATTCTTTACCAAGTGTAAATAATTATGAAGATGCCATTGACAATTTAGATAAATTAAAAATATTTATGGATAAATATGAATATATCTTAAATAAAGATATGTTTAATAAACTATTAAGATATAGTGGAAAGTTTTTAAAAATATCAAATCTTTGTATTGAAAATAAAGATTGTATTGATAGTAATAATTATCTTTTTAATTTGATTATTGAAGCATACTATGCAAAGTTAAACAGTGAGATGGTAAATGATGATGGCATTGATTTAGGTAGTGCCCATAAGCTTTATATTGATGAGATAATTAAAATTCCTTTGTTAAATGATGAAAAGGAAGTTAAATTATTTCAAGATTATCATAATGGCGATATGAGTGCACGAGATAAAATTGTTGAAGCTAATTTACGTTTGGTAGTAAGCATTGCTAATAATTATGTTGGGCGAGGTGTAACTTTTAACGATTTGGTTCAAGAAGGTAATATGGGATTAGTCGTAGCGGTAGAACATTATCGATTTGATAAGGATTGTAAATTTTCAACATATGCTTATTATTGGATAAAACAATATATATATAGGACAATAAAACGAAATGGTAGAAGAATAAGGATACCAGAACACTATATTAGTCGTATTTGTAAATATAGAAAAGCAAAGAGTGTATTGGATAATAAACTAGGAAGAAATAGTACTGTTGAAGAGATGGCAGAGTATCTTAAGATTCCATTAAATGAAGCGATAATGTTAGATAATTTACAAAGTACTCAATACGAGTCAAGTAGTATCAATGCTCTTGTTGAAGAAGATGGCGACGAAATAGGAGCATTCATTGCCAGTGAAGATGATAAACCAGAAGATATTGTAATCGCTAGAGATATGAAAGAAAGAGTTCGTGAATTAATAGATAATAGTAGATTAACTGAACAAGAAAAAAAAGTTATAAGAGCTAGATATGGTTTGAATGGAGAAGTAAAAACTTTAGATGAATTAGGAAAAGAATATGGCCTAACAAGATCAAGAATACATCAAGTAGAGAAGAATGCTTTGAACAAGATGCGTAGATTATCAAAAAACGCTGCTTATAGAACATATATTATTGATGAAGATGAAAGAAAAAGTAACTTAAAATAGATAAAAGCATGAAAGTGCTTTTTTATTATGAAAAAAAAGCTAAAAAACGGTAAAAAACACTTGCATTTAGCATACGCTTATGTTAGAATTAATAGTTGTGTTTTAGTGCATTGATGTGTGAGGTTGCTGATACGCCAGGAAGAGTTGCTACGGTAAAATCAGGTTATTTACACGGAGCATGCCTATACAAGATATAGACGAAGGGAGTGAAAACACGAATGAAGAAAAAAATGAGGATTAAGCTTAAGGCATACGATCATAGAGTACTTGATAATGCATGTACAAAAATCGTTGAAACTATTAAGCGTTCAGGTGGAGAATTTTCTGGTCCAGTACCACTACCAACTGAAATTGAGAAGTTCACTATTTTAAGAGCTGTTCACAAATACAAGGATTCACGTGAACAATTTGAAATGAGAACACACAAAAGACTTATTGATATCAAAAATCCTAGCAAGGAAATTGTTGATGCTTTAGCACATATTGATTTGCCTAGTGGTGTAGATATCGAAATTAAAAATAATTAATAAGAGAGGGAGAAAAAAAGATGAAAGGAATCTTAGGAAAAAAGATTGGTATGACCCAAGTTTTCACGACAGATGGAGTACTTGTACCAGTTACAGTAATTGAGGTTGAACCAAATGTTGTAACACAAATTAAAACAGAAGAAAAAGATGGTTATAATGCTATTCAATTAGGTAATACAACTATTCGTGAAAAAGTAAGTAATAAAGCGCATATTGGTCATACAAAGAAAGCAGGAACTGCACCTAAGCGCTTCTTAAAAGAAATTAGGGGAGTTAATCCAAGTGATTACACACTTGGACAAGTAGTTGATGCAAGTGTATTTGCATCAGGAGAAATTGTTGATGTAACAGGCGTTAGTAAAGGAAAGGGTTTCCAAGGTGTTATTAAAAGATATAATCAAACACGTGGACCTATGGGACATGGATCACAATATCATCGTGGTGTTGGATCTATGGGAACACTTTTACCAATGCACGTATTAAAAGGAAAGAAATTACCAGGTCATATGGGTAATGAAAAAACAACTATTCAAAATTTAATGGTTGTTAAAGTAGATTTAGAGAATAATCTTATTTTAATAAAAGGTAATGTACCAGGTCCAAAGAAATCTTTAGTAATGATTCGTGAAGGAGTTAAGAAAAATAGTAAAAAAGCTGTTGCTCCAGAATTAATCACCTATACAGTAGAAGAAGTAAAAGAAGAAGTTGCTGATGAGGTAACAGAAGAGGCTACTGTTGAAGAAACTAAAGAGACTCAAACATCACAAGAATAATTCGTGATTTGACCTATTAAGATTAGTGATGATAAGGAGGAAATGAAATGGAAAAGATTAAGGACATAAAATTAAAAAAAGAAATTTTTGGTATTGAACCTAATGATAACGTTATTATTGATGCAATAAATACTGCAAAATGTGGTCTTCGTCAAGGAACATATTCAACAAAGACAAGAAGTGAAGTATCTGGTGGTGGAAGAAAACCATGGAGACAAAAAGGTACTGGACGTGCAAGACAAGGTAGTATTAGAGCAACACAATGGCGTGGTGGAGGAATTGCACTAGGTCCACAACCTCGTGATTACTCTATCAAAATGAATAGAAAAGAAAGAAGATTAGCACTTATCTCGGCATTAAGCTATAAAAATAAGAACAAACAAGTTATTGTTGTTGATAATTTTGACTTAGAAGGAAATAAAACAAAAGATATGGTTAAGGCACTAAATAATTTAGAACTTAACGAAAAGAAAGTACTACTTGTTATGGATGAACTTTCTGAAAACGTTATTCTAGCAAGTCGTAATTTAAAGAATGTTTTATTAATGGAACCAGTTGAAATTAATGTATTAGATATTATTAATGCTGATTATCTTCTTCTAACTAAACAAGCAGTTAGTGAAATTGAGGAGGCACTTAAATAATGGATACAAAGTATTTAGAAATTATTAAAGCACCTTTAGTTACTGAAAAATCAAGAGATGGACAACAAAATGGTAAATATACATTTTTAGTTAGTGAAAAAGCTACTAAAACAGAAATTAAAGAAGCTATTGAAAAATTATTTAAAGTTGAAGTAGTTAGTATTCAAACATTGAATATTAAAGTTAAAAAGAAAAGAGTAGGTCGTTATACTGGACTTTCTAATCGTGGTAAGAAAGCTATTGTTACCCTTAAAGACGGTATGACAATCGAAAATATGTAGGAGGTTTTTATGGCTATTAGAAATTTTAAACCAACAACTAATGCTAGACGTAAAATGAGTACTTTAGTTAATGAAGATATTACAACTAATAATACTCCTGAAAAAAGTTTAGTTGTTATTATGAAGAAAAATGCTGGTCGTAATAACCAAGGAAAGATCACTGTACGTCATCAAGGTGGCGGAGAAAAAAGAAAATATCGTATTATTGACTTTAAACGTAATAAGTTAGATATCACGGGACGTGTTGCAACTATTGAATACGATCCAAATAGAACTGCTAATATTGCTTTAATAAATTATGCTGATGGTGAAAAACGTTATATTATTGCACCAAAAGATTTAAAAGTAGGCATGGAAGTAGTTAGTGGTGAGAATGTTGATATTAAAGTAGGAAATGCTCTTCCTATTATGAATATTCCTGTAGGTACTGTTATTCATAATATTGAACTTCGTCCTGGAAAAGGAGCAGAACTTGCAAGAAGTGCTGGTTCATCTGCTCAAATTCTTGGTCGTGAAGATGATTATGTAATGGTAAGACTATCAAGTGGAGAACAAAGAAAAGTTCTAGGAAGATGCTATGCTACTATTGGTGAAGTAGGAAATGCTGATCATGAACTTGTTAAGCTTGGAAAAGCAGGAAGAACAAGACATATGGGAATTCGTCCAACAGTTCGTGGTTCTGTTATGAACCCTAATGATCACCCACATGGTGGTGGAGAAGGACGTGCACCTGTTGGTAGAAAGGGACCTGTTACTCCTTGGGGTAAACCAGCACTTGGATATAAGACTCGTGTTAAAAAATCTAGTGATAAGTTTATC
>CACZNM010000005.1 GCA_902782535.1 uncultured Erysipelotrichaceae bacterium
AAAAAGGCATATATCGGAAAAGCAAATCTTTCAATACTTCACATTATTGTAGATAATGTACCTCCATCAAGTAAATTACAAGCCACATGATCAATTAACATTGTAACCATGGCTATTATTCTAAGAACAAATCCATTCATAAAAATCTCCACTTTATCTTTAATTATTTAACCATTTCTAAATATATTTTTTCTTTATCAAAATAAATATTTTTAGTATTATTACATATGTTATTAATATACTCTATTTTATCAATAAATATTTTTATATTAGGATTAGACAATTCACCAAATTTATCTTTAAATTTTTCTTTCATATCCTCTCCAATATTTTTTAAACTATCCCCTTTTTCATTAAACCAAGTATCCACCTTTTTTTCTTTTATAGTTTCAACTTTTTCTAATAATCCACCTAATACTTTACCAGCTTCACCTGTTATAGATAATACATTTCCTTGAATAGACTTATTAGCAGATTTCGATACATAATCAAATGCTTTTGTATAAATATCGTTATATTCAACACTAAGATTTTCTAATTCATCTACTTTTGATTTTAAAAAATCTTTTTTAAAGTTTTCTAATAACATAATCTCCATAAATGTTGAATAACTATACACATATAAAGATAAACGATAATAATAAAAGTTTTTTTCTAATTCATTTTGCTTATCGCCAATAACCTTATTTGTCATAATAAGACTATTTTTTCCTAAATTAGCATTTATTAGTTTTTGATATTGAATTATTTTATCATTAGCTTCTTTTTTGATATTTTTTACTTGATTATAATTAATATTGATAAATTGTTCATCATCCCAATTATATTTATATTCATTAACTAATGTATTAAGTATTTTAACTGAACTTTCTATTTTAGCTTCACTTTCACTCTCTAAAAATGTTAGTATTTTCTTACTTATTTCTTTTATCTCGTTAACATCTTTTTCTATTTCACAAAGAGCGATTGTCATCATAATTGTGGCTGGATTAAACCCTAATTTTTTTAAATTTTTCACTTTATCTTTATTATTTGGATCATTAAAAAAATCAACTATTTCTTGAGCACCTTTCAATCCAGTTATTTGGTATAAAGTATTATCATTCTTTTTTTTGCTACCAGAAAAAGCATTGTAGTACTCACTAAAACTATCATTAATATTAATCAAATCACTTATATACACTGATAAACTGTTTTTTTTAATATCTGTTCCTTTTACATTCGATAGCATATAATTAGCATCTTTGATAATACTCTCTTTCTCTTTACTATCATCTTTTATTTCTTCCATTTTTGTGTTTTCTTCTTTTGTGTTTTCTTCTTTCCTTTTTGTAAATACATCAAATAATCCCATAACATAACCTCTTCCTATTTAAATTATAACATACTTTTAATTATTCATACAAATGTCTTTATTTCTAGATAGTGTAAAATTATTGGGGGTAAGGTATAAAAAAAGAAAATCAAATTTATTATAAAATTCAACTTTCTTATCTTTTTGCCCCAAAACTCTTTACACTAACAAAAAAAAAGAATGTCCATTTTACAATCTAATTAACACTATTTTAATCATTTTATTAAGAACTTGTATCACATCTTCCTTTCCAAAAGACAAATCGACTCTACATTATTTGCACAGTCATATTAATAATCTATTTGATACCAATTGTTTTTATTATTCTTTGTAAATATTCTTTATCATCAAATTCACTAATACCAAGACACTTTTTACCCAAGTCTTTAAAAGATGAACCACATAAATATAATACATATCTATCAAGAATTATAAATCGATCATGAAATGAATCATTATTAATAAATATTACATTATGATATTGTTTTTCATATTTTTCTTTAAGCATTTCACTAATATTTTTAGATACAATTATAAATTTCCTCTCAATGTCTTTTACTATATCTAATAACTCCTTTCCTGCATAATTATCTATTATAATTATTTCTTTAAATGATTGATTAAAAATCTTCAAAAGTTTAGAATAGGCATCATAAAACTCACCTTCAAAAAAAACACAGTTTCGGGTAATATCATTAGGATTAAATCTATCAAATAATTCATCAATTCTTTTAGTATTACTGTCTACTTTTTCTTCTAGCAATAAAACTCTATTAGGTAATAAATTACCATTTAAATTAATATAATGTCTCATTTTAACAAATGTATCCATTATTCTAATACTTACTTCTGTTGCTACTTTCGATTTTAAAATTGTTGCTAACATATAAACACCTTGTTCTGTAAACACTCTTGGATTCGCTCGGGATTTATGGCTTATATTTGCGGTCGCATTTTGCGACCACAAATTACTAACTTCATCCTTACTAGTTAACCAAGAAATTCTTACAGGAAATTTATCTTTATTCCTATATACTGCTTCATTTATTCTTTTTGTTTCAACATTATATAAAATAGCTAAATCTGAATCTAGCATCACCTCCACTCCATCGATCTTATAGATCATATTTTCAATACTGACTACTTCTTTTTCCATTACTTCATTCATTATAATCCTCCTTTCAAAATAAAGAAAAAAGGAGTATACCTCCCTTTCGTTTCCAAAAAGGAAGTATACTCCGCAGCATGCATGTTATGGTTTTGCCTCCCAAAACACACTTTAGCGTCCAAATTTTCCGTTTAAATATCAGGCAAACTATTTAATACAAGTTAATTATATATCAAGTTTTATATAATAACAATATAGTTTCATTAATTCTTT
>CACZNM010000006.1 GCA_902782535.1 uncultured Erysipelotrichaceae bacterium
AAAAAGTAAAGGGGAATAGTACCTATATAACTAGATATTCCTAAAGACATTATTACATAATAGTATCAATAAAACAAGTATAATAGGTAAAATAAAATATATTTTTTGAGTGGACATATTTAGTTTTTTTTATATTAATTGAAATTAAGAATCAAAAAAATAATGACATATAAAGATTATTAATAGTATAATCATTATAGGTGATAAAATGAAAGATAATAATTTAGATAAAATAATAAATGAATTAAAAAATGAACTAGGAAATACTACTTTAGTAGCTGTCTCTAAAACGAAAAGTAATGATGAAATATTGAAAGTTTATCATTTAGGAATAAGAGATTTTGGTGAAAATTATGTTCAAGAATTAATAAGTAAGATGGATACATTACCTCAAGATATTAAATGGCATATGATAGGTCATTTACAAACTAATAAAGTAAAAGATATTGTTAAAAGAAATATCTATTTAATAGAATCAGTTGATTCAATAAGATTAGTTAATGAAATAAATAAAGAAGCGATTAAAAATAATAAAATAATTAATATATTAATCGAAGTAAATATTGCAGGTGATATTAATAAAACTGGTTGTAGTATCGAAGAACTTGATAATTTAATTAACTATACAAAAGAATTAACGAATATTAATTTACTAGGTTTAATGGCTATTGCACCACAAACAGAAGATAGTAATATTATAAGAGATTCTTTTCATAAAATGCATGATTTGAAAGAACAATATCAATTACAATTATTATCAATAGGTATGAGTAATGATTATAAAATTGCTATTACGGAAGGAAGCGATATTGTAAGAATTGGTACAAAGATATTTGGGGCAAGAAATTATAATAAATAGATTTATTTAATATATTTCATTTTATATTTGATATATAATTTATATATTTCTTTATACGTGATAGGATTAATTTTATCACGTATTTCTTTTAATATTTTATTAGGATTTCCGCCTAAAAACTCTTTATAATATTTTTTTGCATAACTATATAATATCGTTGCATCATTTTCACTCATTGTAATATTTTCTTTTTTAGCATAATTTAATATATCATTAATATTTAGTTTTTTTATATATTCACCAATAATGTATTCATTCATTTAAATTCACCATTTATATATATGTTATAATTAATAAAATATGATATAAAAGTTCTAATTGACATTAATATAAAGTTATGCTAATATACAAATATATTCAAGTTGATGGAAAAGTAGTAGGTTATTTCTTTCTTTAAAGAGAGTCTTAATTGGTGGAATAAGATAAGGAAGAATAATTGAACTTGTTTTCAGATTGAATCGGTTAAAACCGTTATATTAAGAAGAGATTAAAGTCTGAATTAAGGTGGTACCACGGTGTTTCGTCCTTAAGTTTAAGACTTTTTTATTTTAGGAGGATATTATGTATAATCACATGGAAATTGAAAAGAAATGGCAAAAATATTGGGAAGAGAATAAGACTTTTAAAACAGATGTTTGGGATTTTTCTAAACCAAAGTTTTATGCTTTAGATATGTTTCCCTATCCATCAGGAGTAGGACTTCATGCAGGGCATCCTGAAGGATATACGGCTACAGATATTGTATCTCGTATGAAAAAGATGCAAGGATATAATGTACTTCATCCTATGGGATATGATTCTTTTGGATTGCCGGCAGAACAGTATGCGATTAAAACAGGGAATAATCCTAGTATTTTTACTGATCAAAATATTGAAACATTCCGTAGTCAATTAAAAATGTTAGGTTTTGCGTATGATTGGGATAGGGAAGTTGCAACAAGTGATCCCAAGTTTTATAAATGGACACAATGGATATTTAAAGAGTTATTCAAGGATGGACTTGCTAAATGCGTTGATATGCCAGTTAATTGGTGTGAAGAATTAGGAACAGTATTATCAAATGACGAAGTAATTGATGGTAAGAGTGAACGAGGAGGATATCCTGTCATTCGTAAAAATATGCGTCAATGGGTTATTGATATTCCAAAGTATGCAGAAAGATTACTAGAAGGTCTTGATAATCTTGATTGGCCAGAATCAACTAAAGAAATGCAAAGGAATTGGATTGGTAAAAGTATAGGAGCAGAAGTTAATTTTAAAGTCAATGATACTGATTATGATTTTACAGTTTTTACAACACGTTGTGATACATTATTTGGAGCGACATATTGTGTATTATCACCAGAGCATCCTTTAGTTAGTAAAATAACTACAAGTGATAAAAAAGATGAAGTAGAAAAATATCAAGATGATGTAAAGAAGAAAAGTGACTTTGAAAGAACAGAACTTAATAAAGATAAAACAGGTGTTTTTACTGGAAGTTATGCTATTAATCCTGTTAATAATACATTAATTCCTATTTGGATTAGTGATTATGTTTTAATGAGTTATGGAACAGGAGCTATAATGGCTGTTCCTGCGCATGATGAAAGAGATTATGCTTTTGCTAAAAAGTTTAATCTTGATATTATCCCTGTAATTGAAGGTGGAGATATAGAAAAAGAAGCTTATACTGGTGATGGTCTTCATATTAATTCAGAATTCTTAAATGGATTAAATAAAGAAGATGCAATTAATAAAATGATTGAATTTGTTGAAGAGAAGAAGATTGGTAAGAAAAAGATTAATTATCGTCTTCGTGAATGGATTTTTGCAAGACAACGTTATTGGGGAGAACCTGTACCTGTTGTTCATATGGAAAATGGAGATATCGTGGCTTTATCGGATGAAGAGTTACCATTATTATTACCAGTTATGGATGATTATAAAGCTCATAATGGTAAAGCTCCCCTTGAAAATGCAACAGATTGGAAAAATGTTACTGTTAATGGGATGAGGGGAGTAAGAGAAACTAATACTATGCCGGGAAGTGCAGGATCTAGTTGGTATTTCTTACGTTATATTGATCCAGATAATGATAAAGAGTTTGCTAATTTTGAATTATTAAAACATTGGATGCCAGTTGATTTATATATTGGTGGACCAGAGCATGCTGTTGGACATTTATTATATTCTCGTATGTGGAATAATTACCTTTATGATAAAGGATTAGTTCCATGTGCTGAACCATTTAAAAAATTAGTTCATCAAGGTATGATTCTTGGTAGTAATGGTATAAAGATGGGTAAGCGATTCCCTAAATATGTAGTAAATCCTAATGATATAGTAAATGAATATGGCGCAGATACATTAAGACTTTATGAAATGTTTATGGGGCCTTTGGAAGCAGATAAACCATGGAATACGGAAGGTGTTAAAGGAAGTCGTAGATTTATTGAAAGAGTATATCGCTTGTTTACAGAATTTAATATTAATGATGATGAAAATAAAAATTTGGAAAAAATATATCATCAAACAGTAAAAAAAGTAACAATGGATTATGAAAATATATCTTTTAATACAGCGATTAGTCAATTAATGATATTTGTTAATGCTTGTTATAAAGAAACTAATTTACCAAAAGAATATATGGAAGGATTCTTACAATTATTTAATCCAGTTTGTCCACATATTACAGAAGAACTTTGGGAAAAATTAGGACATAAAGAAACTATTGCTAACTCTTCTTGGCCAACATATGAAGAGAGCCTAACCAAAGAAGATACATATGAAATGGTTGTCCAAGTAAATGGTAAAGTAAGAGGGAAAATAGATTTACCAAAAGATACAGCAAAAGATGTTATGTTAGAAAAAGCTAAAGAAATAGATAATGTTAAAAATTATCTTGATGGTAAAGAAATAATTAAAGAAATTGTTGTACCAGGAAAACTTGTTAATTTAGTAGTAAGGTAATCTTACTACTTTTTACTTGACATTATTTGACATATTAATGCTATTGTAATTACTGTTGTTTGTTGATGATTTTTAATTAACATGATATCATCTTGTTGAAAAGGAGAGGCTATGAGCAGTAAAAAAATATTGTAATAGGAGTTTTGATTGGGATAATTGTTACATTAATGGCAGTAGGTACATGTTTACTATTGGTAAAAAAGGATACTGGATATAATCCAAATGATAGCGAACAAAAAGATACAGAAGTTAAACAAAAAGATAATAAAGTTGAAGAAGACAATAATCAAGAAAGTACAAAATATATTAGTGAAGATAATGAAAATAATATTGAAGTTATTAAATTAACACAAAATAATCAAGAAATAGAATTTAATAAGCAAATAATACAACTTAAAATAGATGAAAGTAATATATATTTAAATAATAAGGCAATAAGTAAAAATAATGGATATGATAATATTAATATTATTATAGATGATAAATATATAATGTTATTTTGGCCAGGAGCTCAAGCAGGTAATTATATTTTAGGATATATCAATGAAGATTTAGAATATATTGAATCTGACAAATGGTTTGATGATAGTGTAATTGCAGTAAATAATTTACATTATTATAATGATATACTATATGGTCAAATAATAATGCGTGGTAAATATAATAATGAATTGAATGAATATAATATTAGTACTAAAAATATTGAATTTGTTTATGAAAATAAGAAACTTAGATTCAATGAAACTATAAATATTTACGAGTTAAATGAAAATGAACAATCCTTAACATTTAATGGTAATAAAGTATATCTTAAACTAGTGTCTATTGATGATATACATAGTGATTTATATATTAATGATAAGAAACTTGTAACTATCAACTATGATCCTATTATTGTTTATGTAATGGATAAATATATGATAATCGCTTCAGGGAATCAATGTGGTGAACATATTCTTGGGTATATTAATGAAAATCTTGATTATGCTGATATGGAAATTAGTATTTATGATACAGATTATGAAGCAGGTATTTATCAAGAAAAAGATAAAATTATCGCTAATGAAGCAATAAATGATGTTGAATTATGTGGTGGTAGAAAAAAGATAGAATTTGTTTATGAAAATGGAAAAGTAGATGTCAAAGAAGTAAAATAAATTAGTCAAAATGGCTAATTTTTTTTGAACATAAAACTTTAGAAATATAGATTTTTATTTAGGAATCAAACGTATAAATATTGACTATAATGTTGAGAATTGATATACTTAATTCATAGTAGGATAGAGGTTGTTATGAAAAAAAATTTAAAGAAATTATTGACTAGAAAAGCAATATGTTCAATCATAATAGGGATAGTAGAGATATCTCTAATTGTAATAGGATTATCATATAAAGATAAGGTAGAAATACGTGATTTAGCATTAGGAGATAGTACAAATACGCTAAGTGGTTTTTCTAGTGTAATAACGGATATAAAAGAAGAAATAACAGAGGTATACTTTATTCAAGATACAGCAACAAATATTAATAACAATTATAATG
>CACZNM010000007.1 GCA_902782535.1 uncultured Erysipelotrichaceae bacterium
GCCATAAAAGATTCTTCATAGATATCAATTTTTAAAATATTTGCAAGATAATACTTAAAAGAACATTTATAGAAGTTATCAATACTACTATAAGAAAGAGTTAATTCATTATTGATAAACTTTAATAAATCAGCCTTTTTTATTCCAGAAAACTGATTATTATATGCTAGATAATTATTCTTATCATAATTGGTATATAACATATCAAGATAAGCATTTTTAATACCATAACGAACATAATTATCTAAATACTTTGTATATAATAATTTATTCGCTAAAGAAGAATAATTAAAACTTCTTTCATAATTTAATTCCTCGTAATTCATAGAATCTAACATAATACTAGGATAATACTTATTAAAAGCTGATTCATCTTTATAAGAGATTATTAAATTACTAATATTACTTAAATAATTCAGGGTATTATCTTTCGATAAGATATTCATGTTTTCTACAGTATCAAGTCCTACAAGAGCTTTAATGTTATCGGTAATGTAATCAATATCCAAGGATAAATTAGGTATACTAGGATTATTGAAATTCATTAAAAAAACATATTCATCATCATCTATATAATCAAATACTTTTTTAATATTAGGAACATTTTCATAATGATCTTTACTAATACTAGTATTTTCTAATTCATACTTTATTTCTTCCTTAACATCTTTAATATCAAAATAGACATATTTATTTAAAATATTAATTATTGTGTTATAATCCTTGTTATCACGATATTTTTCTAAACAATTAAGTATTTCATCAATATCTTTATTACTCAATAATAGATTATATAAAGCTTTCCCTATCGTAGTTCCCAATAGAGTATCAATAGAAAGACTAGGAAGAGGAATATGATATAAATAACTATATCTTTTCAGAATAGAATAATATTCACTATCAATATTCATTAAACTTATTTTATTAATATCAATACCATTGTTTAATAGATCAACTATTTTTTGAAAAACAAATTCTACTTCATCGTTAATGTTTTTAAAGTGATATACAGAATAATTCTTATCATTATTTGAATAATCAATTATTTTAGCGTTATTAAATAACTTAGTATTCCAAGTATCTAACTTACCATATCCATAGATTATAACTTTAAATCTTTCTAATATTTTTGAGAATAAAGAATCATAGATTAACAGATTATTATCATCTAATTCTTTTTTTAATTTAACTAAATAATCTAGTTTTTCATTATTATATTCTTTATTTTCTATATAATATAGATTATCTATTAAAGTTATAGCATTATCTACTTTAATATCTTTTTTAACAAGATAATGAATCGTTTTTTCATCATAATCAAATAATAAATGTTTCTTATATTCGGTAAGACTCATAAATTTGATATTATAAATTTTCTTTTCTTCTTCTAAATATTTAAGGATAGCTAATTTATAAGAATTAGGACAAACTATTAATAAATTATTTTCTAAAAAATCAAAATTCATATCATCACTCTTCTTTTAAATCTATTATAACAAAAATGATATAGACAAGGCTATACCATTTACTTTTTCTTTCTAAATATTTATTTACTTTCATACATTAATGCTTCATACAATAAATCAACCAAATGATTAGATGGAACTAAATTATATTTATTAATTATTTTATCAAAGATATCAATACTGTATTCTAAATTCAAATATGAAAAAATTGATTCTTTGTTATTTGGAATATCTTCTAAATAACTTTTTGTATAATCATTATCAATAATTAATAGTAAATCTTTATCTATAAAAGTCTTTAATCTATCAATTATTTCATTAGTATTAACATAATTAAACATTTCTTTATCATAACTAATCATCTTTAATAAATCATTATTATTTATTAATTCTTCTTTAACTCTTAAATCTAAGCGATTAACTATTTTATTATCCTTGATTTTTAAAGCTTGTACTTGCGCGATAAAACCATTATTTTTATTAGATGATGTAGGGATAATTTCTAATATTACATAATTTTTGGGTAATTTCATATTCTTTCTAAATCCTTCTTTATTTTATTATGACAAAACTCCACTATTTCATCATCAGTAAAACCTAAATAATAACCAATATTAATTAATAGAACAAAAAGCTTTATGATTGTTTCATTATCCTCCGTTTGAGAGAATTTAGTGGCTAATTCATATACTTCAAAGAATAAATCAATGATGTTTCTATCAATCTTATCAATACGAACTATCTTTAAATCAATATTTAAATAGTTAAAAAAACATAATGTCATAATAATGGTATCTGCAAGTTCATATCCTACTAATTCATGATCAATATCTTTTTTACTCCAATATTTAAAGCATCTTGTTTCATTAGCAAGTTCACCTATTTCGACTAATAATTCTAATTTATTTTTCTTTACAAAATCATCATGATAATATTTTTCAATAAAGACTTTATCTAATTTCTTATTATCATCATATATTACACTGTATTTTTCTATCATAACTTTCTTGTTCTTTCTTCAAATTCTTTTACCATATCACAATTTTCTTCATAGGAAGTTATTTTATAACGAATTGATGGTTCCGGAAAACCGTTTAAGTAAAAATAATCAATTATAATATTACTTAAATCACGATACATATTTTCTGCCCCATGAAATCTTTCACCAACTTCAACAAACATCCCACTAGTATCAATAATTTGTGGCGTATCATTTTGATATAATACATTAATACTATGACTTTTTGCATCATAATCTTCATAATGAATTAAGTCATTTTGAGATATCTCATTTTCTTCTAATTCCTTTGTTGCTAATAGTAGTTTTTTCAATATTATTAATACTCTTTTATGATCTTTTGGATTTAAATTTTCAAGTTTATCATGGTTTCTGTGATAATAGGTTATAATAGCTGGACTAATACCGTTTATTTTAGCAATATCACTTTTTAAAGTAACTATACCTCTTGGTAATTGAGTTAATTTAACATCTTTTTGTCTTTTATCTAATTCTTCAATTTGATGGCGATCTTGAAAATCATTTTTAACATACGTATAATAGTCAATTAATTCATAATCAACTTTTGATTTATCTTTATCTTTTAGTGCATCATAAATATTAACATCTATTTTTAATAATTCATTACCATATTCAACCACTGCTCCGTAATAGCCTTTACCAATTAACTTGTTATTATCAATAATAGCTTTTAATTCTTGGGATGTTAATTTAATATCTTTCATAAATCTCCTATTTATAAGCGATATTTCGAAAATCATTATACAATTGACAATCTTTAATTAAAATATTATTTTTAATACATTCCTTTAATATCTCTTTTTTCAATTCATATTCCTTAACATTATACCAACAATTAGGGAATATATTATCTTTATCCTCATTTAGACTATGATATTCCGCTTGTAAAACCACATATTCTTTATCTATTTCCATGGCGCCTCTCCCTATTCATCTCAATATATTTTTCTAAAAATTCTATTAATTCTTTTCCAATTAATTTTTCTAATTCTTTTATTATTTCATCTTTTTTTTCAGATTTACAAATAGCATCAAAATCGGCAAGACATTCATCAAAAGAACCACCATCATGCAACACAAAATATAGTCTTCCATGACCTGATAAACATTTATCTTCCAAGTCATCAAATATGCTTCCCATCACAATAGCATCAAGCATATTCTCAAGCATTAAATATGGTCCATAATAATTTCGAAGATTTCTTGTAATATACTCATTTTTTTCAATTTCTAAAAATTCTAATACTACCTTTTTTATTTCCTCAAGACTATTACGAGTACTTAAATCATACAATTTAGCATCCGTTTGAATATCAAGAATAAAACATCCTATTTTATCCTTATTGTCATAAAAATCCTTACAGACAAATAATAGATAATTATCAAAACTTCCATATTTTACATTAATTAAATCATAGTACTCTTTTTCATATTCTTTTCCTTTTTCTTCGAACTTGCTATGAAATCCATCTAAATATTTTTTAAACTTTTCAATGTTACTTTTATTATCCAGTTTTTCTCTAATATCTTCATAATCATCAATAATACGACGGTTTTCAAATATTTGAAATAACAAATGACTTAATTCATGATCATAGATTGTTGATGCGTAACGGCTTACTTCTATTCTTGCTCTAACCTTTTCGTATTTACCATCTGTTTCTTTTGACAATTCTAAAGTAAATTTAGGACTCATCTTTTTATATTCAATTAATTTTTCTGTATCAATAACCGCTCGATCATGATTCATTAATAATCGTTTTTTTATTTCATTAATATAAACATTTAAAACCTCTTTTTTTTGATCAGAAAATACATCACTAAACTGTTTAATTAATTCTCTATCACAATCCCTTATTGTATACTCCTCACCAAATGTATAATTAAGGAAAATAGATGGAAGAACAACACCATTTCGTCTAAAACATTCAAGAATATTTTTTTCGTTAACTCGATATTTATTATAATCCTTAAATTTTATTCTATCATATAAATTCAATTTCTGTTCATTATTAAGTTTTGATAATAATCTATCTAAAAAATAACCGTTTTCTTCTTCATGAAGAAGAACAGATAAAGAGCTTGAAAAAATAGGTTCAAAAATATTATATTTCAAATAAAGATTCGCAAATTCATGATTATATCTTACTACTTCATCCATATCAACACTACGAATATTCTTTTCTAATAGATATTCTAATAAATACTTTCCTTTATATTTATAAAAAGCCAAATCACTTGTTCTAGCGATTTTAGAAAGTTTTTCCCAATCTTTGTTTTCAATCATCTTTATATATTCTTTTTCCATAATTACTCCAATATAATCAATTTTATTATATAACATTTTACCATTAAATTCTAGTTAAAAAAAAAGATAGTTTAAACATCGCTATCCTTTATCATTAATTTATATTGAAGAATGTTTATTATTATCTTCACTTACAAATTCCATATTTCTTTTAATTCTATCATTTTCTCTTTGTAAATCAAATATTTTTTCTTTAATTACAGCAATTACAATATTCTTTGTTTTATTATCTAAATTACTGTTAATTATCTTTTCTACAGACTCGATTAATTCTTTTTCTTTCATAACTCTCCTTTCTACTTAGCTTCATACCAAGTTTTTCCATATTCTATATCCACTTTTAATGGTACATTTAATGGATAAATATTTTCCATTATATCACGAATAATATTTGTCATCTCTTCTACTTCATCATTTGCTACTTCAAATACTAATTCATCATGTACTTGAACAAGCATTTTACTATTTAGTTTTAATTCATCTATTTTTTCTTGTATTTTAATCATGGCAAGTTTTAAAATATCTGCTGCTGTTCCTTGAATAGGAGTATTAAGTGCCATTCTTTCTCCACTTGATCTTATTAAATAATTTTTATTATTAAGTTCATCAATAACTCTTTTTCGATTAAATAACGTTTTAACATAACCCTTTTCATAAGCTTCTTTAATACTTTTATCCATATAAACTTTAATTCCAGGGAAAGTATTTAAATAATTATCAATAAAATCTTTCGCTTCCATGACGTTAATACCTAAATCTTCTGATAAGCCAAAACTACTTATACCATAGATAATACCAAAATTAACGGCTTTAGCACTTCTTCGCATTCCTTTATCGACTTCATCAATAGGAACATGAAAAATATCACTAGCGGTTTTAGCATGAATATCTAAATCATTTTTAAAAGCTTCTATCATATTCATAGCGTTAGCCATATGTGCAAATACACGAAGTTCAATTTGTGAGTAATCACTTGATACAATAATATAATCATGATCTGGTATAAAAGCTTGACGTATTCTTCTTCCTTCTTCGGTACGAATAGGAATATTCTGTAAATTAGGTCGTTCTGATGAAAGTCTACCTGTTCTTGTTAATGTTTGATTAAAGATTGTATGAATCTTACCATCACTTTTTATTTCATTAATTAATCCAACAATATAATTACTATTTAGTTTTGTATAAGATCGATACTCTAATATTTTATCAACTATTTCATATTTACCAACTAGTTTATCTAAAATATCTTTACTTGTTGAATAATCTTTATCATCTTTTTTTCTTTTTGGATAAGGTATTCCTAATTTGTTGAATAAAACATCCCCAAGTTGCTTAGGAGAAGATATATTAAATTCTTCCCCACTAATAGTGTATATTTCCTTTTCTAAAGCACTAATTTTCTCATTTAATTCTTGTTGATAACTAAGTAAATAATCTTTATCTATTTTAAAACCATTTAATTCCATTTTAGCAAGAACATAAACAAGTGGTAATTCCATGTTGAAATATAGTTCTTCCATATCTTCTTTCTTTATTTCAGAAAGAAAAGTATCTTTAAAATCATAGATAAATCTTGCTTTTAGAGTAGCAACTTTAGCAATTGTTTCTTCATCAATCATTTTGATTGTGATTTCACTACCAAATTCTTTATCATAAAAAGGTATGTCATAATTATACTGATTAGATAGATAAGCTATATCATTTTTAATATTCTTATTTAATAAATATCCTTCAATCATTAAATCATGAACATTCTTATCAATTAAAATATTATGTTTATTAAATACTACTAATACTTTCTTTAAATCATATGTATATTTCATTTTACCATCATTAAAGAAGGAGGTATTCTCTAATAATTTAATTGGTATATAGTAATTATTATCATTAGAAGAAATACTAACTCCTAGAGCTTCTGCATCATGATAATTATAACCAAGAACTTCTAAATATAAACTATATTCATTACCTAAATTTACTTCATTAAGATTATCTATAACTTGATAAGTATGTTCTTTTTTTTCTTCTATCTTTTGATTATCAAATTTTTTTAATAATGAGAAGAATTCTAATTCCTTTAATATATCTTTATAAGCATCAATATCAATATTTTTAATTTTAATATTATCTAAATTCGTATCAATAGGCACTTCTTTATATATTGTTGCAAGTTCATAGCTTAAATAAGCATTATCCTTGTCAATGGTAAGTTTTTCTTTTGTTTTACCCGTGATATCATCTAAATGATTATACAAATTATCGATAGTTTGATATTCCATTAACAACTTTATCGCCGTCTTTTCGCCTATACCACTAACACCGGGAATATTATCCGAACTATCGCCCATTAATGCTTTTAAATCAATCATATTAATAGGATCAACTCCATAGGTCTTTCTAAATTCTTCTTTATCCATCATAATATAATCATGCGTTTTTAATAATTTTACTTTAATTTTATCTGTTATTAATTGTAATAAATCTTTATCACTGCTAACTATTAAAGCTTCCATATTATCATCTTCTACTTTCTTAGCGTAAGTTCCAATGATATCATCAGCTTCATAATTATCTATCTCTAATGCTTTAATTCCTAATACTTCACATATTTTTCTTGATAAAGGAAATTGACTAATTAATTCATTAGGTGTTTCTCCTCTTGTACCTTTATAGTTTTCGTATTTAAGATGTCTAAATGTTTTCCCCTTATCAAACGCAACCATCATATGTGTAGGATGCTCATCTTCTATTATTTTATTAAGCATATTAATAAAGCCATATAAAGCATTTGTAGGGAAACCTTTAGAATTCTTCATTAAATTTCCATTATAAGCCGTAGCATAATAACTACGATATAATAGATTATTACCATCTACTAAAATTATTTTAGTCATCTTCTTCACCAACTTCATAGTTTAATGTAATTAAATACTTCTCTTTTTGCATATATGAACTTAAATCTAATATTACTTTATCTAAATTACCATTTGTTACATGAACATTAATTTTACTTATTCCTTCCATCTTTTCATTATTAATTAAAGAACTTATATCGTCATTACTAATTTCATAATTCATAGTACTATCCGTGGTATTAATATATTTACTTTTTTTAATTAATTGATTAATATTAAAAATATCCAAGAAATATTTATTATCAAATTCCGTATAATCAATATTTTCTTTTGTACCATTATATTCTGTTATTTTATTATCATCATCAATAATAAAATGATATATATAATTATTATCTGTTAAATACTTAATACTATATTCTTTAATTTCTTCTTTCTCTTCTATCGTTTTATCAGTATTATCTTTAGAAGAAACATTATTATTCCCGATATAAGTAAAAAGAAATAAGAAGAAAAAAAAGTAAAAGCCAAAAAATAGAGCTGCCTTAAGTTTTTTATTTTCCTTTATTTTATTTATCATTACATATCATTCCTTTAAAATTAATTTTTTCGCCATTTAAATAATCTTCTATCTTCATACGCTTTTTTCCTTCACGTTTAAGGTCAAGAATATTGATTATTCCATCAGCGACTTTAATACTTAAACTATTTTTATCTTGCCTAATAACTGTACCATTTTCCTCTTGATATCTATCAGTAACTTCATATGAAACACTATATACTTTATAAATCATATTATTCAAATTAAAGTAACTAACTGGATAAGGATTCATTCCACGAACTTGGTTAAATATTTCTCTTCCTGTTTTATTAAAGTCAATTAATTCTTCTTCATGTGTTATATTATGACAATATGTTGCTTCATTATCATCCTGTTTAATTCTTACACAAGATTGATTAACAATACTTGGTAATGTCTCCATAAGAAGTTCACTACCTAGAAGACTTAATTTATCATGAATAGTGCCTACTGTATCATCATCATGAATAGGAATTTCACTTTGCCTAATGATATCACCTGTATCCATTCCCTTATCCATATACATAATAGTAACACCTGTTTTATCATATCCATCAATTAAAGCATGATGTAATGGACTACCTCCTCGAAGTTTAGGCAACAAAGATGCATGAACATTAATACATCCATACTTAGGATAATTTAAAATAACTTCAGGGATAATTTGACCATATGCACAAGTAATAATAATATCTGGATGTAAATCTAAAATAGGTTGATATTCACGTCTAATCTTCACTGGTTGTAAAACAAGAATATTATTTTCTACTGCTAGTTTTTTAATTGGTGAAAAACTCTTTTCCTTATCTTTACCAACTATTTTATCAGGTTGGGTTACTACGCCTATAACATTAGTGTTTTTTATTAAATTTTCTAATACTAATAAACTAAATTCTGGCGTTCCCATAAATATTACTTTTAAATCTTTTAAATTCATTTTATCACCTTATATATATCTTATCATAAAAAGATTATTTTTTTATAAAAAAGATTCATATTAGACATTTTTATTTAATAATTAAAAGAAACCTCAATAATTGAGATTCCCTATTTTGTTTCGTGATGTATACTTAAAGATACATTTACTAATAAATCTTCTTTTTCTTTTTCATTAGTATTGCTATTAATTATCATATTAACTAGAGTAGTAATATCCTTTTCATCTAAATCATTGACATTTGTTTCATTTTGTAAAAGTTTATTACACATGCGTGCTTGTTGATATTTCTCATTTATTTTTCGAAGATTAATAACAATATCTTCTAACATTTTATATAATTTTGTTTTTGCATCATCCTTTAATACCGCTCCACTTTTTACATAACCAATATATACAATAATTAAATTACCAACTATCTCTTCAACTAATTTTTGATCTTTTAAATAGTTTATATCGCTTTTTTCCAAAACACTTAAATTTTCATTTCCATACAAAATTTTAATAATTTTATCAAATATAATCGCTAATGTATTTAATTCTTCTTCACTATATGAAAATTGGAAATTACTAACAAATTTTTTTAGATTATCTTGCATATTCATTTCGTACCCCCATGTCTTCGAAGATTTTCTTTATATTCTAAACCTTTATCAATAATATCACACAATAATTGAATATCAATATCCGGATCTAAGAACATTTCTCCGATATTTTCTATTTTCTCTTCATTTTTCCTAATAAATTCAATAAATTCATCATATCCGCCATGATTAACTCTTTCAACCATAATAATTTTAAAGATTGCAAGAACCGCAAAATTATCTTTTAAATTATATATTTTTGCTAACTTATCTTTATTTTCTTTACATAACGGAAACATTATCATACCTGTTCGATAATTACCTGTTCCACTATATCGATAAGGAGTAAAATATTCATTGTCAAATGTAGATAAGACTCTTTTTCGTTGATTTTTACGCATATTAATTTTTGACGAAGGTCGATACATTATTTCATCTAAAGCTTTTCTACCAGATCGTTTCTTTAAATAATTATAACTAATTGTTTCAAGCGATTTAACAGTCGAATCAAACTCTTTTTCTTTACCTTCATCATAATTACCATAACGATTATCAAATGAAATATCATTTAAACAAAAAACAAGGTTTTCTTTCTGGATAGAACTATTATCTAATTCTTCCTCAACTTCATATTTTCTGTTTCCATATTCAACGTATGCATCCCATTTTTCATGATATTGTAATAAAAGCTCATCATAACGATTTTTAATTTCCTCGAAAGATATTATTTCAAAATAATTATCATTACCAGCGGTAATATTCTCGATAATAATTAATTCCTTCTCAATATTTGTAATAAACGTTTGAACATCATTGCGAAGAAAATATCTTATATTATAATAGTCATATTTATCATCATATCGTGGATCAGTAGCACTAACGCCTTCTTGAAATAAGTAATCATATGTTGTGTCATAAAGATTATCAATATTAAATAATTTCTTTAAATATTCAATATAATCATTTAACGTTTTCTTTTTTTCTCTTAACTCTACTAAATAATTTTGAAATTGGACTTCCTTATTGTATACTTCTATAATATATTTAAATCGCTCCATCACAACATTACGATTACTTGACATATTAGGAAGCAGGTTATTTTCAATATCGGCAAGAACTATTTCCCATTCTACTTTATTATTATGAAAATAACTATCCTTTCGATCACCTAATTCAGCATCAGTAAAAGGTACTCTCTCACTACATTGACTACTCTTATTGACATATACTTTTTTTATTTCCATGATGATATGACGTTCTTCTTCTGTAAAGCCAGATAAGTCAAGACTATCAAAAGTCAAACTTTTAGATGATATTACATTTTGAATTCTTTTAATAACTTCTTCGCGATTTTCCGAAACTATTTCTTCTTCTGTTTTATCCTTACCTTTGATTTGTTTTAAAATAATACTTTTAATCACTTCAATTTTATTATTAAATTTTGTATTACGTAACCATTCATAAAACAACTTTAAATCATCATAATTAATATTATCTATTAATCCATTTTCATCAAATAATTTTTTAAATTTTAGAACACTTTCTAACTCACTATTTATTTTATCTTTTCTAGATTTTAATACGTCAACACTACCAAGAGCACTATATTTTAGTTTTATTTCACCTGCTAATTTATTAAAAACGACATCAAATGCTTTTGTTAAACAATCCAATATATTAAAATGTGCATGTTTTACTATATCTACTATACTCACATCAGCGTCAGCTTTTTCCACATAGAATTTTAGCTTGCTACACAATGCAAAATCTTTCAATACTTTTTCTATTTCTATATTATCTATGTCACTACCTGTCAAAGCAATTCTAATTCTATCTGTTGATATATCATCATAATTACCTTTCCTTAATGAATTATATATTGATTCAATTTCTGTTAATAAGGCGACATAATCACTTAGTTCAGGATAATAATTCACAATACCTTTTACTTGACTTAAAAACAAATTATCATTTTTATTCATTAATTCAACTATTTTTTGTATCTCTTCATATTTATATATTTCTCTTTCAATATCCTTTAAGTGATAATTATATGAATCATATTCTTTATTAAATAAATCTAATAGTTCATTAAATGTATTCATATTTACCTCCATCGTTTTCATTTGTCATGTCATCTTTTTTATACGAATTACGATATTTTTTATATAAATCAAGGAATGCAAAAGAAGCAGCTTCAAAAAAATTAATAGGAATACCAAGTTCTGATTCTATAATGGCAATCTTTTTTTTGATACTAAAAATCGCGTCTTTCTTGGCAACATTGTATTTTTCTTTAAAAGCTTCCATAATATAATTTTCATCAATGTTCTTGTCAAATATTTCATCCATTAATTCTAAAAAATTCGCTAGTTTTTTTTCAATAACAACTTTATTTTTTAAATTTGGATTTTTTTCGTTAACATTAATTATTTTTCTCATCTCGATTGCGAGTCTCTCTTGATCAGATAATAATTTGCTATTAACAGTATAAACATCATTTTCTAACCTTTTTAGCAAATCAGTATTACCCTCAATATCTCCATCAATTAGTTTATAAGTCATATCAAAGACATTATATAATCCTTCAAGATAACTTGATTCATTTATCATGCTTTCTACTACTTTTTCATCTATTATCATAATCACCTATCTTATATATATTATAACTGATAAAGAAAAAAAATTAAAGTAAAATAGATGGAATAATAAAAAAAATTATATTATAATAATTACAAGGAGAGAAAATGATTAATGAAGCGATTATTTTATTAGGAGGAATGGGGACAAGACTTCTTCCATATACGAAAACGGTTCCCAAAGAAATGTTACCGATTTACGATGTACCAAACGTTTATTTATTAGTTCATGAAGCATATTTATCTGGCATAAAAAAAATAATCTTTGTTGTAACAGAGCATAATAGGAAAATTATTGAGCACTTTTTTAGTAGAGATAGTTATTTAGATGAATTTTTAAAGGATAAGCCTGATAAAGAAGAATTGTTAAAAGATATTAATGAGATTATTGATAATGTAGAATTTGTCTATGTTTATCAAGAACTAAAAGGTACATATGGTGCAGTATATTCTGCAAAAGATTATGTTACTAACGACAACTTTATCATAATGTATGGGGATGACTTAATTGATAACGATATTCCTTTAACTAAACAACTTATTGATAAATATATGATAAAACCTTGTATGTATGTAGCATTAAAAGAAAGAGCATCAAATAACCTTCCTAACGTAGGAATAATTAAACTAGATCAAGAGGATAATATTATAGATATTGTTGATAAAAAGAGTAATCATTCAAATTGTGAATTACATGGAAGAATGCTATTAAACAAAAAAATATTCACCATAAAAGACCAATTACAAAAACATGCTAATGATGAATACTATCTTCCATATGCGCTTCTAAATTTTATTGGTGAAGTTAAAGGACTAAAATATCAAGGAAAATATTTCAATATTGGAGAAAAAACCGGATATATAAAAGCAAGTATTCATTATGCTATGAAAAACGAAAAGGAAAAAGATAATATAATAAATTTTATAAAGGAGGAAATAAATGGAGTGTCTATTTTGTAAAATAATTAATGGTGAAATACCAAGCGAAAAAATATACGAAGATGATAAAGTAATGGTATTTTTAGATATTAATCCTACAACGAATGGAGATAGTTTAATTGTACCAAAAGAACACTATAAAGATTTTTTGAATGTTCCTGAAGATATATTAGTACATATAAATAATGTCATAAAGAAGCTATATCCAATTTATCAAGAAAAACTTAAATGTGAAGGATTAACTATTTGCCATAATACTGATTATGGACAAGAAATAAAACATTTTCATATTCATTTTATACCACGATATAAGATTGATGAAGTAAAGCATCTATCAAACAAAGATATATTATTAGATTTAAAAGAAATACAAAAAAAGCTAAAGTAAAAAAGATGAGCGCACTCATCTTTTTTTATTCTAAATCGATAGTTTTCTTATCTTTTTTTTCATCAATAACTGGATTTAAATCTTTTACGACAATCGTCTTTTCTAAATCCACCATTGAAACATCATTATCTTCTTCTTGTTGATCATTTTCTGTATTATCTATCTCTTCGTTTATATCTTGTTTATTTTCTTCATCATTATCTTCAAATTTATCTAGAACGTTATTAGTTGGCTCTTCTTTTACTGAAGACTCTATTTTAGAATTTTTATTTTGTTTCTTTTTATTCTTCTTTATAAGAAGTATAACAATAGTTGTTAAAATGATAATTAAGAAAATTATTACGAACAAAATGAAATTACTTTTCTTACCCTCTTTTTCAATATTTATAAAATACCTTCCAACTGTACCATCTTCTGCTTTAACATTAAGTTTAATTATTGATCCGTTAACAAGATTTTTATTTCCTTCAACAGTCACAGTAGCATTTTCATCTTCTGTTTCATATATTAATTCTAGATAATCATCATCTTTAATTTTTAAATCATAATATGCTGTATCTTTATCAAAACTAATTTTATAGCCAACGATTTCTAAATTACTAAGTTTAGCATCGTTTGATAATTGTTGTTCTCTTGTAACAACAATAGTATACCTAACGACATCACCGTTAGGAGCAGTAACACTTATTACTATCTCGTTTTCTCCAACTTGAAGTGTGGATGGTTCATCTATTTCAACTTTAGCATTACTATCTGTTGCTAATGCCTTAATATTAACTGTTTCAACATCATTACTAACCGTATAATAATATAAAAATTCGTTTTTACTTAACGTCAACTTTTCATTATTTATTGCTATTTCCTTTAATGTATTATTACTACTTAGTTTACGAGTAATATTAATTGTATATGTTCTTTCTTCCTTATTTTCTGCAATAACAGTTATTGATATTTTATTAATACCTTCCATTAATTCTATTTCTTTTTTAGAATAATCTTCTTTAAACTTAGCTTTAGAATCGTTTAATGTTGCAATAACTGTAATTTTGTCAACTTCATTTTTGACATCAATATCATAATTTGTAATATCTTTCTTAAATTGAATTATTCCATCGGATAACTTTAATTCTTTAAGAGTATTATCACTACTTCTATTATCTTTTCTAGTTGCTCTAATTGTATAGATTTTTTTATCATTTGATTCACTAGTTACTTCTATATTAAAGACATTAAGACCATATTCCAAGGTTCTTGTACCTATATCACCATTAATACTTTCTTTTTCCTCTTTTTTGATTGCTTCTATATTGATTTTTTCCTTATTACCTTCAAAAACTATATTATATTCCGTTATATTTTCATTAAAATTATCTATTGTCTTACCATCTATTTTAATGCTAGAAAGTGTATTGATCTTACTACTTTCAACGTTATATTTAAGCTCACTATTATAACTTGTTCCACAAGCAATAGTTTCCTCATCTTTAAGACAATTTACACTCGTTTCACCGTCTAATTCATATATCTTAGTTAAACCACTTTTGGCATTATCTAAAACACGAAATTTAAATTCCATTAATTTATTAATGCCTTGATTTATTACTTCATCAGTAGTATATTCCAAAGTTATTCTATTACTAGTCCTTGAAACTTCGTTAATAACAAGATTTTGAAAAGTACTCTTTTCTAAACTATAATTCAAATCATTATAAGGAACTAATTCTAAATAATCATAATCCCATCTAACCGTCACTTTTCCATCTTTAAGCGCTAACTCTGTACCTTGAACATTATTAATAATTGCTGTAACATATATATAATCTCCTCTTTGAACTTTTATTATACTTGGAGCACTATCATAATTATAATTTAGTTCAGAATTACTCAAATAATAACCAACATCAACAGCCCTAACATTAAATGTTAAAGATACAATGAAAATTAATACTAAACTTATAAAAATCTTATTTATTTTCACTAAAATCACCCATTTCATTCTCTTTTTTCCTATTTACAAGTATTACAATTACAAGACAAGTTAAAGCACCTATAATACTTGATAATACACATATAATGATTATTTCACTATTGCTTTTTAATTTATTTTCTTCTGTTTGTAAAGGTTCCTCTGCTGGTTCTTCTTGTTCAGTCACTATATTTTCTTCTTTATCTTCACCATACAAACCTTCACCAATATATCCTCTAGTCTTTGTTAATAAATTGGCCTTTTTAACATAGTCAAAATACTCATTATCAATGTATACTTCAAGTTTGTTTTCTGGAAAATAACCTATATTATTTTGAGAAATCATATTATATTTTAATTCTTGATTTGCCGTTATCTTCTTTTTTAAATTTCCTTTAGAATCTTTGACATCATAATCCTTAAGGAGTTTTACTATTCCATCACCATCTGTTTTATTGAACATTTCTTTAACATAACCTTTTATATCATTATATATAACATAATAATTATTACTATTATATGGTGTACCAGTTAAAATGACATAATCTGTTATTTCTTGGTTGGCAGGAATTGTTCCTAAGACTTTTTTTCCATCATTCGAATAAATTTTTGTCGTTTCATAGTTACATAATACTTCTTTTCCATCATACCCGATATAGCCATCCATTCCAGTAATCCAACCTTTTTTACCATCGTATTCAGTATAATACCAAAATGATCCAGCTTTATGAGTAATTGTTACTGTTTTATATTGTGGAATGGTTAATATTTTTGAATAGGAAACGGCTGGACCTTTTCGCATATTAAGTCCACCTTTAGCCAAAATAATAGCTTTCGTAGGAGTTAACTTTTCAACTTCACTATTATTTATGTCAAAGCTCTGTGTTTTAGCACTAACATCAGAAAACTTAACATTACAACTGTAATCACTATTAAAAACATCAATAAAACTACCAGAAATATCATGATCTACTTTTAACATCGTTCCATATGGAATAACCTTATCTGTCTTTTTCCCGTTTTCATAACATATGGCCCCTTCTTTATTGGTTACCATTACCTCATGTTCAATAATATGTGGTGATTCCATATCTGCTTTAACACTAATTAAAAGAGTTAAAATTACGAATACTAAAACATATACTTTTTTCATTTTTTTCCCTTCTTTCCTTTTATAAGTAAAATAACTATTATAATAATAAAGATTAAAACACCTATTATTATATAAAGATAATTATCACTATTATCATACCACGATGGAAATGTTGGTGCAATAGCATCTATAATGTTCATAACATCCTCCTAATATATTATTTTATTAATTATTAATCCAATGATGTAAGATGAAACGTTTAAAATTAACGATAATAAATATCCATTAATCTTTCTTCTATTCATATATTTATGATATATCATACCTTCAATAATAACGACTATTATTTCAAAAATAACAACAAATATTTCCCTAGCTTTTAACCCATAATAAAAGTTTATATATACTGCCGTACTATTAAGAAGTGGATTAGTTAGGATATTAACAAGCATAACGTTTAATAGATCTTTTTTTCGATATTTTAATATAAACGCAATTATTACTTCTACAAAAACAGTTATTAATAGGCAACGTACCATAACAATTGGTAAATCACGAATTAACATTTTTCACTCCTTAATTCTTTCATAACTAAAATACCTGTTGTAATAATAATAGCAAGAATAATGACTACGCACACAGTAAATAATAAAAATTTATCTTCTAAGTAAATACTATCAAAGATCCACTTAAGCATCACTATCACTTCCCCTTAAAATCGTTCCAAGTAAAAATGAACACAATATTGACATTGTAATAATCATGATAATATTTAATGTACTCGATATTTTAATAAAGAATATAGGGGCTGTTCCTAAAAACAAACCAATTGTTGTTAAACCAAAAGCAAGTCCCGGTGTTTTCTTTAAAACTGATACCAATATTGCTAAAGTAATTGACATAGTCATAGAGAAAAACATAACACCAATAAGTGATACAATCATGATATTATCACCAAAGATAAGAAAAGGTATGGCAAAAAGAGTACTTAAAATAGCAATTTTTCTAATACCAAAACTATCTGATAATATGCCGCCTAATGCTTTTCCAATCCCCATAAAACTAAATAGTAATATGTTTTCTATAACTGTTTTATTCCAAGAAGTTGGGATTCCATATCCCATATATCCACGAATAATTACAACCATAACTGCAATAATAATAACTAAACTAGCATTAATATGACCATTTACATAATTAAACTTATTACAATCACTTTTTTTATTATTAAAAGTATCAGCATAAAGAATAAAAGGAATCATTGTTAAAATAAGAGGTATCATTATCCATGCGGAAAGAAAAGTTTTTGCAAGTAATCTTCCTGTTATAACACCAAAACTTCCACCCGAAACAAAAATGGCAGAATGTGATAATTTTCCATGACTATTTTTTAAGGTATTTTCTGCACCACTAATATGTAAAAAAGCATTACCAAAACATATAAGAAAAAGTGATACAAATTTTGTAATATTCATAAAACTAAAAAAGCTTATTCCTAATAATAAAAGTATAACACCAATAAAACTCATTTTAATTTTAGGATATTTATCACTGATATAACCAATTAAACTTTGAGGTACAAAAGCAAAGGCATCATATAAAAAGGGAACAAGCCAAACAATCGAACTATTTGATAGTTTCGATAGATAATAAAAGCAGACAATTTCTACAATAAAATGAATATAAAAATAAGCATAACCACATTGAATATTTTCACTTGTTAATGTATCCTTCAATCGACTCATATACCCTCACTATTTTAAGTATAGCATATAATAAAGAGAAAAACTAGCAATAATTGCTAGTTATTTTTAGAATTTTTTATTGTATCACAAACACTTTCCATAGCTGAAGATAATTTATTTGTTGTCTTATCACAAGTACCAATATATGAATTATTATCTCTTTTGTTATCTTCCTTAATTTCATTAATATTTGATCTAGAAAGATTAAACACATACATATTTCCACTGTAATTACTTATACTTTGAGTAAAATCAAATTTACTATTTTTCCAATTATTATTAATACTATTCAATCTATTCTTATTAACAAAAGGGTTATCTGTTTCAACAATACGATATAATTCTGTTGATTCAGACATAGTTCCTACACATTTACTATTAGTAATCGTGGATTTTACTTTTTTTCCTAAATTACTGACAAGAATAGTAAGAGTAAAATCACCGGTATCACTATTAATATCAGTATAAAATTTATTACCTCCATCAATTCCTCCTGAATAAGTTTCTGAAACTATTTCACCAGTAATTGGCGCCAAATACACTTTTTGTGGATAAAATTCGATAACTCGTGGATTTGCCTCGTTAGAATACTCAAAATTACTCGGATTAGTTATATCTCTATCACCTAAATTTAAAGTTGCTCTACTTACATAATTTCCTTCGCCATTATTTGTAATATTCTTATCAAATGCATAATCCAAGTATGCATTTCCACCTTTTTTCTTATATTCAATTTCAATTGAAGCTTCAGGATTATTCTTATCTCGCATATCATAGTTATTATAGCTATTAACAATATTTTTTAATTCTTCCAACATATTATTATATTTATTGTAATCAGCCGAACTATTACTACTATTTCGTTTTGTTAATGCCAAATTATATGCCTCTTTCCATTTTTCAGCATCAAATCTTCCTATACATTTTTTGGTTGATGATACGGTAATACCATAATAAAAACCTTGTCCTTTTTTTACACTCAAATTGCCTGGATTAAAATCCGAAACAATTTTTTCATTACAAGCTATAGAATAGAAATCCGTCGATGTATCACTTAATATACATTTTTTTCCCTCAATTGAATCCATCGTTACCTGATCATTACATTTTTCGCATTCTTTGTCTTGCTTCTGTACAGTAATATCTTTAAAGGCACATATAGTTGGATCAGGTGTCTCTTCTTCTGTTACAGTTACAATAGTAGCCTGTGAAGCAACTGGTTCTGTCCAACTAGCTGGAATCCATCTTTGACTGTTTCCATTTACTTTTATCCTATACCATCCAACATCTTCAGAAATCCTTCTTTCTAACACAGTAAATGTTTGATATGGCTGTATAACATAACTAGAACTTTTGCTTCCCCACGGTTTATCCCACGTATAACCATTTCCCATAAAATTCTTTACCGTTGTCACAGTATCAACTAATGATTCTACATCTATAGCTGTTGATAAAGAATCATCACCACTTGTTGTAATAACACTTATATCAACTGTTTTACTCTTTTTATTGGAAGTGGCTATTCCATCTCGTCCATTCCCTTTACTTCTGCCTTCAGCAACACCATCACCATTACTTATTGTCAATTTAAAACGAAATTTTGCGGTTTTTGATAATTTTGATAAATTTACAATAAATTTAAATCCAACATCCTCATAACACGCCGTTTTTCCTTCGTTATTTTCTCCTAATCTTCCTATATTTTTATTTTTAACTGCCTGTAGAAAAGTTAAACTTATAGATCTTCTTTCAAACTTTATTATATCAGGATTAGAAATAGAATCACCAAGAAGTCTTTCATTTTCATCATCATAAACACTAAGCGTATATTGATATAAATATTTTTCGTCCATTTCACCAGAACCAGAAACAATATTACCGTTAGCATATCTATATGGCTTTGAACCATATTTACAATATCCTGAATTAAACATATTACCATACTGATCAAATGTATTCACACCGTTACTACCAGTTTGCAAAACACCACTTTGATTAGCGCTACCTGCATAGTTTTTTGTTAAAATTGCCCAACCTCTTATATCTGCACACATATCCGTACCACATTTATCTACTTTTAAATATGTTACCTCATATTTTGTATCACCATAAACAACACCATAATCATAAGCTAATGCATTATACGATATAAATATTAAAGCGAGAAAAAGCAATATTTTTTTCTTCATAATAAATCCTTCTTCCTTTTCTTCCAAACAACGAAAGATATAATTAATAAAATAATAACTGCAATCAAAATAAGAATAATTGTAAGATTATTACTATGTTCTTCTTGCACATCCTTATTTTCATCAGTATTTAAAATTTCATTTTTTTCACCATATTTATATTTTTGAAATTTATCGTAAAACATTCTACTCGTAATCGAAGTATCCATCATTTCATTCTTACAGTATTCAAAATCTCTGTTTTCTTCACACCTTTCATCATCGTAAAATTGATTATAATATGGAATATTTATTTTTTTTGTCAATAATTTTTTTCCTGAGCAAGAATTATTAACATATGCTTCAATAGTAATATTAACACTAGTTCCATTAGAAAAACCTTTTAATGTGGCCTTCTTACTATCGTTATATTTAAATTCTTGATATTTATCTTTATAGTAATCCTCTATAATTAAAACTCTTATTTCTGGATTTAAGTTTAATGCTGTAATACTATTATCAATATCAACAAGCACACCTTCTTCATAATTTGTTCTTTTAATATCATAATCATAGGAAAATTCGACTTGTTCGGCAATTTTCTTTAATCTTGATAACTCACTGTTACTGCAAGTTTCTGCGTATACATTAATAACAAAAAAAAGTGAAAGAACTAAAATAACCATCAATTTCTTCATAATATAATCTCCATATCATATATCTTATAGTTAGATTATATCATTTATTATAAAAAAAAAGAAGAATGTTTTTTATTATATTGTATACTAATATTATAAAACCATAATTGATTGTAAAATTCAATTATGGTTTTATTACTACTTTTTAACAAAATATGTATTTTCATCTGTTGTGCATCCATATGTATCTGGTTTAAAACGATATACTCCATTATTTTTTGATCCGGTATATGTATCTAGATATGTTCCATCTTCGTTGATGTCTATTGCTAGTGATATTTTATCATTTTCTCTTGTAACTTTATACGAAACTGTTTTTGGTGGGAACATTCCTTCACTACATGTCGATGTAACAATAACTAAAGTTCTATCATTATCTATCATGAAATATTCACCACTTAAAATTTTACTATTACTATAATATGTTCCATAGATATCAGCATTTTTGTTTTCTATTACATCGTAAAGATATATTTTATCACCTTTTTCACTAATTGCATATGCCATTGCCCCATCTGTACCATTATCAACACCTACAGATACTATTTTTTTGTCAGCAAATACATTTGGTTTTATTACTTCTAAATTATATTCACTTTCTATTTTCTCATCACTTATTATATATAAATAATTACTACCTAAAATAGTAAAATATCCAAATCCCGCTTGACCATTTTGCAAATAATCAATATCTTGAACATTTACTTCATTTAAAACTACTGCTGAAGTATCATTAATCATTGTCTCCGAATTTACTATAGATTTATAATTAGCATTTTTCCTTAATTCGTTTGATAATTTAAAATACACTTTCCCGTTTGAATCAAGATATAAATCTCCTACATAACTACTAGCTTTCTTTTTAACTGTTACTTGAGCATTATTTTGAGTTTCTTCTTGTTTACCACCAGCTTCTACATCTGCATTTTTGTTTGAAAGTAAGTACCCTATTACTCCACTTAAAATAATAATTATTATTATCAACCCCGCTATTAAAATATTTTTCTTTTTTTCCATTCCAACTCCTTCTTTCACTTTTCATTATATATATATATATATAGTCAATAAAGGCCAAAAATTATTTTATTTCAATGTGTCAAATAATGTAAAAAAACCAGTTAATTACTTAACTAGTTCAATTATAGATACTAATGCTCCATCTCCACGTCTTTCATCGACTTTAAGGATTCTAGTGTACCCACCATCTCTATTTTCATAACGTTTTGCTAAATCATTAAATATCTTATCAACAACTTCCGTATCATTATGAAGGAAAGCAAGGGCATTTCTTCTTGATACAAGGTCTCCTCTCTTACCTAAAGTAATCATTTTGTCTACTGACTTTCTAACTTCTTTAGCACGAGTATCTGTTGTTTGAATTCTTTCATTCATGATAACTTGTTTTGTTAGGGTTGCTAACATACTTCTTCTATGTTTGTTATCACGTCCTAATTTTCTATATGCCATAATTCACCTACTCACTATCACGTAAATCTAAGCCTAATTCTTTAATTTTATCTAAGACTTCTTTTAAAGATTTCTTTCCTAAATTACGTATTTTCATTATTTCACTTTCATCTTTACTAATTAAATCTTGTAAAGTATGAATATTTGCTCTTTTTAAGCAATTGTATGCTCTAACAGAGAAATCAAGATCATCAATACTTGTTTCAAGAGCTTTTGCTTTACTATCTTCTGTTTTCTCTTTAATATTAACCATATCTTTAGCATCAGTTTCAAGCATTTCGAAATGTTTTCTTAGTATTTTTGATGCATCTCCTAAAGCTTCTTCTGGTTTAATAGCACCATTTGTCCATATTTCTAAAATTAGTTTATCATAGTTTTCATTTTGTCCAACACGTGTTGGTACAGCTTCATAAGAAACACGGCGTATTGGTGAATAAAGTGAGTCTATTGCAATAACACCAACTTTATTATTTTGAAGAATTAGTTTGTTTTCCTCACTTCTAACATATCCACGACCATTTGAAACAGTCATTTCCATAACTAAGTGAGCTCCTTTCGCTAATGTTGCAATAACTAAATCTTTATTAACAACTTCAATGTCTCCATCTGTTGTGATATCGGCTGCAGTAACAACTCTTTCTCCTTCATCACAAGTTACATCAATTTTAATCTTCTTATCATCATTAGAATGATTAACAAGAATAACTGCTTTTAGATTTAGAATAATAGTAATAACATCTTCTCTTATTCCATCAATTGTTTGAAATTCATGTTCTACACCATTAATTTTAACACTTGTAATAGCAGTTCCTGGTAAACTTGATAATAATACACGACGAAGTGCATTACCCATTGTAGTTCCAAAACCTCTTTCTAGTGGTTCTATTTCAAATTTAGCATAGAAATTCTTTTCATCGTATTCTGAAACTTTATAACCTGGTTTTTCAAACTCTATTGTTTGACTTGATCCTTTAATTTCGTTCATGATATCCTCCTTTTTAGCCACACAAACTATCCTCTTGGACGTTTTGGTGGACGACATCCATTATGTGGAATTGGTGTTACATCACTAATTGCTGTAATTTCAAGACCAGCGGTTTGAAGTGAACGAATTGCTGTTTCTCTTCCTGGTCCTAAACCTTTAACAAATACCTCAACTTTACGCATTCCAAGGTCATATGCTTTTTTACCAGCAGCTTCACTTGATAGTCCTGCTGCAAATGGTGTTGATTTCTTACTACCTTTAAATCCAAGTGCTCCAGAACTTGCCCAAGCAATAGCATTACCTTCTTTATCAGAAAGTGTCACAATGGTATTGTTAAAAGTAGCATGTATATGCGCTATTCCTTCTGGAATATTCTTCTTAACTTTTCTTTTTCTTTGTTTATAAGCCATTATATCCTCCCTCTATTGCTTCTTCTTATTAGCAACAACTTTACCTCTTCCTTTACGTGTACGAGCATTTCTATTTGTTCTTTGTCCACGAACTGGAAGACCTTTCTTATGACGTGTTCCTTGATATGAATTTATTTCCATTTTCGTTTTAATATTCATATTTACTTCACGTCTTAAATCACCTTCAACTAAATGTTCATTAATTACATCACGAAGAGCATTTTGTTCTTCAATAGTTAAATCTCCTGCTTTTTTTGTAGGATCAACTTTTGCTTTTTCACAAATAGTTTTAGCTAAACTTCTTCCTATACCATAAATATAAGTTAATGATATACAAGTATGTTTATCATTAGGTATATCTACACCTTTTATACGTGCCATAAATCCTCCTTAAATTACCCTTGAGTTTGTTTGTGTTTAGGGTTCTCACAAATAACCATTACTTTTCCTTTACGTTTAATTACTTTACATTTAGCGCAAATTGGTTTTACTGATGGTTTTACTTTCATATTTATCCCTCCTACTTTTTCTATAGGTTATCTCACAGAATTACTTTCTGTAAGTTATTCGCCCACGTGTTAAATCATATGGTGATAATTCAAGTACTAAAGTATCACCTTCTACGATACGAATGTTATTCATTCGCATTTTACCGGAAACGTGAGCTTCAATTATATGCTTATTACTAAGCTCAACTTTGAATTTATACCCCGGTAAAACTTCTAATACTTTACCTTCTACTTCAATTGTATCGTTCTTAGCCATCGATTCCTCCTGTTAAGATTTCATATCCATCTTTTGTTACAACAATTGTATGTTCATAGTGTGCTGCTGGACTATTATCTTCTGTTACTATCGTCCAGTCATTATCTAATATACATATATCGCGTCTACCCAATGTTAACATTGGTTCTATTGCTAAACACATTCCTTCTTTTAATATTGGTCCCGTATGCTCCTTGCCATAGTTGGGAACATCTGGTTCTTCATGGACACTTGTTCCAACGCCATGTCCTACAAGCTCACGAACAACACCTAAATTATACTTTTTAGCATGTTCTTCGATAGCATGTGACACATCACCAATACGATTACCTGGTTTAACTTGTTTTAATCCTTCAAATAAACTTTCCTTCGTATGAAGCATAAGTTCCTCTTTTTTAGGACTAACATCTCCAACTGCAAATGTCCATGCTGAATCACCATGATAACCTTTGTAGCATGCACCAATATCAATAGAAATAATATCGCCATTCTTAAGATGTCTATCATCTGGAATTCCATGAACAACTTCTTCATTAATACTTGCACAGATTGTTGCAGGGAAACCATTTAATCCCTTAAAAGAAGGCGTTGCTCCTTTACTTCTGATGAAATCTTCTGCTAAAGTATCTAATTCCTTAGTAGTAATTCCTTCTTTAATAAAAGGAATAAGATACATTCTTGTTTCATGAACAATATTTCCTGCAATACGTAAAAGTTCAATTTCTCGATTACTTTTAATCGTTATCATTGATAATCTCCTCAACTTTTCGCATTGTATCATCAGGATTTATTGAATCAATATTATACAATACATTTCTTTTTTTATAAAAATCAATTAATGGATACGTCTGATTAATAAAAGTTTCATATCTTGTTTTAAAAGATTCACTATTATCATCATCTCTTTGATAAAGTTGACTACCACATTTATCACATATACCATCTTTTTTTGGAGTATTAATACCTGTTAAAATATTATAAGTAGCTCCGCATGAAGAACAAATTCTTCTTCCTACAATTCTCTTTTCTAATATATCTTTTGGGGTATCTAAATAAATTACTACTCCAAGTTTTTTTCCTACCTCGTCTAATATCTTATCATATTCACGAGCTTGATTTAGATTTCTTGGAAAACCATCTAATATGAATCCAGATTCTAAATCATTCATTAATAATCTTCTTTTTAAAGCTTCATAAACTATTTCATCAGGAACAAGTTTTCCACTTGCAAGCATTCCTTTAAGAGAATGACCAAATTCATCATCACGACTAGCCATATCTCTTAAAATATCTCCTGTAGATATATGTTTATATCCATATTTATCCATCAGTTTTTCTGAAATAGTTCCTTTACCTGCAGCTGGTGGAGCGATAAAAATAATATTACGCATTTCTTCTACCTCTACTCTTTTTATAATTACGTGTTGCAAGACTTCCTTCAAGTTGCTTGTATGTTTCAAGTGCAACACCAACAACAATTAATATTCCTGTTCCTCCAATTGCACCACCACTAGATAATCCTGTAAGTTGTTGAACAACAATAGGAATAATTGCAAGAATGATTAATAGAATAGTTCCTGTTACGGTAATTCTAGATAATACAAAACGAATATGTTTACTTGTATCAGCTCCAGGTCTTACACCAGGAATATATCCACCATTCTTTTTCAAATTATCTGCTACATCATCTGGTTTCAATTGTAAGAATGTATAAAAGTATCCAAATAAGAATATTAATACAATATATACTACAAATCCAACTGGCTTTGTATAAGATAAATAATTATCAACAAAGTTTTTAAAACCTGTATTGTTTACAAAAGTGGCAATAGTTGCAGGAATCGCAAGTAAGCTTGATGCAAAGATTACTGGCATAACACTTGCTGTATTAAGTTTAATTGGTAAGAATGATTGTTCACTACCATAACTTCCTGTTGTTCTATTAGCATATTGTAATGGTATTCTTCTTTCTGCTTCAGAAACATAAATAACACCAATAATTATTAAGAAATAAGCAAGTACAAAGCCCACAAACTTAAGGATACCAAGCCATAGTATATCACCTGATAAAACAAGTTCATTAAAAGCAACAATAAATGTATTTGGCAATGTGGCAATAATACCAGCCATAATCATTAAACTTATTCCATTACCAATTCCTTTTTGGGTTATCTGGTCACCCAACCATAAACAGAAAGCCGTACCAGCCGTTAGAATAATTGCAACATACAAATAATCCAAACTACTAGCATTTCCCATAAATGCATAACTAAAGGCATAACCTTGAAGGAAAGCAAAAACAATACCGGCATAACGCGTAATTTGATTTAGTTTTCTTCTTCCTACTGGTCCTTCTTTCGATAATTCAGCAAAATAGGGAATGATATCCATTTCTAAAAGCTGAATAACAATACTTGCCGTAATATAAGGCGATACACCAAGTGCTAGAATACTAAAATTCTTTAAAGCACCTCCACCCATGGCATTTAAAAGATCTAAAAATCCTAAATTATCTGTCAAATTCTTTGTTTGACTTACTGGAACTCTTAAATTGGTACCAACAATAAATATCAACAAAGCACCTAACGTAAAATAAATACGTTTACGTAAATCTTTATTAGTAGGTGCCGTAATTTGCTTTAGATTAGCAAACATACTAGATCACCTCTTGAGTACTTCCTGACTTTTCAATCTTATTAATTGCTTCTTGTGAAAATTTATTTGCTTTAATTGTTAATTTCTTTTCTAGTGTTCCATTTCCTAAAATCTTAACACCATCATATTGTTTTTTTAATAATCCACAATCTCTTAATAATTCAGGTGTTACTTCTGTACCATCAGCGAAACGATTTAAATCGCTTACGTTAATAGTAGCATAACGAATTTTAAATGGAGCATTAGAAAATCCTCTTTTAGGTAATCGGCGATATAAAGGTAATTGTCCACCTTCGAATGTAGCTGGAATACTTACACCACTTCTAGCTTTTTGTCCCTTTTCACCTTTTCCACTAGTTTTTCCAAGTCCTGAACCCATTCCACGTCCAACTCTTTTACGTTCTTTCGTAGCACCTGGATTCTTTCTTAATTCATGTAACTCCATTATCCTAATATCTCCTCTTTCGTTTTTCCACGTAATTCACATACATGGTCAATGCTCTTTAATGATTTAAGAGCATTCATCGTTGCTGTAGCCATATTAAGTTTTGTACGAGCACCAAGTGATTTACTGGAAATATCTTTAACACCAGCAAGTTCAAGTACAGCACGAACAGCACCACCAGATATTAATCCAGCACCAAGTGGAGCAGGTTTAATAAGTACTTTAGCAGCACCGCTTTTACCAGTTACTTCATGTGCAATAGTACGATTATCAATTAAATTAACTTTAATTAAATTTTTATTAGCTTGTTGAATAGCTTTCTTTACGGCATCTGGTACTTCAGCTGCTTTACCAATACCAATACCTACCATTCCTTTTCTATCACCAACAACAACACATGCAGAGAATCTTCTTTGACGTCCACCTGCTGTTACTTTAACAACAGATTTTACTTCAATAACTAATTCTTCTAATGTTTTAACATTTTTTTCTTTTCTCTCTTTTTGCATAATGCCTCCTAGAACTCTAATCCATTTTCTCTTGCTGCTTCTGCAAGTGCTTTAACTCTTCCATGATATAAATATCCACCACGGTCAAAAACAACTTTCTTAATACCAGCTTTTTTAGCTTTTTTTGCAAGAGATTCGCCAACTTTAGCAGCTGCTTCAACATTGTTATTCTTAAGATTTAATTCTTTATCAAGAGATGATGCACTAACAAGAGTATTACCATTTTCATCATCAATTATTTGCGCATAAATGTTTGTATTTGAACGGAATACACAAAGTCTTGGACATTCATTAGTTCCAAATACTTTACTACGTACACGTTCATGTCTAACTTTACGTGCAGCTTGATTTGATACTTTACTTATCATTTTATCCTCCCTTATTTAGCAGCTTTCTTTCCTTCTTTACGACGAACATGTTCATCTTTATAACGAATTCCTTTTCCCTTATATGGTTCTGGACTTCTTACTTTACGAACATTAGCCGCAAATTCACCTACTAATACTTTATCACAACCTTTAATTGTAATTTCCGTATTACTAGCTGCTTCTACTTTAATTCCTTCTGGTATCTTCATTTCTACAGGATGAGAATATCCTGCATTAATTACTAATACATTACCTTTTAAATTAAATTTATAACCTACACCAATTATTTCTAATTCCTTTGCATATCCATCTTTAACACCTTTGATTAAATTAGTTAAATTGGAATTAACTGTTCCATGTAACATATTAGCAATCTTTGTGTCTTCTTCCTTTTTAACAGTAATTTCTTCACCATTAATTTCAATAGAAATAGGATGTTTTACTTCCATTTCCATATTACCTTTTGGACCACTTACTTTAACAAGATTACCTTCATTTGTTACCGTAACCCCCGCAGGAATAACTATTTTTCGATTTCCTATACGACTCATAATTCCTCCTCTACCAGATGTAACAAAGAACTTCTCCACCCAAATTTTGTTTACGAGCTTCCTTATCAGTCATTACACCACGTGATGTGGAAATAATGGCAATACCAAGACCATTTAATACTTTTGGTACTTCACTTGCTTTAGCATAAACACGTAAACCAGGTTTTGAAATACGTTTTAATCCAGTAATTACTCTTTCCTTATTTTGTCCATATTTAAGCGTTAATTCAATACTTCCTTGAGCATCATCCTTAACTAACTTATAATCTTCAATAAAGCCTTCATCTTTTAAAATTTTAGCAAGACTTAATTTAAGATTTGAAGCAGGTACACTAACTTCTTGATAGCGCATCCCGTTCGCATTACGAATTCTCGTAAGCATATCTGCGATTGTATCAGTTACTACCATAAATTTCTTATCCTCCTTCTTACCAGCTTGATTTCTTTACGCCTGGTATTTGTCCTTTATAGGCTAATTCACGGAAACAAATTCTACATAGACCAAATTTACTCATAACAGCATGTGGTCTTCCACATCTTGTACAACGAGTATATTCTCTCACTTTAAATTTTTGCTTTCTATTAGCCTTATTAATCATACTTTTTTTAGCCATATTTTCACCCACTACTTTCTAAATGGTATTCCAAGTTCATCAAGTAGGCTATAAGCTTCGTCATTACTTTTAGCAGTTGTAACGAAAACTATATCCATACCACGTACTTTAACAACATTATCATATTCAATCTCAGAGAAAATTAATTGTTCTTTAATTCCTAAAGTATAATTTCCTCTGCCATCAAATGCTTTTGGACTTACGCCACGAAAGTCACGTACACGAGGAAGACCAATAGAAATTAACTTATCTAAGAAAGTATACATATTCTCTCCTCTTAGTGTAACTTTGCAACCAATTGATTGTCCTTCTCTTACATGAAAACCAGCGATTGATTTACGAGCTTTTGTAACAACAGGTTTTTGTCCTGTAATTAACTCAAGATCACTTACAGCAGCATCCAATAGTTTAGAATTTCCTGTAGCATCTCCTACACCAATATTAACTACTATTTTAGATAGTTTAGGAACTTCCATAACTGATTTATAATTATATTTACTTTTTAAACTTGGAACTATTTCTTTCAAGTATTTTTCTTTTAGACGGTTCATTTTATACCCTCCTCTTAATCAAGTACGTCACTAGAACGTCTTGATATTCTAACTTTCTTGTCTTTAACAATTGTATGACCGATTCTAGTAGGTTTCTTTGTTTTAGGATCAATAACCATAACGTTAGAACGATTAATTGGAGCTTCAACTTCTAAAATTCCACCCGTTCCATTGCCATTATCTTTTTGATGTTTCTTTACTAAATTAACACCCTCAACAATGACTTTGTTATCCGTTTTTAAAATCTTTTTTATTGTTCCTTCCTTGCCTTTATTAGAACCAGCGATTACCATAACTTTATCTCCTACTTTAAGATTCATAATACACTCCTTTATAGCACTTCTTTAGCAAGGGATACTATTTTCATGTAATCTTTATCATCACGAAGTTCTCTTGCTACTGGTCCAAATACACGTGTTCCTATTGGACTCTTGTCATCTCTTATTATTACACAAGCGTTATCATCAAATCTAATTGTACTTCCATCTTCTCTATGAATACCAAAATTAGTTCTAACAACAACAGCTTTTACTACTTTTCCTTTTCTTACAGTTCCATTAGGAGTAGCTTTTTTTACAGTACCTACTACTATGTCACCGATATTACCTGTTTTAACTTTGCTTCCTCCAAGTACACGAATAACTAAAAGTTCTCTTGCACCTGAATTATCAGCAACTTTTAAACGGCTTTCTTGTTGAATCATATTTTCATCCTCCCAATTCTAGAGTTATAAAATAACTGCTTCCTTAACAATTTCTTTTAAATA
>CACZNM010000008.1 GCA_902782535.1 uncultured Erysipelotrichaceae bacterium
TAAAAATAAATTAATTGAAAGGAAATTATTATTTATGGGAACTATTAATCGTAGTATTGTTCATCCAAGAGAAATCTTTAAAGAAGCATATTTAACTTCTTGTAGTAGTATTATTTGTATGCATAATCATCCTAGTGGTGATACAAGTCCTAGTATGGAAGATATTTATCTTACTAAATCATTAATAAAAATAGGAAAAATAGGAGGGATTAATGTTATTGATCATATGATAATAAGTGATAATGATTATTATAGTTTTTATGATCATAATAAGGATTTATTTATATGATTAAATTAAGAACAATGGTATTGTTATTGATTATTTATGGTCTTTCCTTTGTAGCAGTTAATTATAATGTTAATATATTTTATCCATATTATCTTCTTAAAGATTATATTACATATCCAGTAAGAGCTTTAGTAAAAAATAATGAATTAAATATGTCAGAAGATTTTAATTACATAAGAATCACTAATTTAGAAGAAGAAATAGATGCTTTAAAAAAATTAACTAATATTAGTAATGTTTTAACTGACTTTAATTATCTTAACGCCACAGTAATAGAAAGAAATAGAGAATATTGGTTTAATAGTATAACTGTTAATAAAGGTAGTAGTGATGGAATAAAAGAAAATATGGCTGTAGTTGATGCCGATGGATTAATAGGAAAAATAGTTAATGTAAGGAAGTATACTTCTGATATAAAATTAATTACTACCAATGATGTAAATAGTAAAATAAGTGTTGTAATAAAAGGAATTAATGATATTTATGGAATAACTAAAGGATATGATAGTGAGAATAATTTATTAAGAATAATAATTGATAAAAATGAAAATATTTCCATAGGAACCATAGTTGAAACAACTGGAATGGGAGGAGTATTTCCTAAAGGTATTTTAATAGGGAAAGTCGATAAAATAATCAAAGATAATGATAATGTTGGAAATATTGTTTTAGTTAAATTATCTAGTGAAATAAAGGATTTAAGATATGTTAGCATCTTACAAAGAAAAGAAATTTTGGATAGTTAGTGGATTAATAATTATCTTAGATGGCTTAATTACTTATTATATTCCTAGTTATTTTAATAATTTAAATTATTTATATCCTATGTTAACAATTAGTTTAATACCTTTTATATTGAAAAATAATCTTAAAGATTATTATAAGATCGTATTTATATTAGGAATAATCTATGATATTTTTTATAGTAATATTTTTCTTCTTAATGCTCTTGTTTTCTTAATTATCGGAAGAATAGATATTAAAGTATTAAAATTGGTAAAAGAAAATATCATAATTTATTTATGCTTAGTTATTTTAAATATTATGATATATGATGGTATTATGTTTTCTCTAATCTATCTGACTAATTACGAAAGTATTACTTTATATGGTTACTTTTATAAAGTTAAGAACAGTATAATATTAAATATTATCTTTGGTAGTCTATGTTATTTTATAAAGAAGAAAAAAACTAATATTTGACAAAATATTCACATATGTATTATTAGGTGATTATTTTGTTTTTTTTAGAGTTAATAAAAAATTTGTTTTTCTTTACCGCAAGTTATTCTAATAATTTATTTCCCGAACCATTAAGTGATGAGGAGGAAGAATATCATTTAAAATTAATGTTGGAAGGAAATAAAGATTCAAGAAATATTTTAATTGAACATAATTTAAGATTAGTCGCACATATAGTTAAAAAGTTTGATCATAGTACCTCTGATCAAGATGATTTAATAAGTATTGGAATTATTGGCTTGATTAAAGGTATTGATACCTATGAAGTGAACAAAAGTGTTAAATTAACGACGTATTGTTCCAGGTGCATTCAAAATGAGATATTGATGTATTATCGAAGCAATAATAAGAATAATAAAAATATTTCAATAAATGAAAGTATTGGTTATGATAAAGAAGGTAACGAAATAACTATTCTTGATATTTTAAAAAGTGATAAACCAGACTTTGCCATGGATTTACACACTAAAGAAAATATTAAATTATTAAATGAATATATTAAAGTATTAAATCCCCGCGAAAAAGATATTATTGAAAGAAGATATGGACTTGGTAATATCAAAGAACAAACGCAAAAATCTATTGCCAAGACTTTAAATATTTCTCGAAGTTACGTATCTAGAATAGAAAAAAGAGCATTAATTAAAATGCTCCGTGAATTTATTAAAAATAAAAATATTACTTAGTTTTAAACATAAGACTACATCTTATATATTTTTAGAATAGTAAGTCAATAATTATACTAGTATTTCTTTTTATTTTACAGTATAATGTATTATGTAAAAGTGAGATGATAAAAATGTATGATATAACTTTAGATGATTTTACGGGACCAATGGATTTATTATTATCTTTAATTAAAGAACATAAAATGGATATCATGAATATTAAACTTGAAATTATTATCGATGAATACTTAGATTATATTAATAAATTACAAGAGAAGAATTTAGATGTTGCCAGTTCATATCTTGTTATGGCATCTGAATTATTAGAAATTAAATCTCGTATGTTACTTCCAAAAAGTGAAGATGAGGAAGAGGAAGAAGATCCAAAAGAAAGATTAATTAATCGTTTAATTATTTATCAAGAATATAAAAATCAAGTAGAGAAGTTTAAAGAATTAGAGAGTAATAGAGGTAATTATTATACAAAAATACCTTCTAGTTTAGAAGAATATAAAGATGAAGATACAAAGATTGATTTTGATGCTAATATTGATGATTTAGTAGAAGCTTTTAAAAAGTTTTTAGAAAGAGTTGAACTAGAAAAACCTGTTAATACCAAAATTACAAAAAAAGAGCTTAGTGTTGAAGATGAAATAAAACATATTAAAAATAAACTAGGAAAAAATAAGAAAATTAATTTCTTTGAATTATTTGAAGTTAAAACAAAAGAATATATTGTTGTTACTTTTCTCGCTATTTTAGAAATGGCTAAAAAACATGAATTAAGAATTATTCAAGAAGATAATTTTGATAATATTATATGTGAAGGATTATAGAAAAAGATAAAGAAGACTAGTCAATCTTCTTTTTTTAGTTTATAATTAGATAGTAAGGTGAATATATGGAAATTAATGTAGAAAAACAAGCGGCATTAGAAGGACTTTTGTTTGTTGTTGGTGATGATGGATTAACTATAGAACAAATGATGGAGATACTAGAAATAGAGCATGATGAAGCAGTAAAGTTAATTAATGCTTTGAAAGATAGTTATCAGGATGAAAAAAGAGGGATTAGAATTCATTTTTTAGGTAATACTTTTAAATTAACAACAAAAAATGAACATAAGAAATATTATGAAAAATTATTAGTTAATGAAGAGAATAATCGCTTATCAAATAATGCTTTAGAAACACTCGCTATAGTTGCATATAATGAACCAATAACTAGAATTGAAGTAGATGAAATACGTGGGGTACAATCTGGTCCAATGATAAGAAAATTAGTTGCAAAAGGATTGCTTAAAGAATGTGGAAAAAGTGAACTTCCAGGACGCCCAATACTTTATAAGACGACAAGTGAATTTTTAGATTACTTTGGATTAAGCGATATATCAGAGCTTCCTAAGATAAATATGGAAGAGACAAGAAATCAAGGGGATATTGATTTATATAAATCAAAATATGAAGAAGAAATTATTGACTAATAGTGATTATTAAGATAAAATTAATAATAGATAATAGGTGAGATATGGAAAATAATAAAAAGAAAAAATATTATCAATACCATAAAAATAATAATCATCATAATTATTATAATTACAATAAACATAATAGATATTATTATAAAAAGAAAAAGAAAAATCATGAGAATAATTATATTAATATTGATAAAGATATTAATATGGAAAATGTTAATGTAGGAAATATTAATCATGATGTCATTAGAGAAGATAATATTAATGTAAATAATAGTAATATAGAGAGTGATATTAATAAAAAAGTGTTATATATTGATGAAAACATTGATTATAATGAATATGAAGGTTTATTAAAAAAGAAAGTAGTTGAATTTAATCAAGAAAAAGATAGTAAACCAGTACTAGAAAATGATTCAGTTACAATGAATAATCAGGTTGTAAATGATGAACCAATTCATATTGATAATAATATTGATATTAATAAAGTAGATAATGTTACTAAAGATATTCAAAATAATAATACGAATATCGATTTAGATAGTATTTTAGTAAGCAAAGATTCTGTAATAGAAAAAAATGTAAATAAAGAAGATAATTTAGTTAATAATAATGTTTTAGATAGTATTTTACCTAAGAAAGAAGAAGTTAAGGAAGATAACAAGATTACATATGATACACTTGTTAATGTAGAAAAAGAAGAACCAAAAGAGAGAAAAAGTTTTATTATAGGAACGAAAATGGGATATGCATTAGGAGTTTTAATCTTAGTATTTGCTTTATTTGGTAGTACTTATGCTTTCTTTAATTATTATAAAGAAGATACAAGACAAGCAGATATAACAACGGGTGAAGCTTATGTAAGAGTATTAGAAAGTAATTTGAACTTGAGTTTAACTAATCAATATCCAAGAACAGAAGAAGAAGCAAGAGCAAGAAGTGATAATTATATTGATTTTAACTTAGTAGGTAAAAATACATCATTAACAAAGGTTTTAGGATATAATTTTACTTTGTCACATGGAAGTGATGTAACTGGTAAAACACGAATTAGCGATGATTATATTTTATTTGATTTAGCAGAACTTGATGGAAGTAATAATGAAACGCTTTTGTTATCAGGAGTAAGTCTAAGTAGTTTCAATTCTGCAAATATTAGTAGCTTTATTATACCAACTAATCAAACTACAGAATTACAAAGAAAATATCGTGTTCGTGCATGGATTAGTGAAGAAGTAACAATATCTGATGATCCAGAGGAAAATGCTACTTATACGCAAGCACAGTTTGCTAATCTTTATGCTAATTATACCCTTCATGTAAATTCACAAGATCGTGTATTAAATATAGGATCAGAAGCAGTAATGAAGGCAGTTAACAATAAGATAGATAATAATATATGTAATCCAATATGGATAGATGATATGGGTACTGCAAATGATGAAACAGATGATATAATTTATTTTTCAGGAACTAATGACTGTGTGGATATGAATTATGTTTGGTATTCAGGAAAATTATGGAGGATTACGGCCATTTATCCAGATGGTGCAATGAAATTGGTGACAGAAAATAATATTACATCTATTGCTTTTAATGAATCAGGACAAGTAAATTTTTATACGGATGCTAATACTACATCCTATATGTATCAGTGGTTGAATGAGGACTTTTATGACACATTAGTTAATCCAAGTAATATTTTAATTAGTGATGCTACATGGAATTATTCAACTGATGGTAATAGTACACCAGTAAGACCAGAATCTATTGCGACTCAAAAGACAAAAGAAGCGCCTATTGGACTTTTAAATGCTTATGAATATTATAATTCCTATCGAAATGCAAATACATCTTCGAATTATTTAAATATTGGTTATTATTGGTGGCTAATAACATCGTATTCTGATTCGTACGTCAGCGGTGTGGGCGTCACCGGCACTATGGACAGTTCTTTGCCTGCGAGAGTACGTGCCGTCCGTCCATCCATTAATCTAAAATCTGGACTTGAATTTACTGGTAGTGGAACAATAAACTCTCCATATAAAATAGTTGGCGATAAAGAAAATCCATCAAATGGTACATTGATTAGTAGTCGCTCAGTAGGCGAATATGTTAAATTTGACAATGATATCTACAGAATAGTTTCATTAGATGAAAATACTGGCACAACAAAACTAACCAAAGTAGATTATCTTAGAGACAATGGAACAGGTATAACTAAATATTTTGCAAGTTCGGTATATTTTGGAAAGAGTACTAATACACAGACTGATACATATTGGGATTATTATTTAAATAATACGTGGTATAACAGTATATCAAATACCTATAAAAACATGCTAGTTGATGGAACGTATTATTTAGGATTCTATGGAAGTGGTGAACATTATAAAATAACAACTTGTAAAGATGATGTAAGCACCCTAGATAACATTACTACTAAAAATTGTACTAAATATACAGGAAGTGATACTAATAAAACGTTTACAGGGAAAGTGGGACTGCCAAGAGTAGGAGAGATGTTCTCGGCCCAATTAGGTGGTGGATATAGTACATCTAAACCTATGTGGACAATAACCCCAGAATCTGCTTCGTACGTCCGTTATGTTAGTACCTACGACGGTTTGGAAACATCTGCGCCTAAGGGTACTAAAGCCGGCGTCCGTCCATCAATTAATCTAAAATCTGGAATTAAAATTACTGGTGGTATAGGATATGTTGGAGGAGATACAAACAGTCCCTTTGAAATAAGTGAATAAAATATAAACTAATAGATTAATCAAGATGTGGTTAATCTATTAGTTTTTTTGTTTTTCCTACTTTACATAAAAGTGTCAAATATTTAGTGGCCTATATAATATAGAAATATATATTATAAAGAGCGTTGAAAAGTTTGTAAAACATCATATATTTGCTTGATTCTTTTATAAATACATGCTAATTTGAGTCTAAGGAGATGATAATTTATGTATGATTTAGAACTTAGTAACAATGTGTTTGAAAGTATAAAGCATATTGATGAAGGAGGAAGAGAATATTGGAGTGCTAGAGAACTAATGATTGCTCTCGAATACAAGCAGTGGAGAAGATTTGAAAATGTAATTAATATGGCAATGATTGCATGTGATAAAAGTAATTATGGTGAATTGTTAGACCATTTTGCCAAGGTGGGCAAAATGGTCGATATTGGATCTAAAACCAAAAGAAAACTAGATGATTACAAATTATCTCGTTATGCATGTTATCTTATAGCACAAAATGGTGATACAAGAAAGAAAGCCATTGCTCTTGCTCAAACTTATTTTGCTATTCAGACAAGACGTCAAGAATTAAACGAAAAAGAATATAGTTTACTTTATGAAGATGAAAAAAGATTTTATCAAAGAGATTTAACTAGACGTGGTAATTATTCATTAAATCAAGTTGCTAAGAAAGCAGGAGTAAAAAATTTCGATAAATTTCATAATGCAGGATATATGGGATTATATGGTGGAGAAACAGCTAATGATATTGCTAAAAGAAAAGGATTAAGATATCGAGAAGATATTTTGGATAATATGGGAAGTGAAGAGTTAGCAGATAATTTGTTTCGAATTGTTCAAACGGAGGCTAAAATGAAAAGAGATAATATACATGGAGAAAATAATGCTAATAATACCCATTATAATATGGGGAAAAATATTAGGAATTTTATTGCTAGTCAAGGTGGTACTATGCCAGAAAATTTACCAACTCCTAATAAAAATCTTAAAAGATTAGAAAAAGAAAAATCAATTAATGATATTGTTTATAAAGTAAATAAGCAAATTAAATAAAACTAATAAATTAATCAAGAAATGGTTAAGCTATTAGTTTTTTTATTTTTCTTTCTTTACACAAAAGTGTCAAATATTTAGCGGTCTATATAATATAGTAATATATATTATGAAGACCATTGAAAAGTTTGTAAAACATCATTCATTTGCTTGATTTCATCTTAAATTCATGCTAGTTTGAAAATAAGGAGGATATTATAATGAAAAATAATAAAATAAGTAATTCAGAGTTGATTATCTATGAATCAACTGATGGAAAAATTAAATTAGATGTTAATTTAGAAAATGAGACAGTTTGGCTTTCAGCTAATCAAATGGCTTTAATTTTTGGGAGAGATGAAAAAGTTATTAGAAAACATATTAATAATGTATTTGAGGATGGTGAACTTGATAAAAATAACAACACGCAAAAAATGCGTGTTGATGGAGTAAAGCAATCTGTATCATATTATAGTCTTGATGTTGTAATTAGTGTTGGATATCGTGTTAAATCATTAGAGGGAGTAAGATTTAGAAAGTGGGCTACCGAAAGGATTAAAGAGTATATTGTCAAAGGATATACAATGGATGATGATAGACTTAAAAATCTTGGTGGAGGGGAATATTTTTATGAATTATTAAATCGTATTAGAGATATAAGATCATCAGAAAAAGTATTATATCGACAAGTACTTGATTTATATGCCACAGCAATTGATTTTAATCCTAAGGCAGCAGAAACAATGAAGTTTTTTCAAATTGTCCAAAATAAATTTCATTATGCAGTACATGGAAATACTGCAGCAGAAGTTATTTATAACCGTGTTGATTCTTCTAAACCATTTATGGGACTCACTAACTTTAAAGGAGAATTACCTAATATTAATGATATAGATATAGCCAAAAACTATTTAACGGAGGAAGAATTAAAAATGTTAAATAATTTGGTTTCGGGATATTTTGATTTTGCAGAGTTTAAAGCAATGAAACATGAACCAATGAAAATGCAAGATTATATTAATCAATTAGATAAAATATTAAATTCTATCGATGCTAAAATATTAGATAATCCAGGTAAAATTAGTCATGAAAAGGCAATAGAAAAAGCAGAAGTAGAATATAGAAAATATCAATTTAAAGAATTAACCTCTATTGAAAAAGAGTATTTAAAATCAATTAATGATATTAAAAAAATCGCTCGAAAAATTAATAAGGAGTCTAAATAATAAAGAATTTATAAATAGGGAGGTATTAAATGCAAACAAATGTAATAGAAAAAAATCAAAGTAATAATATTGTTATAAATGATATGTATGAAAGAATAGAAAAAGTTATCTTTGAAAACAAAAATAAAATGGTTTATCAAATTAATAAAACATTGGTAGAAACAAATTTTATGATAGGGAAAATAATTATTGAGAATGAACAAAATGGTAATATTCGAGCAGAATATGGGAAAGATATTTTGAATAAATTATCAAAGAAATTAACCAGAAAATTTGGGAGTGGATACAGTAGATCTGGGCTTCAAAATATGAGGATATTTTATGATAAATATAAGAATTGCCAGCCACCGGTTGGTAAATTGAGTTGGAGTCATTATTGTTATTTAATTTATATTGAAGATGATAATGAAAGAAAGTTTTATGAACAAGAATGTATTAATTCTAGGTGGTCAAAAAGAGAATTAAAACGACAAATAGACTCATCATTATATCAACGTTTATTATTATCAAAAGGTAAAAAGAATAAAGAAAAAATATTAGAATTATCAAAGAAGGGGCAATTAATAAGTCATCCTGAGGATATTTTAAAAGAACCATATGTTTTTGAATTCCTTGGAATAAAAGAAAATAAACCATTACTAGAAAGTGATTTAGAAAAAAATTTAATAAACCATTTATCATCTTTTTTGATGGAATTAGGCAAAGGATTTATGTATGTTGGTAATCAAGTTAGAATTACTTTAGATAATAATACACATTACTATATTGATCTTTGTTTTTATAATAAAATATTAAGATCATATGTTTTAATTGATTTAAAAATGACAGATATGAAACCGGAATATGCTGGCCAGATGAATATGTACGTTAATTATTATAATAAAGAAATTAAGGATGAATATGATAATGAAACAATTGGAATAATTCTTTGTACTGGTAAAAAAGGAGTAACAATGGAATACTCTTTAGGTGGTATTTCAAATAACATTTTTGCATCTACTTATACTTACTATATTCCTAATAAAGATGAATTAATAAGTGAAATAGAAAAAGTATTAAATGCAAAAAAGTAACTTAAGAATGATAGTTACATTTTTTCTTTTTTTACACAAAAAGTGTCAAATTTTATGGTGTATTTCTTGGTCACATTATAGGTTGTTAAGATGTTAATTAGAGTAGAAAATGATGAAACGAGAAAAAGATATGAAAAGGAATCTTTTATTTACAAAATAAAAAGAAGAATTAACATGTCAAAGAATAGATTATTTCTTCTTTCTTTGTTATAATTAGGTAAAGGATGTGATAGAGTGAGAAATATATTACCAGCAGATACATATAAAGTTTTTAATAAAGCTTTTATTGAAAATAGGGAAAAAGATATTTTAGTATCACTTTATCAACCAATAATAGGAGTTACAGCGATTAATCTTTATTTAACTCTTACAAATGATTTACGGGATGATAAAATTGAAAGTGATTATTTATCACATCAACATTTAATGGGATTAATGCTTGTTAATTTAGATACAATAGTGGAAGCGAGAAAGAAATTAGAAGCAATTGGACTATTGAAAACTTTTTTTCGTGAAGATACGGTTAACAATTATATATATGTTTTATATGCACCACTTTCTGCTAGTGATTTTTTAAATCATCCAATATTAAATGTTGTTTTATATAATAATCTAGGAAAAATAGAATATGAAAACTTAGTAAGTAAATATCGAACAAAAAAAATAAATACTAAAGAATTTGAGGATATTACAACGAGCTTTGATAAAGTGTTTACAAGTGTTAATGGATATGCTTTTGAAAATCCTGATATTGCAAGTGATAAAACAAGAAAAATCGTTATCGAAAGTAATATTGATATTAACTTAATAATAAGTGGTATACCGAATAGAATGACTAGTCCCAAGTGTTTTAATAAAGAGACAATTGATTTGATTATTTATCTTGCCTATATCTATAAAATAGATAATTTAAATATGCAAGGATTAGTTCGTAATGCAATTAATGAAAAAGGCATGATTGATAAAGATGAATTAAGAGATTCTGCAAGAAACTTTTATCAATTTGAAAATAATGGTAAATTACCAACATTAATCTATAATAAACAGCCAGAATATTTAAAAGAAATTGAAGGTAGTAACTCTAATTTAGCTAAAATGATATACACTTTTGAAAATGTTAGTCCATATGAATTTTTAAAAAGTAGTTATAATAATGCAGAACCAACTAACCGTGATAAAAAGATTATAGAAAGTTTGATGATTGATCAAAAATTACCACCTGGCGTTGTTAATGTTTTAATTGATTATGTATTAAAAACAAATAATAAAAAACTTAATAAAGAATATATTGAAGCTATCGCTGGACAATGGCGAAGACTTAATATTGAAACAGTTAAAGAAGCGATGGATATTTGTCGTAAAGAACATAAAAAATTAAATAAAACGATAGCGAAGAAAGTTGAAATAAAAAAGGATAATTTACCAGAATGGTTTGATAAAGAGCAAAAAGAAAATAAAGAAAATATTGAAGAAATAGAAGAGTTATTAAAAGATTTCTAGGAGGATTTATGTATAATTATATAAAAGGGAAAATAAGTGATATTAATAGCACTAGTATTGTTGTTGATAATAATGGGATAGGATATGAAATATATACACCCAATCCATATTCGTTTGAAATAGGGAATGAATATACAGTTTATGTTTATCAATATATAAGAGAAGATGAACAAAGTTTATATGGTTTTAAGAAAAAAGAAGAAAAAGAATTATTTTTAAAACTTATTGATGTTAAAGGATTAGGACCTAAAATGGCTTTACCAATTATTGCTTTTGGAAGTATTAATGGAATAAGTGATGCTATTAATAGAGAGAATATTTTGTATTTGAAAAAATTTCCTAAAATAGGTGATAAACTAGCTCGTCAAATGATTCTTGATTTAAAAGGTAAATTAACTATTACTAATGATGTAGAAGTAACAAGTGAAGAAGATGAACTATTAGAAGCCTTAAAAGGTCTTGGTTATAAGGATAAAGATATCAAAGTTGTTATGCCTAAGGTTAATAAAGAAAATCGTCTTGAAGAACAGATTAAAGAGGCTTTAAGATTATTAGTTGGTAAATAGGAGGGAAAGTGTGAACGAAATTTTAGATGTAGAAGAACAAAAAGAAGATTTAGAAAATAATAATATTCGTCCGGAAAGTTTATCAGAATATATTGGACAAAGTGAAGTGAAAGAAAATATTAAAGTATTCATTGAAGCGGCTAAGATGCGTAATGAACCTTTGGATCATGTACTTTTGTATGGTCCACCAGGTCTTGGTAAAACAACACTTGCTAATATTATTGCGAATGAACTTGGTAGTAATTTAAAAACGGCTTCAGGGCCTGCAATTGAAAAGTCAGGTGACTTGGCAGCGATATTATCAACGCTTGAACCAGGGGATGTATTATTTATTGATGAAATACATCGTATGCCTAGATTTATCGAAGAAATTCTTTATCCAGCGATGGAAGATTTTACTTTAGATATTGTTGTAGGAACGGATACTAATACAAGAAGTATTAAAATTGATTTACCCCCATTTACTTTAGTTGGTGCGACAACAAGAGCAGGAGATTTGACAAGCCCATTAAGAGATCGTTTTGGTATAACTTGTAAACTTAAATATTACGATGAAGATGAACTAAGGATGATTATTGAAAGAACAAGTCGAGTTCTTAATATGCCAATTAAACATGAAGCAGCGATTTCACTAGCTAAAAGAAGTCGTGGAACACCACGTATAGCTAATCGCTTGTTTAAAAGAGTTCGTGATTTCGCTCTTGTCGAAGGCTTGGATGAAATTAATGAGGAAATAACGAATAAAGCTTTAGAAAGACTTAAAGTTGATAAAGTAGGTCTTGATGAGACTGACCATCAATTTTTACGAGCTATTATTGAAAAGTTTAATGGTGGACCAGTAGGAATAGAAACGATTGCCTCAAGTATTGGCGAAGAAATATCTACTATAGAAGATGTTTATGAACCATATTTATTACAAAATGGTTTTATTAAAAGAACATCACGTGGTCGTGTAGTAACTAAGAAAGCTTATGAACACTTAGAAATTGAGTATCAGGATCGACTTTTTTGATAAAAGTATAAAATAATAAGGAAAAGAATTGACAACCATAATTATGCATGATAGGATAAGGACAAGTTAAAGGGGATGGACAAATGAGTACAGATGATTTTGATTATGAACTTCCAAAAGAATTAATCGCCCAAACACCTCTTGATAAAAGAGATGAGGCAAGACTTATGGTGTTGGATAAAGAAACAGGAAAAGTAGAACATCAAAAATTTTATGATATTCTTAATTATATCAATGCTGGTGATGCATTAGTTATCAATGATACGAAAGTAATTCCAGCAAGAATTATTGGAGAAAAAGAAAATACTGGTGCGGTTATTGAACTATTGTTATTAAAAGATATTGGCAATGATACTTGGGAATGTCTTGCTAAACCACAAAAAAGATTAAAAGTTGGAACTATTATATCATTTGGTGAAGGTCTTTTAAAAAGTAAGGTTATCGAAGTTAAAGAGGAAGGGATAACAATCGTTAATTTAATTTATGAAGGAATACTTATGGAAATTCTTGATAAATTAGGAACAATGCCACTTCCACCTTATATTCATGAAAAATTAAAAAATAAAGATATGTATCAAACGGTTTATGCTAAAGATTATGGATCAGCGGCTGCACCAACAGCTGGACTACATTTTACAAAAGAATTATTAAGTAAAATAGAAGAAAAAGGTGTATATATTGTTTCTGTTACTTTACATGTGGGACTAGGAACATTTAGACCAGTAATGGTTGATGATGTAAAGAAACACGTTATGCATAGTGAGCATTTTATTATTGACAAGAAGGCATGTGATACATTAAACAAAGTAAGAAAAAATGGTGGAAAAATTATTGCCGTTGGAACAACGAGTGTGAGGACACTTGAAACATGTTTATTGGATAGTGATATCTTTAAACCCATGGTAGGCGATACCAAAATCTTTATTTATCCAGGCTTTAAATTTAAAGCGATTGATGGATTAATTACGAATTTTCATTTACCTAAAAGTACTTTAGTAATGTTAGTTTCGGCTTTAGCAGGAAGAGAAAACATCTTAAACGCATATAAAATAGCAGTAAATAATAAGTATCGTTTTTTCTCTTTTGGTGATGCAATGTTAATTAAATAAAAAAATTACTATTTTTTACCAAAAATGGTGTATAATAGTGTTGTGAGGATATGTTATGGATGATAAAAAAAATAATAAGATTGATTACAAGAATTTAAACGCTTTAATTCAAACGGCGAGGGTAATATTAAAAATACTTCTAGTTCTTTCAATATGCGGTATTATTATCTTTGCGTTTGTTTTCCTTGAAAAAACACAAATATTAAGTATTATAGGAACAATTCTTTCTATTTGTATGCCACTTTTCATTGGACTTGGAGTAGCATGGTTATTTGAACCATTGATACGATTATTAGAAAAAAAGAATATTGGAAGGAAATTATCTACAACAATTGTATATATTGGTTTTATATTATTCTTAATCTTATTAATTGTTTTGGTTGTTCCAGAATTTATATCGCAGTTAAAAGAATTAATTGGTCAAGTACCATCGTTCTTATTACAAATAAAGAATTTTATTACGAATTTCTTTAGTAAATTTCAAGATAGTCAAATTGATATTAATACCATTGAAAGTAATATCATGACGCAAATTGAAAATTTTGCTAATAATTTAACAACAAATTCCTTAGCAGGTATCATTGATACGATAACAAAAATTATTTCAAGTGGTGCAGGATTACTTCTTGGAACAATGATTGGTTTCTATTTTTCACTTGATTTCGACAAATTGAAAGAGAAAGTAAAAAGTTGGATACCACATAAACATAAGAGGGAAACTTTTAGAATTTTAAATGAACTTAATTTGATGGCAAGAGGATATGTTAATGGAACTTTATTCACTTCTCTTGGTGTAGCGTTCTTTACTTTTATAGGATTGATTATTAGTGGTATAAGTAGTCCACTTTTGTTCGCTATCTTCTGTGGCATAACGAATATTATTCCTTATTTTGGACCATATATTGGTGGTATTCCAACCGTAATAGTTGCTTTTTCCATTAGTCCGATGTGTGGAATTATCGCGGCAATTACGATAATTATTGTTCAATTTATTGATGGTAATATCATTAATCCAATTGTTGTTGGTAAAGCAACAGATATACACCCTATTACGATTGTAATTGGTTTATTAGTTTTTGAACATTTCTTCGGAATCATTGGTATGATTCTTGCAACACCAATTATTGGAGCATTTAAAATATTATTCAATTTCTTTAATGATAAGTATCATTTTGTTGAAAAAATAAAACCATCAAAGAAAGAATTAAACGAAAATATTGCAACTGAAAACTAAGGTCAATTTGACCTTTTTTTAAATTCTCGCAAATAATTATTTACCTTAAGGATTAAATATGTTATTATTAGAATAGAGAAGAGGGATTGAGATGAAGAAAAAGTATAAATTATTTGCATTCTTTTTAATATTTTTTGGTTTATTGTGTATTGCGTTTTTCTTTGTAAATAATTTTATTAATAAACCTGTATATACCATTACTTTTGATACACAAGGTGGAAGTATTATAAATAGTGTTCAAGTTGCTGAAGGAGAAAAAATAGCAGTTCCTTCTAATCCTGTGAAAGAAAATTATGATTTTGTGCAATGGGAATATAAGAATGTTTTATATGACTTTAATTTACCAGTAAAGGAAGATATGACATTAAAAGCCCTATGGGAATTACAAGTAATTGAACCTTCAAAATATGACGTATCATTTAAAATAGATGATGTTACAAAAACAATTAATGTCGAAAAGTTTTCCGATATTAATATGGATGAATTAGGTTTTGAAAACAAAAATGGATACGTTATTGTTTGGTATCTTGATGGAAAAGAATATGATGAAAGTAAAGAATTAGATAGTAATATTAGTTTGGAAGGAAAATATGTCAAAGTAGAAAAATATACTATTAAGTTTAATACTAATGGTGGTACGAAAGTACAAAATCAAACAGTTAAAACTGGTGAAAAAATAGAGGAACCAACGAATGTAACTAAAGAAGGTTTTGTACTAGATGGTTGGTATTTAGATGATGAAAAATATAATTTTGATGCCAAAGTATATCATGGATTTACCTTAGTTGCAAAATGGAGTGAAGATACAAATATCAAATGGTATACAGTAAGCTTTGATTCAGACGGTGGTAGTGAAGTAAAAAGTCAAAAAATAAAAGAAAATACTACTGCAATAAAGCCAGGAAATCCAACGAAGAAAAACTTTATTTTTGATAAATGGAATTATAATGATAAAGAATTTGATTTTAAAACGAAAGTTACTGAGGATATTGAATTAAGAGCTATATGGAGAGAACCAGTAAAATATCAAGTTACTTTTCAGTATGATGATGGAACAGAATATTTAAAAAGAGAAGTTTTAGAAGGAGAGACAGTATTAAAACCAACAGATCCAACTAAAGCTAATTCTCAATTTGTTGAATGGCAATTAGATGGAAAAACATTTAAATTTGATACAAAAATCAATAAGAATATTACTTTAAAAGCTAAATTTAATGCTGTAGAAACTAATTGTACAGTATCATTTAATACCGCTGGGGGAAGTGAACTAGCTTCAAGAGTTGTTAAATGTGGAGTAATTACAACAAAACCAATTGATCCAGTTAAAATAGGATATAAGTTTATTAAATGGAATTATAGTGGCCAAGAATTTGATTTTTCTACGCCAATAACTAAGGATATGACATTAGATGCTATTTATGAAGAGAAAAATTGTACAATAGTATTTAATGGTAATGGTGGCGTTGATGCAACAACAAGAGTAGTACCATATGGTGTTGTAATAGAAAATCCACCAACATCAACAAGAGAGAATTATACGTTTGTTGAGTGGCGATTAAATGGTAGTAAATTTGATTTTACAAAACCGATTACAGGCGATACATGTAATATTACATTAAAAGCAGAATGGCAACCAAATAGTACAGAATAAATATATAAAATTAGAAAAGATGTGCTTTGCATCTTTTTTTTGTTAAATTTTAACAAGTATTTTTTATAAAAAGTTATAAACAATAATAATGTAGTTTATTTTAAAAGGAGTGGTTATATGAATTTTAAAAGAAAACTACTAATCTTTTTAATATCTTTTAGTATTATTATTCCCTTTAATGTTTTTGCTTATGCGAAATATTTAATTCCAGGTGGTGAAAATATTGGTATTAGAATTAATTCAGAAGGTGTCTTTGTTGTAGGATTTTATCCAGTAAATGGAAAAGATATATCTAAAACATCAGGACTTAAAATCGGTGATAGAATAGTTAGTGTTAATGATATAACAGTTAATGATATTAATGATTTATTAAATAATTTTAAGTATGATAATGATATTGTAAATCTCCAATTTGGTTATATGCGTAATAATAAATTGAATTATACAAATCTTACATTAACAAAAGACAAAGATGGTGGTTATAAAACAGGAATATATGTTAAAGATAGCATAACAGGTATTGGAACATTAACATATATTGATCCCATGAATAATTCATATGGAGCCTTGGGACATGAAGTAATTGAAACAAATAGTGGTAATAATTTTACTCTCTTAAAAGGAAATATCTTTTCATCAAAAATAGTTGGTGTTACGAAAAGTATTGTTGGTAATCCCGGAGAAAAAAATGCTAAGATAAATAGTAATAATATCTATGGTTCAATTGATTATAATATTGAAACAGGTATTTTTGGAAAATTGGATAAAAAAATAAGTGAGGAAAACTTAATGGAAGTAGGAAGCATGGATGATGTTAAAATAGGGAAAGCAGAGATAGTAACCGTTCTTAATGATGATAAAAAAGAACGTTTTGAAATTGAAATCCTCTCTATTGATAAAAATAATGCTACAAAGAACTTTTTAATCGAAATAAATGATGAAAAACTACTAAATAAAACGGGTGGAATAGTTAAAGGAATGAGTGGTAGTCCCATAATTCAAGATGGAAAGATAATTGGTGCAGTAACACATACAGTAATTGATAATCCCAAAAAAGGTTATGGAATAAGTATTATAAAGATGTTAGAAAGTATAGAGTAAGACTTGTCTTGCTCTTATTTTTATGATAAAATCATGGTGATTTGGTGGTGTGTGATGCTAGAAGTAATTAAAGATGCCGTAATTGATGTTTTAAAAATTATCCCTTTTTTATTTTTGGCTTTTTGTCTTTTAGAATATATTGAACATAAAATGAATAAAAAAAATAGTCAATATCTTATTAATAATGGAAAAATTGGTCCTATTGTGGGAGGCGTATTAGGGTCTTTTCCTCAATGTGGTTTTAGTGCCATGGCAACGAGACTATTTTCTAGTCATGTTATTACGATGGGAACTTTGATTGCCGTGTATTTATCAACAAGTGATGAGATGTTACCTATTTTAATATCGAAAGGTACTAATATAATAATTATATTAAAAATAATTGGTATTAAAATAATAATAGGTATTATTTTTGGCTTTATTATCGATTTGTTTTATCATAAAAAAGAAAATTATCATAATCATATTCATGATGAATGCATACATGATCACTGTCATTGTGAAGAGGGGATATTAAAGTCTAGTCTACATCATACTTTAAGTATTACCTTGTATTTGTTTTTAATAACTTTGTTTTTAAACTTTTTAATTTACTATATAGGAGAAGATGCTATATCATCTTTTTTAGCGAATAAAAGTGTGTTAGGTTATTTTTTAACAAGCTTAGTAGGATTAATCCCTAATTGTGCAAGTAGTGTAGTAATTACGGAATTGTATTTAAGCGAATTAATCAGTTTAGGATCATTATTTTCAGGTCTTTTAACCGGTTGTGGTGTAGGGTTATTAATCCTTTTTAGAACTAATAAAAATTTAAAAGAAAATATCTCTATACTAATACTAATTTATTTTATTGGTGTTATTTGTGGCGCTTTAATTGACTTAATAGGAGTAATAATATAATGGTAGGTTTATTTATTGGAAGTTTTAATCCTCCAACTTTAGCGCATTTAAAGATTTGTCTTAAATTAAAAAAAAGATTTTCTCGTATTTTCTTTATTCCTGTTAATACGAAGAATAAGAATTTAGTATCAATGCATCACCGAATTAATATGTTAATGATTTATAAAAGAAAGTATCCTTTTTTGGATATTGATAATATTATGGAAAATTATTCTTATTTTGATTATCGAATTTTAAATCTATTAAAAAAGAAATATGGAAATATTAAAATTATTATTGGGAGTGATACATTAGATAATTTAGATAAATTTGATAACAAAGATTATCTCCTTGATAATTATAATTTTATAGTAATTGAAAGAGATATCAGTGCTAAAAATATTATTATGCAAAAATATCAAAAATATATTAAACATTTTGAAATAGTAAATTACCACCTGGATATATCATCAACTAGGGCAAGAGAATTAATTAAGAATAATAAAAGTACAAAGAATATTTTAGATGAAGAAATAAAAAATTATATTATTAATAATTGTTTATACTTCTAAATATTCTTTTTTTTCATATATTTAAATGAAAGAGAGGATATTATGAACAAAATTATACCTTTTAATAAAGATATTAAATTTAATGAAAAAATAGGTGAAATAGAAAGTATTGCTTTAGATGATACTTTGAAATTTTTTGATAGTTATACAATCAAAGGTGAATTAATAGTTAGAGGTTGTAATAAAAATGATAATATAGAAAAAGATTTTTCTTATCCACTACCAGTTGAAATTAGTGTTGATGATAAGTATGATACAACTAAGTCTAGTATTATGATTGATGATTTTTACTATGAAATAATTAATGATGATATATTACGTGTTAAAATTGATTTAATGTTAGACGACTTATATTATAAAGAGGAAAAACAAGAAAAAGAAGTAAGAGAAGTAAATTATGATAAGGAAGAAGAAATAATTAATGATGTTTTAGAAATTAATCCTAAGAAAGAGAAAAAAATAGAGGAGAATACGGATTTATTTAAAGAAACCGATAATAGTACTAAAGAATATAGTGTATATCGAGTATACGTTTTTAATGATAATGATACACTTACAAGTATTTTAAATAAATATAAAATAGCCAAAGAAGAATTAGAAGAAATTAATGATTTATCAAAGTTAAAAATAGGCGATAAATTAATCATTCCAAGTACTGATGAATAATGAAATAAGAACAATAATTAAAGAGACTAACATTCATCCTCTTTCTTATGTTAAAAAAGGGAAAATATATATCATTAGTGATAAGGAAAAAACATATATAATTAAGTTAAATGCCAATAATAGTGATATATATAAATATTTATCATCAAGAGATTTCTATTCCTTTCCTTTAATGCTTTCTTCGAATAATGATTATGATATGTATGAATATATTCCTGATGTTCAAGAAGAAAAAGAACAAAAGATAGAAGATTTAATCGTTATTATTGCTAAATTACATAGTAAAACCGCTTATTTAAGAGAGCTTGATTTAGATGAAATTAAGAGTATTTATGAAAGTATTAAAAAAGAAATTGATAAAACGAAAAATTTCTATATAAAAATGAACGATTTAATCGATAAAGAAACCTTTTTAAGTCCTACAGAGTATTTGTTAATAAGAAATATTTCGTTAATCTATTATGCTTTAAATCTAGCTAGTGATTATATTGATGAATGGTATCAAAGAATTATCAATGAAAAAAGTATTCGTGTATCTTTATTACATAATAATATCTCAATTGATCATTTAATAGTGAATAAAGATAAATATTTAATAAGTTGGGATAAAGCTCATTTTGATAATCCTATTTACGATATCGAAAGTATTTATCGAAAATATTATGCATCACTGGAATTACATAATGTTTTAAGAATTTATGAAAAACATAATAAACTTGATTCTTTAGAATATAAACTATTAATAGCGCGTTTATTAATACCCAAAATTCTTTCTTTTTCTTCTAATACGTTACTAGATACTGAGAAAATGAGTGAAGAAATTAGTTTTTTAAAGAAAATAGTTATTTTTATTAAAAGTGATATAATGCTAAAAGACGAGAAACTTTCTAAAAAATAGAAGGTTTTTTTGTAATAATGTATCATTTTTCATTACTTTTTGTTATAATTTAAATAGTCAAGGAGGATTTATGGGACTATTTGGAAATATTAAAAATTTATTTAAAAAGAAAGATGTTAAAGATGAGGAGACAAAAGTATATGAAGAGGGTTTAACTAAATCAAGAGAAAATTTTGTTTCAAGATTGGTTTCTTTAACTACAAGACATAAAAGAATCGATGAAGAGTATTTTGAGGAACTAGAAGATATTTTAATTATGGCAGATATTGGTGTTAATACAGTTATGAATTTTATTGATAGACTAAGAAAACGTGTTAAAAGTGAAAATATTGAAAATCCCGAAGAATTAAAAGAGATAATAGTTGATGAATTATTTATTATTTATGTTAATGATAATATTATATCAAGTAAAATTAATTTTAATAATGATGGTATGACCGTTATTTTATTTGTAGGCGTTAATGGAACTGGTAAGACTACCACGATTGGTAAACTAGCACATAAACTTAAAAATGATGGAAAGAAAGTTATGATGATTGCAGCAGATACTTTTAGAGCGGGAGCGATA
>CACZNM010000009.1 GCA_902782535.1 uncultured Erysipelotrichaceae bacterium
CTAAATGGATATGATAGTAATACAGGAAATACAATGCCAAATAATAATCCACCAATGGATAATAACTATAATAATGGAATGAATCAACCAAATCCACAAAATAATATGAATCAAGGATATAACGATAATTATGGAAATAATGCACCAATGAATAATGGTGGAAACAATAATGATTTCATGAATTTTCTAAATGGATATGATAGTAATGTAGGAAATACAATGCCAAATAATAATCCACCAATGGATAATAACTATAATAATGGAATGGAACAACCACATCCACAAAATAATGTGAATCAAGGATATAATGATAATTTTAGCAATAATAATGATTTTATGAATAATTATGCTAATAATCCAAGTGAAAATAATTATTTGAATTCTTCATATAATGATAATGAAGTAATAAATGACGTTAATCAACCAGTAACAAATTCTTTTGATGATAAAAATGATTATGTTGAAAACACATCAGATTTCGTAGATGTATCGAAAGAAGAAACTATAGATAGTGTTGATGATATTATTGATGAATTAAAATATGTTGTTGATGACATTAAAGCAAAAAGCAAATTTAAAGTTGATACTGATGAAATTAATTTTGATGATATGTATCAAATTACAATTAAGATTGATAAGAGGGAGAGTTTATAAAAAATTCTTCTTTTTTTTATGTTTGGTATTTAATTATTTTCTTTTTTTTGATATCATTAATATGAACTATAATTTAAGCAGGTGATATATATGGGAAAAATTATTTCTTTAGTTAATCAAAAAGGAGGAGTTGGTAAGACAACAACAAGTATTAATTTATCAGCTTCTTTATCGATAGAGGGAAAAAAAGTTTTATTAATTGATTTAGATCCACAAGGAAATGCCACAACAGGTGTTGGTTTTAATAAAGGAGATATTGAAAAGAGTGTTTATGATATCTTTAATGACAGTGAAGAAATTACAGATGTCATATTGAAAACAAAATTTAAAAATCTAGATTTATTACCATCTTCTTTGCAATTAGCAGGTATTGATATTGAATTAATAGAAAAAGGTAAAGATGATCCGGGATTTCAGAAAGCATATCAGTTTAAAAACAAAGTACAAAGTTGTAGGGAAATGTATGATTATATCATAATAGATTGTCCTCCAAGTTTAGGATTAATAACAACAAATGCTTTAGCTGCTAGTGATTCGGTTATTATTCCTGTACAATGTGAGTTTTTTGCTTTAGAAGGAATAACACAATTATTAAATGCTATTATGTTAACTAAAAAGAAATTAAATCCAGAATTAAAATTAGAGGGAGTTCTATTAACAATGTTTGATTCAAAAACAAACTTAAGTATAGAAGTTATTGAAGAAATAAGAAGTTATTTTAAAGAAAAAGTATATACAACAATAATACCAAGATTAATAAGATTGGCTGAAGCTCCTAGTCATGGTAAGCCAATAATTGCTTATGATCCAAAAAGTAAAGGTTCACAAGCCTATTTAAATTTAGCGAAGGAAGTGATTGAAAGAAATGGAAACGCCTAGAAGAAGAGCCTTAGGTAAAGGACTTGAAGAATTATTTAATACGGAAGTGTTAGACTTTGATTCATTAGAAGAAAAGATAGTTACAGAAACGCCAAAAGAGGAAATTGTAGAAGTAAATTTAGATGAATTACGCAGTAATCCTTATCAACCAAGAAAAGTGTTTGATGAAGATGCTTTAAATGAATTAGCATCATCAATAAAGGAACATGGAGTATTTCAACCTATTATTGTTAAAAAAAGTATTAGAGGCTATGATATTATTGCAGGAGAAAGACGTGTTAAAGCCTCACGTATCGCAGGAAAAACAACTATCCCTGCAATTATAAGAGATTTTGATGATTCTGAAATGATGGAAATAGCTTTACTTGAAAATTTGCAAAGAGAAGATTTAAATGCAATAGAGGAAGCTATGGCATATGCTAAAATAATGGAAGCTAATAATTTGACACATGAATCTCTTGCTAAAGTTCTTGGTAAAAGCCAATCTTATGTTACGAATACGATAGGTTTATTAAGATTACCTTCAGAAGTAAAAGATTTAGTAATTAATGATAAATTATCTATGACACATGCAAGAATATTATCAAAAATGAGTGATCACGATACGATTATTAAACTTGCTAATCGTGTTTTAAATGAAGGATTATCCGTAAGAGATTTAGAAGAGATTGCTAAAGGAAAAGAAATAAATAAAATTGTTAAAGTAGAAAGAAAAGTAAAAGATGAAAATAGACAATATTTATATGCTGAAGAATTACTTGCTGATAAATTAGATGAAAAAGTAAGAGTATATAAAAATAAGATTGAAATAAAGTTTAAAGACGCAGATGATTTAAATAGAATATTAGAAATAATAAATGTAGAAAAATAGACTTTAGGAGTTGATAATAATGAATAAAGATTATACGATAGGTAATCTTGTTGTTATGAAAAAAGGACATCCCTGTGGAGAAAACTTGTGGGAAATAATAAAATTAGGTGCAGATATACGAATTAAGTGTACAAAATGTGGAAGAATTGTGATGATTCCACGAATAGAATTTAATAAAAAAATAAAAAAAGTATTAGAAAAGGAAGAATAAATATGTTTAAAAGAAATAAAAATGGTATTAAAATTCAAAGAAAACCGATGGAACCTGTTATATCATATATTATCCTTACTTTTTTAGTAATTATAATAAGTGGTATTTTATCAATATTTAAGTTTCAATCAACTTATAATATTGTTGATTCTACAAAATTAGAATTGATACAAAATACAGCAGTTATTGAAAATTTATTTAGCTTTGATGGTCTTAAGTATATTGTAGGTAATGCAACGAAGAATTTTATCGTTTTTGCTCCCCTATCAATGTATTTAGTTGCGATGATAGGTTTTGTTGTTTGTGAAGCAAGTGGTTTTTTTGATGTATTATTTAAAAGAATATTTGCTAATTTAAGTAATAAAACGTTAACATTTTTAATAATTTTGTTCGCTACAATATCATCACTTATAAATGAAGTAGGTTTTGTTATCATTATACCTTTAGCAGCATTTATATATAAAGCTAAAAAAAGAAATCCAATGATTGGTGTATGTGCAGCATTTGCAGGATGTGCATTTGGTTATGGAACGAGTGTCTTTGTTGGATCTCTTGAAACGCAATTAATTCCATATACAACAGCAGCGGCACGATTAGTAGATAGTGAATATCATATTAGTTTGTTATCTAATTTATATATAATGATCGTTTCTACTTTAATATTATCTATTGTAGGAATGATAATAATTGAAAAAATAATTGCCCCTACCCTTGGCAAATATCGTGTAAAAAAGGAATTAAGTGATGCCGATGAATTGGAAATTATAGGTGAAGAAGAATTAGAACAGAATGAACTTAGTAATGATTATAATGAAAAAAGAGGTTATAAAATTGCCTCAATAGTAGGAATGATTTTTGTTTTATTCTTTATATATTCAGTAGTTCCTGGTCTTCCTGGATCTGGATTATTACTTGATAATAATGAGGAAACATATTTAAAACAGATTTTTGGTGAAAATTCTTATTTCCAAGATGGTTTTACCTATATGATTGCCCTATTGTTTACTATTTCAGGTTTAGTGTATGGATTCATTTCTAAAAAATTTAAGAACGGTACAGATGTAATCAGAGAATGTAAAGAACCGTTATCAAGAGTTGGTAGTATGCTTTTGTTACTTTTTGTTGCATCACAATTCGCTGGTGTATTTAGAAAGAGTAATATGGGAACAATTATTACAGGAATACTTGCTAATATATTATCAGGTTTGTCTTTTGGTGGAATAATATATTTAGTAGTTGCAATGTTTATTATGATGATATGTGATTATTTTTCAACCGGAATAAGTGCTAAATGGATGATATTTGCACCTAGTATAGTTCCTGTGTTAATGCAATCTAATATATCTCCACAATTTTCACAATTTGTTATGCGTGCAGTTGATTCAATGGCTAATGGAGTTACACCACTTTATGCTTATTTTGTAATATACATAGGTTATTTAAATATTTATAATATTAGAGAAAATCGTCCTATAAGTATTGGTAATGGTATTAGAATAATGTTCCCATATTTTGCTATAATTAGTATAACGTGGTTGCTTATTATCATTGGTTGGTATATAATAGGTTTACCAATTGGACCAGGAGTATATCCAACAATATAGAGGTAGAAAAATGAAAATAGGCATTGATATTGATGATACAATAACAAATACTAATTTTTTATTAATGAAATATGCATTTAAATATAATAATGAACATGATAAAAGAAAATTGATAAAATATAATACCAATAATTTTAGTGAGGTATTTGGTTGGTCATATGATGAAACTAATGATTTTTTTAGAACATACTATTTAGATGCATTAAAAGAAATTGAACCAAGATATAATACGAGTGAAATCTTAAATAATTTAAAAAAAGATGGTCATAAAATTGTCTTTATAACTTATCGTAATGATCGAGAATGTAATGGTAAAGGCGAAGCATATCGTATTACATCGGAATGGATGAAGAAGTATCGTATTCCATATGATGAAATAAATGTAGACGTTTCGGATAAAGCTAAATTCTGTTTAGATAATAAAATTGATATATTTATTGATGATAGTATTCGCTATTGTGAAGAAGTAAGTAATTTAGGTATAAGAACAATGATGGCTATGACATCTTTTAATCTTGATTATTCTAATGCAAAGATAGTAAAATTTTATAATTTAAGCGAATTATATGATTGTATAAATGATGCAGATTATAAAGTTCATAGTAAATGATTTTAGGAGGTTTTTTATGAGTTTAAAAGCAGGGATAGTTGGTCTTCCTAATGTAGGAAAATCAACCCTTTTTAATGCAATAACAAAACAAAATATTTTAGCAGCAAACTACCCTTTTGCAACAATTGATCCCAATGTAGGAATAGTAATTGTTCCAGATAAAAGAATTGAAAATTTAAATGAAATGTATCATCCTGCAAGACTTATTCCTACGAGCTTTGAATTTACAGATATTGCAGGTTTAGTAAAGGGAGCATCTAAAGGTGAAGGACTTGGTAATAAGTTTTTATCACATATAAGAGAAGTTGATGCAATTGTAGAGGTTGTTCGTTGTTTTGATGATGATAACATTATTCATGTTGAAGGTAAACCAGATCCAATACGTGATATTGAAATAATCAATCTAGAGTTATCAATTGCAGATTTAGAGATTATTAATAATCGTTTGGATAAGATAAAAAAGAAAGCAACAACGACTAAAGATAAAGATTCTTTAATGGAAGTTGAAGCTTTAGAAAAAGCAAAGAATGCTTTAGAAAAGAATATCCCTCTTCGTATGATTGAATTTAATGAAGAAGAAAAAAATCTTATAAAACCTTTTTGCTTTTTAACTATCAAACCTATAATATATCTTGCAAATGTAAGAGAAGAAAACTTTAATGATGAAAATTTTTATTATAATGAAGTAATGGATTATGCAATGAAAGAAGGAAGCAAGGCAATTAAAATTTGTGCAAAGCTCGAAGCAGATTTAATGGATTATACTACTGATGAGAAAAATGAAATGTTAGATATGTTAGGCATTAAAGAAAGTGGAATAGATGAATTAATCAAAGTTACTTATGAATTACTAGGACTTAGAACTTATTTTACCGTTGGAAGTGATGAAGTACGTGCATGGACCTTCAAAAATGGTATGAATGCTCGTGAATGCGCAGGAATTATTCATAGTGATTTTGAGAAAGGCTTTATTAGAGCTGAGGTAATTTCATATGATGATCTAATTAAATTTGGAGATGAATTAAGGGTTAAGGAAGCGGGAAAATTTCGTCTTGAGGGAAAAGATTATTTAATGCAAGATGGAGATATTTGCCATTTTAGATTTAATGTATAGGCACTAATTAGTCTTTTTGTTAAATTGTATTATTAAAAAAGTGTACGTTTTTTAGTACGCTTTTCTTTTATTCTCTTACCTTTTTTCCTTGATATGAATCTCTTCTTGCCATTTCTTTATCAATTTCATTTAATACGCCAAATTTTTTTGTTAACCATTTTGGTTCAATTAATTCATCTGGATTAGGATCGCCTGTTATTCTATTTATTACTATTTCAGGTTTTAATAATTCAAGTTCATCACAAACAATATCTACATACTCTTCCCTACTTAATATATGAAATGGTTCTTTTTGATATATTTCAGCTAGTTTGGTATCTTTAATAATATGTAACATATGTATTTTAATTCCTTGAATATCCAGATTATTTAAATATTTAATGGTTTCGAGCATCATTTCTTTTGTTTCATAAGGAAGTCCATTAATAATGTGAATAATGACATTAATTCCCCTACTCCTTAGCTTTTTAACCATTATTACAAATTCTTCTAGTGTTTCTCCCCTATTGATTAGTTTATTAGTCTTTTCATGAATCGTTTGGAGACCTAATTCAATATTAAGGAAGGTTCTTTTATTTAAATCTTCTAAATAATTTAAACATTCACTGGTTATTGAATCTGATCTTGTAGCAATACTAAGTCCCACTACTCCATCAATCTTTAATACTTCTTCATATTTCTCTTTTAAAATATTTAATGGCGCATATGTATTAGTGTTAGCTTGAAAATAAGCAATATATTTGGTATTTTGCCATTTTCTATCCATTATCTTTTTAATATCTAAAAATTGTTCTGTTAAACTCTTATATGGTTTTCCTCCGTAATCTCCACTACCAAGTTTTGAACAGTAAATACATCCCCCTACTCCTTTTGTTCCATCTTTATTAGGGCAAGTAAAACCTGCATTTAAAGATATTTTAGCAATTTTACATCCAAATTTATGTTTATAATAATAATCTAGTGTATGATAACGTTTATTTGAATCAGAATATTTAAACATACCCTACTCCGTTATTTCGTGAATTAATCCTATATAATCAAGGTTTTTTGTTGAAATATTACATAATTTTGATATAAATTTACTATCAATATTATAGTTGCTTTTAAGTAATTTTATATAAATTTTATAGACTTTTGACATTTCTGATTCATCGATATCAAGGGGAATGTTGTTGTCAATACATTTTTGTAAGTTATCTATTAACATTTTATCTAATTTTAAATTATATTCTCTATTATTTTTAAATAAATATCTATCTAATAAATTTTGTTTATATACTAAATTTTCTATTTTCTTATATTCCATTTTTACCTCTAAGCAAAATAATTATACTATATATAAGTATAAAATTAAAGGAATAGTTTTATAAAATAAAAATTTTTTAATTCATTATTTTACTCTAATTGTACATCATTCTATAAAAAAAACATAAATAATTCTTTTTTTATAGAAAATTAGTGTTATAATTATATTGGGTTATTATGTAAAAGTATAGATAGAGGGTGAAATAATGTATAACTTAGGTGATCATTTTAAAAATGTTAATAAAGATAAGTTAATGGCCAATGAACAGTGTGTTTTTAAGGGAAATAATTATCGAATTACCGTTTTAACCGAAAGATTAGTTCGACTTGAATATGATGCTGGTGGAGCTTTTAATAATTATGAGACTTCTATTGTAAAAAACCGCTTTTTTGATATTCCTGACTTTAATAAAAAAGAAGATGATTCTTTACTTGTTATAGAAACAAGATATTTTAGCTTAACTTATGTCAAAGGTAGTGTATTCTCATCAAAAACATTGACAGCAAAATATAACGATTCTAAGATAGGCTGGTATTATGGTAATAAAGAAGTTAGAAACTTTAAAAGTTGTAATGTATCTTTAGATTATCAAAAAGAAAAACCTAATCTTTTAAATGGGTTGTTTTCAGAAGATGGAGTAGCTACTATAGATGATAGTAATAATCTATGTTTTGATGAAGAAAGTAATGTCATAGTAAGAGACTATAATATTAAAAATCATATTGATATATATTTATTTATCTATGGTAAAGATTTTGGTTTATGTTTAAGTGATTATTTTAAGTTAACTGGAAATCCTCCTTTAATTCCAAGATACGCTTTGGGTAATTGGTGGAGTAGGGAATATAGTTATAGTGATGAAGAAGTTCTTAATTTAATCGATAAATTTGAAAGAGAAAAAATTCCAATATCAGTATTTATGTTAGATAGTGGATGGGAAAAGAAAGAAGAGGGAGAAAAATCCGGGTTTACTTTTAATCCCAAATTATTTCCAAATCCCTTAGAATTTATAAAAAAAGTACATGAAAAGAAAATTAAACTTGGACTTAAAATTAATCCACAGTATGGCTTTAGTAAAAGCGAACAACATTATGAGGAATTGATTAAATATCTTTCTCCTAATAAGAATGGTATAATTCCCTTTAATCCTTATGATATGAAAAGTATGGATGTGTTTTTAAAACTATTAAAAACTCCTTTAGAGGAGCTAGGTGTTGATTTCTTTTGGAATGATTATAATGATAGCAATAAAAATAAATTATATTTAATGAATTATTATATGAACAAAGATAATGCAAAGTATAATAAGAGAAGTTTATCTTTATCTAGAAATAGTACGTTTGATGCGCATTTATTTAATGTATTATATTCTGGTAGAACATTGATTAATTGGAATACTTTAAGAATGTTACCTTTTTATAATTTAAATAGTGCTAATATAGGTATTAGTTTTTGGAGTCATGATGTAGGCGGCAGTATTGGGGGAATAGAGGATAGTGATTTATACCTTAGAAGTATTGAATTTGGTGTATTTTCTCCTGTTTTTAGGTTTAATACTGAACGAGGTAAATATTTTAAGAGAGAGCCTTGGAAATGGGATGTAGTTACAGAGAAAATAGCTGTAGATTATTTAAGATTAAGACATAAATTAATTCCATATATATATTCTGAAGCATATAACTATTCTAAGAATGGTACACCAATAATTAGACCTTTCTATTATAATAATCTGATCTTTTATGATGATGAGAATTATGTTAATCAATATTATTTTGGTAGTGCTTTTATGATATCACCAATTATTAATCCTATGGATGAAATGATATCAGGAAGAACTGTTCAAAAATTTTATATGCCTAGTGGTGTATGGTATGACTTTAATAATAGTAAAAGGTTTTTAGGAAATCATAAATATGTAGCATTTTATTCAATAAATGATTATCCAATATTTGTAAAACAGGGAAGTATTATTCCTTTAGCAGGTGATGATAGTTATATGGAATATACGAACCCTAAAACCTTAGAAATTCATGTTTTTCCAGGAGAAAGCAATACATATCGTTTATATGAAGATGACGGTGAAACAATGGAATATCAAAATGGTAAATATATAATTACAGAATTTGATTATAACTATCGTGCTAGTAATTATACGTTGATTATAAGACCTGTTGAAGGAGATATGGAAGTTCTGCCAGAAACAAGGAATTATAAAATCGTTTTTAGAAATACTAGGGCAGCAGATAAATTAGTTGTTTATGAAAACGAAAAAGAGCTATCTAGTATAAGAACGGAAGTTACTGAAACAAGTTTTATTGTTTATTTAGATAATGCTAGTACACGTTGTCAGTTGGTAATTAATTGTTATGGAAAAGATATTGAAATAGATAGTACTAAATTAATTAAAGATGACATCGATGGTATTATTAGTGATTTAAAGATTAATACAGTATTAAAAGATGATGTGGCAAATATTGTGTTTGATGATACTTTATCTTTTGGTAAGAAAAGAATTGCGATTAGAAAATTGAAAAGAAAAGGATTAGATTCAAGAAGTGTTAAAATCTTTTTAAGACTTTTAGAATATATGGAAATGTAGTATGGATTTTGTAAAATTAGGAATAGAATTTTTAATAATATTTTTGTTAATACTAACTTTTTATTATTTCTTTAGCATACGAAAATATAAAAAAGATAATAATTTTATTCCAACCGAAGTTAGTTTAATAATAGCAAAAAATAAACTTGATATAAAAAAAATTGATGTATATAAAATGATAAAGACGGTTTGTTTATTAACTTCAATTATATTGGCTGTATCAACAACATTAATGATTTACTTAAGTAGTAATATTCTTGTATCTATATTAGTTGGTGTAAGCCTATCATTGGTTCTTGCTATTATTGTTTATGGTTTTATAGGAAATAGCTATAAAAAAAGAGAGAAAAAAACAAAATAGTAATTTATAATTGTATTTATCTGTATTTATGTTATAATATAATTGGATAGATTAGGGTGATGTAGAGTGAATCAGGAAAATGATTTCAATTATGATAATGAAAATACTACTAATAATTTAATCGACAATAGAAATCCCATGAATAATTCATATATTAAAAAGTCAACCTTAAAAGAGTATTTGAGTAATGAAGATAGAGATGAGTTAACGCAAAAATTGATTATGTTTGATAAAAGTATTATGGAACTTCATCAAAATGGATATTTTGTTGTTGGGGATATGAGTTCTATTGATATCATTAATAATCAGATTACACTTGCATCTTTTAAAAATAAAGTTGATTATTTAAATAGTGGATATAATGTTAATGGTGATAAAAAAAATATCGTTGATTTATGTGCAATTGGTATTTGTGCTTATAATAAATTTGATAAATTTTTTACAAATAAAGAGTTTGTTAGTTATTTAATTGATAATTTGGAAATGTTTTTAGAAAATGGAAATGTTCCCAAAGAATTACAAGAGTATTATATAGATGTTTTTGCAAGAGGTAATGTTGATTACTTGAATAATTTCTTATTAAAGTATAATAGTGATAAGGGTGATACTGGAAAAAATAGTTCTCGTGTTTATAATAAATCAACAGCAGTAGGAAGAGCTTTTAATACAGAAAGAGAAGCAGCATATGCTAATATATTGTTACTTCCTGCAATACTTGCCTTAATCGCTTTAATCGTTTTCTTTGTTTATTTTATCTTTTTTAGGTAGATAATAAAAAAAGACTTGTTTTTTACGCCTAAGTGTGATATTTTATATGTGCACGAAGGTGTTTTTATTTTGGTAAAAAAGGAGAATTTATGAAAAAAATAAAAAAGTTCTTAAGTGAAGTAAAAAAAGAATTAGGTAAAGTAAAATGGCCTAGTAGGAAGGATATGGTAAAGTATTCTATTGCAACTATTTGCTTTGTTATCTTTTTTGCAGGATTCTTTTATTTAATAGACTTAGCTGTTGCAGTTATTAAATCAATGGTGTAATTATGGAAGAGAAAAAGTGGTATGTAGTTAATACTTATTCTGGTCATGAGAATAAGGTTAAAGAAAAGCTAGAGATGCGTGCATCAAGTATGAATATGGAAGATAAGATTTGTCGTGTTATTGTTCCAGAAGAAACAGTTAAAGAAACCAAAGATGGTGTAGAAAAAGAAAAAGTTAAAAAGTTATTCCCTGGTTATATTTTAGTAGAAATGGTCATGACAGATGAAGCATGGTTTGTTGTACGTAATACTCCTGGAGTTACAGGATTTATTGGTTCAAGCGGTAAGGGTGCTAAACCAACACCATTACAACCTTATGAAGTAGAAAATATTCTTAATAATATGGGAATCTCACGTATCGATATTAATTCTGAATTAAATGTCGGCGATAAGATAAAGATTGTCGATGGACCATTTGTAGGTATGGAGGGTACTGTTGAAAGTATCGATTTAGAAAATAAGATTATTAATGCATTAGTAGATTTGTTTGGTCAAGAAACAAGTATTGAGGTAGAACTTTCACAGATTGATAAAGCATAATGAAAAATGAAGAATTTTCTCTAAAAGAATTACAAAAAGAAAAGAAAAGCAGAGAAAAAGACCGTGATTATAGTTTAAGTGGAAAAACAGGAAGTTGCTTTATACGTGGGGATAAAATAATTAAATTGTATGATTATTCAAAAAAGTATGATACGAATAATGATTTAACCAAATATAAATCAGAGCGTATATCTTTTCCAGTTGATTACTTGTATCAAAAAGGAAAAATAATTGGGGAAGTATTACCATATTTTAAAGCGGAAGATTTAGAGAAAAAAGTTAATTCTAGAAGTAATATTAATTTTTTAATAAATGCTTGCCAAGAAGTAGAAAAAGAGATTAGTAGATTTCCTAATATTTTAATGCGAGATATTTGGGGAGGAAATATATTATATTCTAGTAAAAAAGGAATGTATATAATTGATACAACCGATTGGGAAGTCGGTAGAGAAAACTATAGTCCATATAATTTAAGATTATTTGAAAATAGTTTGTTGGTATTAATAGAGAATTTAATACTAACTAGTGATCGTCAAACAAATAATGAAATATTAAAAATTCTTTATGAATATATTAGTGATGGTGAAAGTTTATTAGAATTATATAAAGATTTTAAGAAAATGATTAGCCTAAAATATAATTATGATATAAAAAATGTTGCAGATGCTAAAAAATACATAAAAATAATAAAAAGAAGTTGATTTTTTATAAATTTAATGATATTATTTATTCGCTATATTTGATTAAATATAGATTTAAGTGGGAGAAAAGTGATAAGTGATTTCGAATTAACCACTCTGCGAAAACAGAAAATTTAAATATAAGGAGGTGTTTTTCGTGGCAAAGGAAGTAGTTAAAAAAGTTAAGTTAGCTATTGAGGCAGGTAAAGCTACACCAGCTCCACCAGTTGGAACCGTATTAGGACCTGCAGGTATTAACTTACAAGAGTTTTGTACAAAGTATAATGAACAAACAAGAGATAAAATGGGAGATGTTTTACCAGTTGAAATATCTATTTATGAAGATAGAACATTTGACTTTATAATTAAGACTCCACCAACAGCATTTTTAATTAAAAAGTATGCTAAAATTTCGAAAGGTTCTACAAAAGGAAAAAATGAACCAGTTGGAAAATTAAGTGAAGAACAAGTTCGTGAAATTGCTGAAATTAAGTTACCTGATTTGAATGCCTATGATGTTGATAGTGCTATTAAACAAGTTAAGGGAACTGCTCAAAATATGGGCGTAGAAATTAAATAATTTACATATAGTAAGACTATGTGGAAGGAAACACACTTATCAAAAGAATTTCCATTATGACCACAAGGAGGTAAAGATGAGAAAAAGAGGAAAAAAGTATAATGAAGCTGTATCTAAGATAGAAAAAGGTAAACTTTATACTAAAGAAGAAGCTTGTAAATTAGTACGTGAAACATCAAGTAGCAAATTTGATGGAACTGTTGAAATTGCTATTCATTTAAATGTTGATACTAAAAAAGCTGATCAACAATTACGTGGTGCAATTAATTTACCTAATGGAACAGGTAAAACAAAGAAAGTATTAGTAATTGCTAAAGGTGAACAAGCAAAAGCAGCACAAGCCGCTGGAGCAGATTTTGTTGGTGATGTTGATATGTTAGAAAAAATCGAAAAAGAAAATTGGTTCGGTTTTGATACATTGATTGCAACACCAGATATGATGCCACTTTTAGGTAAATTAGGACGTGTTTTAGGACCTAAAGGATTAATGCCTAACCCTAAGACAGGTACAGTTACAATGGATGTAGTTCGTGCAGTTAACGATGTTAAAGCAGGTAAAGTTGAATATCGTACAGATACTTTTGGTAATATTCATAGTATTATTGGTAAAGTAAGCTTTAGTGAAGAAAAATTAGTAGAAAACTTAGATAGCTTTGTAAGTACTATATTAAAACTTAAACCATCTACAGTTAAAGGTGATTTCGTAAAGAATATCGCTATATCTAGTACAATGGGACCTGGTATTAAAATTAGTCTTAATTCATTTGACAAATAATTTAAATATGTTATAATAATCTAGTTTGTTGGTGCCATAGACAGTAGGTAATTAGTAAATCCTACCGAGGACGATATATCTTATTAAGTTATAGAAAGTCCTTGTAGAAGGACTTTTATTATGGAACAAGAAACTAAATATATGAAGGAGGCAAAATGGCAAATGCTAATGTTTTAGCGAAAAAACAGGAAGTTATTGATGAAATTAAATCACGCATTAATGATTCACATGGCGTAGTTTTATTTGATTATCGTGGACTTACTGATAGTGAAGCTAAAGAATTAAGAAGAGCATTAAGAGCAAGTGGAAGTGACTATAAAGTATATAAAAACACTTTAATGTCAAGAGCTTTTAATGAGTTAAAAATTGATATTGATAGTGACTTAATTGGACCATCAGCGCTTGCTTATTCAACTGATCAAGTTGCACCTATTAAAGTATTAACAGACTTTGCAAAGAAACATGAAGCTGTAATAATTAAAGTAGGAATTATTGACAATGAGATTACGGATAAGACAAAGTTAGCAAGTCTTGCAACAATCCCATCAAGAGATGGATTATTAACAATGCTTGCAGGTGGTATGATTGGTATTGTAAAAGATTTATCAATATGCTTAGATTTATATTCTAAGGAAAAAGAATAATTAAAAAAAATTTAGGAGGAGAAAAATAATGGCAAAATTAACAAGAGATGAATTTATTAGTTCATTAAAAGAAATGAATCTATTAGAAATTAAAGAATTAGTAGATGCAATGAAAGAAGAATTTGGAGTAGATCCTAGTAGTGTAGCAGTTGCTGCACCAGTAGCAGCTGAAGCTGCAAACGAAGGACCAAGTACAGTTACAGTTACTTTAGTTAACGCTGGAGCTGCTAAGGTTAATGTAATCAAAGTTATTAAGGAAATCACAGGACTTGGATTAAAAGAGTCTAAAGATATCGCTGATAACGGTGGTGCTGTTAAAGAAAATATTTCAGTTGATGAAGCTAATGAAATTAAAGCTAAATTAGAAGAAGCTGGCGCTGAAGTAGAAGTTAAATA
>CACZNM010000010.1 GCA_902782535.1 uncultured Erysipelotrichaceae bacterium
TAAGGATGTGATAATATGCCAGAACTACCAGAAGTAGAAACTGTTAAAAATACTTTAAAAAGGCAAATATTAGGTAAAAAGATTAAAAATGTCAAAATACTATATGATGGAATAATTGCAACTAATAAAAATGAATTTAAAAATATTATTGGGAGGGAAATACTTGATATTAAAAGACGTGGTAAGTTCTTAATATTTGTTCTTAATGATTATTATTTGGTTAGTCATTTAAGAATGGAAGGTAAATACTTTATAAAAGATAAATCTATGCCAATTTTAAAACATGAACATATAATCTTTGATTTAGAAGACTTAGAACTAAGATATCATGATACAAGAAAGTTTGGAAGAATGTATTTAGTTACCAAGGATAAACTGTATACTGATACACCATTATCAAAATTGGGCTTAGAGCCATGGGATAAAAATTTAACAAGTAATTATTTAAAAGATAAATTTAATAATAACATTCCTATTAAAACACTTTTATTAGATCAAAGTATTATTACCGGAATAGGAAATATATATGCTGATGAAATACTTTTTAGAAGTCATATAAATCCCTTAAAAAAAGGAAAAGATATAAATAAATATGAATGTGATTTAATTATTAAATATACTAAAGAAATACTTGAAAAAGCGATAGAAAAAGGTGGGACTACTATTAAGAGTTTCACATCAAGTTTAGGAGTTACTGGTCACTTTCAAGGAAGTCTGTTAGTTCATAATAAAGAAGGAGAAGAGTGTCCTATTTGTCATAACATAATTCTTAAAACAAAAGTAAATGGTCGTGGTACATATTATTGTCCAAAATGCCAAGGAGATAAAGTATGTATATAAAAGGTATATATAAAAAGACTATTTATAACAGTGATAATTATATCGTTGGTCTTATGAGGGTTAAAGATAATGATATCGATGATAGTTTAAATGAGAAAACAATTACTTTTACTGGATATTTTAGTGATATTAATATTGATGATCATTTAAAACTTAATGGTAATTTTACCCATCATTATCGCTATGGTGATCAATTTACTAGTGATAGTTATGAAATAATTATTCCAGAAGAAAAAGATGGAATAATAACCTTTTTATCTAGTGAAATATTTCCAGGAATAGGTGAAGCAAAAGCTAAAAAGATTTATGATAAATATGGTGATAATACTATTAATACTATTTTAAATAACCCTGAAGAATTAAAAGAAATAAAAGGTATAACTAAGAAAAATATTGATGTTTTACATAATAAATTAGTTGAATATCAGGATAGTATTGAAATCATTGTTAAACTGAATGAATATGGTTTTAATAATCGTGATAGTACAACTTTATATAATAAATATAAACGAAGAGTATTAGAAATCATCGATAATAATATCTATGATTTAATTGATGAAAAGTTCTATTATAATAAGATTGATATACTTGCTTTAAAGCATCATTATGACTTCTTTGACAAAAGACGAATTAAAGCAACTATTATTTATGTAATGTCAACAATCGTAAATGATATTGGTGATACTTATTTAGGATATAGCGATATCTATGATTATTTAGTAAGAGCTTTAAAAAAAGAAGTATTATTTTCTTTATATGAAGAAGTAATGGAAGAGTTAATTAGTGAAGGAAAAATTATTTTTGATGATAATAAATATTATTTAACTACAGTGTATTACGCTGAAAAGAATATTGCTAAACGTTTTGTATATTTGAATAATCAGAAATTAGAAAAAAATAATAAAATAACGGATATTTTTAATAAAATAGGAAAATATAATGATATCATTTATAATGATAAACAAAAAGAAGCGATTATAAATGCTTTTAATGGTCATTTTATGATTATAACAGGTGGACCAGGAACTGGTAAAACAACAATTATTAAGGCAATTGTTGATATCTTTCGAGAACTTCACAAAAAAGATTTCTCTTGGGAAGATAAAATAACTCTTTTAGCACCAACTGGACGTTCAGCAAAGAGAATGATGGAGGCAGTTAATTTTCCTGCTAGTACTATTCATAGATTTTTAAAATGGAATAAAGATAATAATACTTTTGGTGTTAATGAATATAATAAAGTTAAAACAGAAATGGTAATTATTGATGAAGCAAGTATGGTAGATACTTATTTAATGGATAGTCTTCTTCGAGGATTATATTATGATACTAAAATAATTTTAGTAGGAGATTTTAATCAATTACCTAGTGTAGGACCAGGTGAAATATTAAAAGATTTAATTTTAACTAATAAGTTTAATGTCGTAGAATTAAATGAATTGTATCGTCAAAAAGAAAATAGTAATATTATTACCTTTGCATATAATATTAACAATGGTATTTATGATAATAGTATCTTTAATCAAAGTGATGATTTAACTTTTATTCAAACAGATAGTTATAATTTATCTGAAAAATTTAGTGAATTATGTTTTGCGTATAAAGATTATAATTATAATGATTTAATTATTCTTGCCCCAATGTATAAGACAATTAATGGCATTGATAATTTAAATGAAATAGCGAGAGAAATATTTAATCCTAAAGATAATCAAAATGAAATAATTATTGGAGATGTTAAATATCGTGTAGGGGATAAAGTAATAGAACTCGTTAATATGCCAGATGATGGTATATATAATGGTGATGTTGGTATCATTGAACAAATTGATAAAGAAAAAAGTGAAATATATATAGATTATGATGGTAATATAGTTAAATATAATAAGAGTAATTATTTAAATTTTCGATTAGGTTATGTTACAAGTATTCATAAAAGTCAAGGTAGTGAATACAAGATAGTTATTATTATCATGCTTAATGAGTATGCTAGAATGCTTTATCGAAAGTTGCTTTACACCGGAGTAACACGCGCTAAAAAGAATTTGTTCATTTTAGGAGAAGAAAGTGCTATTAAAAAAGCAATTAATAGTAATAATGTTCATATAAGAAATACTACTCTTTTAGATATGGTAAATAAAATGTATGAAGAAGTTAGTATAAAATAATTTAATTTGTAAATAATACTATTGTACTGGTACATTCATATTTTTAAAGAGGTGATTTATTTGAAATTTGCTGAAGGTTTTTTAACAGGTATGGTTTTAACTTTATCTGGATGTATAGCTTTTAAGTTTCTATTTCCTGAAGCGGAAGAAGAAATGTGTCATTCAGTAAAGAAAATATCTAAGGATATGACAAAAGACCTAGAAAATATGAAATAGAAAGAGCATTGTCTCTTTCTTTTTGTTTTACAAATAAATGTTATAAATTATTGTAATCATACTAGAAATATGGTAATATTGTATATAAGATAGGTGTTATATGAAAAATAAGAAGAGTATAATATTATTAGCAATATTGGCAATAGTATTTGTAAGTATTGCAGTAGGAGTAACATATGCGTTTTTTAATTATACAAGAACCGGTAGTGAAAACACTATTAGAACTGGAAGAATATATTTTCATACAGATCAAGATAGTACTATAAATTTAACAAACGTTTTCCCTGTTGCAAGTAATAGTGTTGTAAGTAATAGTAGTAATACTGTAACAGTGGATATAGAAGGGGATACTACGTACACAGGTGGTATTGAATACTTAGTGACTATTGTTGGAGTTACTAATTCCAATGTACCAGTGAATTTTAAGGCATCAGTAAATAATTTAGGAACAAGTAGTAATACATATTGGGATTCACGTGGTGGAAATGCTCCTATTTATGCATTAAGGGAAGAAGGAATTGCAAGCGGAGATGAGCAAGTAATGGTAGGATATATACCAGCGGGAAGTGAAGGAGTAGATGGAAGTATTAGTATAACTGCCTATGTAGATATTGATAATGTAGCAATAAGTGATACATATTCAAGAATTGTAAATAATAATTTAGTAATTGGTGAGACAACAAGTGAATGGGCATTAGGAAGAACAGTGGTAACAACAGATGAATGGAATAATTTAACTTCTAGTAATCCTTTATCATTTAAAATTAAAGTTGAAGCTAATGAAGGAATATGGGTGGAAGAACCAAAAATTAATATTTTAAAGAATTTAAGTGGAGTTTCAAATTGGTCAAGTATAAAAAACAATGTAACAAGTATCGAGTTTAGTACAAATCCAGAAGTACCAGCAAATGCCATAACAAGTTTTGATGCAACTGATGTTGGAAGTTATGGACCAGTTACAGTATATACATTAGATGATGGACTTGGAAATAATACAGTAAAGGCGGTAATATGTGCTGATGGGGAGATATATGCGCCAACAGATTCTACGATGCTGTTTGCATTGATGTCTAATTTAGAAACTATTGATTCTACTAATTTTAAGGTGGATAATGTTACTAATATGACAGCGATGTTAGGATTAAATACTAAAATGACTGATATAGGTAGTTTATCTAATTGGAATACCTCTAATGTGACAACGATGTTACAATTATTTTATGGATGTTCGTCATTGACAAATGTAGATGCGTTGTTAAATTGGAATACATCAAGTTTAATTATTATGGCAGATTTGTTTAATAGATGTGCAAATTTATTAAATGTAAATGGTTTGATTAATTGGAATACGTCGAATGTAACAGTGTTAATGCAAATGTTTTATAACTGTTCGAGTTTATCAGATATAAATGGTTTAACTAATTGGAATACCGCTAATGTAATTACAATGCGTAATTTGTTCTTTGGCTGTTCGAATTTAATTAATTTTGCTCCACTTGCTAGGTGGAATACATCAAATGTTGAAGATATGTATTTCCTATTTGGTATGGCAGCTGATACATCGAAAACAGGTTATTCAATAGTTGATTTTTCCGCGCTTAGCAATTGGAATACTGGTAGTGTAAGAAATATGGAAGGAATGTTTCAAAATATTAATATAAGTTCATATTTGCCTTTTAAAAATTGGAATGTTTCTAATGTGGAGGATTTTAGTAGTATGTTTAATCAAACATATCTCTCTACAACGACAACTCTTAATGGATTAGAAAATTGGGATGTTAGCAGTGCTACAGATATGTCAGGTATGTTTCGAGACAATGCAAGTTTAACAGATGCATCAGCGATTAATAATTGGAATATTAATTCAAATATTAATTTTTCAAGTATGTTTTATAACACTCCCGTGCATCCTGAATTTACAAGAGTTGCTGGAACGTGGGATAGTAATGGTACATTTACTCCTGCTTAAAGTAAATTCTTGGACTTTAATAAAAGTATAGTGGTATTAAATGAAAGCTATTATGCTTTTTATTATGGGGGTAATGCGCCTATATTAGAAGTTTCAAGATTTATTTAAGAAAATATTGTATTATTTATATTAACCTAAGATAAAGAAATATCTTTCTTTTTTTTTGTTTTAATTGTATAATTGAATTAGGATAGGTGAGTTATGATATTTAAGAAAGAAAAAGTAGATAATAAAGAGGATTATCGTGTAATTAATAATATGCGGGCATTAGCACTTGATGCTATTAACAAAGCAAATTCTGGTCATCCCGGAATATGTCTAGGAGCTGCATCTATACTTTATACATTATATAGTAAACATATGATGATAGATCTTAATAATCCTAACTGGTTTAATCGTGATAGATTTGTTTTATCCGCAGGTCATGGCGCACCAATATTTTATAGTATGCTTTATATGTTAGGATTAATTAGTCTTGATGATATTAAAAATTTAAGACAAATTGGAAGTATTACACCCGGTCATCCTGAGTTAGTTACTCCTCTTGTTGATATGGCAACTGGTCCTCTTGGACAAGGAATTGCAAGTAGTGTTGGTATGGCTATTGCTGAAAAGTATTTGAGTAGTACGTATAGCAAAAGTTTGATAAATCATTATACTTATGTTTTATGCGGAGATGGGGATTTAATGGAGGGTGTTAGCTATGAAGCACTTGCTCTTGCATCACGCCTCAAACTTAATAAATTGATTATCCTTTATGATAATAATGATATAACTCTTGATGGAAAACTTTCTTTATCATCATGTGAAGACGTTATTACGCGATTTAAGGCTTTAAACTTTAATATAATTGTTATTGATGGGGATGATGTTTTTGAAATTGATGATGCGATTACAAGATGTAAAGATAGTTCAATGCCTAGTATAATTATTTGTAAGACAGTAATAGGTAAGTATTCATCACTTGAGGGAACTAATGCGGTTCATGGTAAACCATTTGATAAAGAAGAAATAAGCAAAATTAAAGCTAAACTTGATATTCTTGATAGTCCATTTACAGTTAGTAATGATGCTATTAATTATTTTAGAGACTCCATTAATTCAAGGATGCATTATCCACTTCGTGAATGGAATAGAAAATATGAAAATTTAAGGGAAGAAGAAAAAGATAAGTTTGATAATTTATTTGATTTAAATACTGAATATAGTCTTGGAAATTTGAAATTTGAATATGATAAATTATCTCTTCGTGATATATCAGGAAATATATTGAATGCAATTGCTAAAGATTTTCCTTTACTAATTGGAGGTTCTGCTGATGTATCAAGTTCATGTAAAACAACTTTAAAAGAAGAAAAAACATTTGATGTTGGATGTTATGGTGGAAGAAACATTAATTTTGGCATCAGAGAACATGCAATGGGTGCAATATTAAATGGTATGGCATTGTCTGGACTTCGTCCATTTGGTAGTACATTTTTAGTATTTTCTGATTATATGCGACCTGCAATTAGAATGAGTTCTTTAATGAATTTACCTGTTCTTTATATTTTTACCCATGATTCGATTACTGTTGGTGAAGATGGTGCAACTCATGAGCCTATAGAACAACTTGCATCCTTAGAATTAATTCCCAATCTCTATATATATAGACCATTTGATGTTAATGAGTTGTTATCTTGTTATCGTGATATATTGCAAAATAAAAGACCTGCTGTACTTGTTTTACCGCGTGATAATAAGGCTATTAGTGAATTAACTAAAAATAATAAAATCGAAGATGGTGCTTATATTTTGAAAAAAGAGGAAACCGATGATTTTGTAACACTACTTGCTAATGGTGAAGAATTAGGGCTTGCTATGGGCGTAAGCGATGAATTAAATGCTCTAAATATTGATACAAGAATTGTTAGTATACCTTGTATGCAAAATTTTATAGATAAAAAAGACTTTAGTATTATACCGAAAGAAAATGTTTTTGGCATTACTTTTGGTGTAAAAGACTATTATTATCACTTTACAGATAAAGTATTTGGTATGGATACCTTTGGAATTAGCGCAAAAAAAGAAGATATCTTGAATAATTTTGAGTTTAATGTTGACTTGATTGCTAATAAAATTCATGATTTTTTAGGAGATAATGATGAATAAGTATGGTTATACGATTGTTGAATTATTAGCAGTTCTTGCTATCGTTGCTTTATTATTTACTGTTGGTGTTACTGCTTACTCATCGCTAATAAAAAAAGCTAATAATACAGTATATGAAAGTTATATTGATGGTATGCACGAAGCTGCGATTACTTATATTATGGAAAATGGTCAAAAAAATAGAATTACACTTTCTGAACTTATTGCAAATAAAAAGATTGATTATATAAATAATCCTAAGAATAATAATGATAAGTGTGAAAGTAGTTATATTGATGTAACTAGAGCTGATGTTAATGGTGTTATTAGTTACGAATACAATGTATGTTTGATTTGTGATGATTATACTAATAATGATGGTCAAGGTCATTGCAAAACTTTTATAAATTGATGAAAAACTATTTAAATAATGAAAATATATGATATAATATGTACGTAATCTGTTGTTGAAGAGGAGTAATATAATTAATATTTAAGAGAGTTAATGGTTGGTGAAAATTAACATAGAGATTATATGAAGGCTGTTTCAATATAAATAGAATCGGTAAAGCCGTTAAAGATAAAAGACCAAATTAGGATGGTACCGCGTTTATCGCTCCTATGAGGTCTTTTTTATGTAGAAAAGAGGTTTATTATGAAAAAAATGACAAGTTTAGAAATTAGAAAGATGTGGCTTAAATATTTTAGTGAACGAGGACATATGATTGTTCCTAGTGCTAACTTAATACCAAAAGATGATGATACTCTTTTATGGATTAATGCGGGGGTAACACCACTTAAACGCTATTTTGATGGAAGTGAAGTACCTATATCAAAAAGAATTACTAATATTCAAAAATGTATTCGTACCAATGATATCGAGAATGTTGGTGTAACAAGACGTCATCATACTTTTTTTGAAATGATGGGGAATTTTTCCATTGGCGATTACTTTAAGAATGAGGCGATTGAATTTGCTTTTACACTTTTAACGGATAAAAAATGGTTTGATATACCCAAAGAACTATTGTATGTAACGGTTTTTCCAGATGATGTTGATACCATTAATAAATGGATAGAAGTTGGAATGGATGAAAGTCATATTATTAAACTAGATGATAATTTTTGGGAAATAGGTCCTGGACCATGTGGACCTGATACAGAGATTTTCTTTGATCGGGGAAGTAAATATGATTATGATGGAAAAGCTTTAGAACATTTTAGATGTGGTGAAGATAACGAACGTTTTGTCGAAATATGGAATAATGTTTTTAGCCAGTATAATAGCGAAGAAGGTAAAAAAAGAGAAGAATATAAAGAATTACCTAATAAAAATATCGATACTGGCGCTGGACTTGAGCGTTGGGCATGTATTTTCCAAGATGCTGATTCCAATTTTGATACTGACCTGTTTTTACCAATAATTAATCAAATTGAAGAAATGAGTGGCGTTTTCTATGACGGAAGTATGCCATTTAAAGTTATGTCTGATCATATACGTGCATTAACCTTTGCGTTGTCTGATGGTGCTACTTTTGAAAACTATGGCCGTGGATATATCTTAAGAAGATTATTACGTCGTAGTGTTCGCATGGGAAGAAAACTAGGATTAAAGGGACTATTTATGTATAAACTAGTTGATAGTGTTGTTGGTATTATGCAAGATGTGTATCCATATCTAAAAGATAAGATGCCACATGTTAAAGCCCTTATTATGCAAGAAGAAGAGTTATTTAATAAAACCCTTGTTGCAGGTGAAAAGAAATTAAATGAATTAATGGATGAATCTCTTGATAAAAAGATAAGTGGTGCCGATACATTTAAACTTTATGATACATATGGTTTTCCTTTTGAATTAACCCTTGAAATACTTGAAGAAAAAGGCTTTACGACTAATCGTGATGAATTTGATCAATATATGAATAAACAAAAAGAATTATCGAAAAATAATCTTCATCATGATACATCAATGAGTTCCCAAAATGAATTTATGTTAAATTATAAGGAATCATCTGAATTTATTTATGATAAATATAAATTAAGGGCTAACATTATAACTTTAATTAATGAAAATAAAGAAGTAGATAAGATAACAAAGGAAGGATATGTTGTTTTTGATAAAACATGTTTTTACGCTACAAGTGGTGGTCAAGTTAACGATACAGGAATAATTAAATCAAATACATTTACAGCAAAAGTAATTGATGTTATAAAAGCTCCAAATGGTCAAAATATTCATAAAATAAAAGTATTAAGTGGTATTGTTAAAAAGGGTGAATGTGATTTAATAGTTGATGAAGAAAGAAGAAAAAGTATTGAAGCAAATCATTCATCAGTCCATTTACTTCAATATTCTCTAAGAACTTTAATTAGTAAAGATATCGCTCAACAGGGAAGTAGAGTTGATGAAAACACTTTAAGATTTGATTTTAACTGTCCTATTAAATTAACTGATGATATATTAATCAAAGTCGAAGATATGGTTAATAAATTAATCAATGATAAAATTAAACGTGTTATTACCTTAAAAAAGCTAAGTGAAATTGATAAAAGTGAAGTTATGGCTTTATTTAATGAAAAATATGGTGATACAGTACGACTTGTTGAATTTAATAAATCAAAGGAATTATGTGGTGGTACACATGTAAAAAATACATCTTTAATTAAGAAATTTGTTATTCTATCATTAACAAGTAAGGGAAGTAATATTTATCGTATTGAAGCTGCAACGAAAGATCGAGTTCAAGAAGAATTAAACAAAATTGCTAAACCTCTTTTTGATGATTTAAATAAATTAAATATTAAAGCTAAAACGATTATTTCAGAAGCTCATAATGCTAAAATAGATTTACAATTTGATATGGAATCTGTAAATAATAAATTAAATTCTTATAAAGATATTGTGCTTTTAAAAGAAAAATTAGATAATATTAGTGAAGAAGTAAAAAAATTGGAAAAAGAATATAATAAAACAAAAGAAGAAAAACTAGTATCGGAATTATCTAGTTTAGAAGAAGATATCCAAATTATTGGTGATAAAAATGTACTGCTTAAAAAAGTAGAAAATATGGATATATCTTCATTAAAACAAGTGATGGATAATCTTGCTAATCAATATTCTAATATATTTATTTTAATAGCAAATATTAATAATGATAATGTAACATTTCTTGCAAGAAATAATAATCCTTTAATGAATGCTGGAACAATTGTAAAAGATGCATCAATTAAATCACTAGGTAATGGTGGGGGAAGTAATAAGTTTGCCCAAGGTTCAGGTAAGACAGTTAAAGAAATTAGTAATATTTTTAATGATATTATAAAGGAAATAGAAAATGAATAATCTATATTTCTTAGAATCAGATAGTAATTCTTTAATTAATTTAAAGATAAAAGAAATATTAAAGAAATTAAAGGTAGATGAAGAAATAATCACTTATGATATGGATGAAGTAAATATCCGTGATGCAATAATGGATTTAGATACTTATTCTTTATGGCAAGAGCGAAAGATTGTTCATGCTAAAAATGCTAATTTTCTAGGTACAACAAAAAGTGAAGTTGAGCATGATATCGATAGTTTATCGAAATATTTAAATAATCCTAATCAAAATAATATTTTCTTTATTTCCTGTGCCAAGAAAGATAGTAAAAAGAATATTGTTAAATTAATTTTGAAAACTTGTAATGTAATTGATGTTTCTTGTGATATCAAAGCATATATAAAAGATAAATGTAAAGACTATGAGATATCACTTGATACCATTAATCATTTAATAGAACTTACAGGCAATGATTTCAATAGAATCAATAATGAACTTGATAAATTAATGGAATTATGTTTAAATAGTAAAAAAATAGACAAAAAAGATATTGATCTTGTTTGTTTAAAGAATAGTGATACAAATATTTTCGCTTTGATTGATGCTATAATTAATAAAGATAAAAAAAAGAGTTTAGAAATCTATCTTAATATGATTAATTATGGTGAAGAAACATTTAAAATATTAGTTACACTTGCTAATCAAATTAGATTAATTTATCAAGTTAAAATATTACAAACTTACAAAGATGATGAAATTGCAAGTATATTGAAACTTAAAAATCCCAAACAGGTAGTAGCTTTACGATATAAAATAAATAAATATAGTGAAAAAGATTTATTAAATTATCTTTTCAAGCTATCAATATTAGATGAGAAATTTAAAACAGGGAAAGCGATAGATACCATTGCTTTTCCTAGCTTTATCGCTAGTTTATAAGGAGAGTTATGAAGAAAAAATATGTATATTTAATTATTGGATTAGTTATTGTATCGATGATATATTTATTATTTTTTAGAGAAAAAAAAGTAAGTACTCTTACAGATATTGATGTTAAAGAAATAAATATGTATATGAATGGTAAAGAAATAGAGTATTATTTTATTGATACCTATTATGATAAGGGTGCTGTAGCTTTGTTAAACAATAAGGATATATCACATTTAATTAAAGTATCTGATAGTGTTAATAAATCTAACCCTGGTGAGTATGAAGTATTGTATAGAATTGGAACAGATAATGAGACGGTAGAAAAGAAAAGAATAGTATATGTTGTAGAATTAGATATAGATCAACAATTTGATACTTTAAAAAATCGCGTTAGACTAACTATTAAAAATGATGGATATAGTTATACTATTCTTCCAGATGGAATCAAAGAAGAAAGTAATTCATTTAATTATACATACGATGATAATGGAAATAATAAATTTGAAATATATTTAAAAAGTGGTTCTAAGAAAGAATATAATTTAAATATTAATAATATTGATATGAGTACTCCTACGGGAACTTGTACAAGTGAACTAAGTGATAATAATACTTTTATTGTTACAGTTAATGCTACTAGTAATAGTGGTATAGCGAAGTATCAATATAATAATCAAGATTATACAAGTAATACTTTTAGTGTTTCAAGTGAGAATAGCAAAATAGTAGTTAAAGTTTTTGGTAATAATGGTAATTTTAGTGAAATAAAGTGTAATAATGTATATGGTTTGGGATTTAAAAATCCGTTACCTAATAAAGAAAAAATGGGCTATTTTAAATGTAATTCGGATGTTCAAACTGCGAATATTAAATTGGATGAATTAATGCAAAGTTATGGTGAAAGAACTCGTTCTTCCGTTGCTGCAGCTGCCTTATTCCTTGCGGATTATAATTATTCTGTTCAATATCAATGGGGTGGTAAATATTTACAAAAAGGTCTTAATCCTGAATGGGGATGTTCTTCCCACACTGAACCTCATGATGGTGAACTTGTTTGTACTAAAGTTACTGGTGGTGATACATGTGAAAGAGGTCTTGATTGTACAGGATATACTTCATGGGCTTTCTTTCAAGCAGGATTTGATAAGTCAGTTATACGAACATCAAGTCAATCAGAAGGAATGTGGGGTAATTTTAATGCTAAAAAACATAAATATGCCTTTAATAGTTCAAATCGAGCCATAGCAGAGATGATTAAACCTGGTGATTTAGTATGGCGTGAAGGTCACGTTGGAATTGTTATTGGTGTTGATGCTGATACTCTTCAAATAGCGAATGAACTAGGACCAATTATTGTCCAAACAAATAGAAAATCAGATGGCGAAAGTACTTCTGGTCAGGCAGCATTTACACATTTTGTTTTGTTTGATGACTTTTATAATATGTATGGAAGTAATACTTGATAAAACAATATACTTATGATATATTTAATTTGATAAAAGAAGGAGAAAATATGGAAAAAATAATGAATCATCCAATGATAAAACATAAGATATCTATTTTACGAAATGAAAAGACAAGTACTAAAGAATTTCGTGAACTTGTAAGTGAAATTGCAATGCTATTATGTTATGAAGCTTTAAGTGATGCCAAAACTAAAAAGGTTAAAGTTAAAACTCCAATCGCTGAAACAGAGGGATTACAGGTTGATGAGAATAATTATGCTTTTGTTCCTATTTTAAGAGCAGGGATGGGAATGGTTGATGGCGTATTAACGCTTATGCCAAATGCTAAGATAGGTCATATTGGTTTATATCGAAATGAAGAAACATTAGAACCAGTTAAGTATTATTGTAAATTACCTAGTGATATTAAAAATCGTGAAGTAATATTACTTGATCCAATGCTTGCAACAGGTGGTAGTGGAAGTGCTGCTATTACAATGTTAAAAAAAGATGGTGTTAAAAAAATCAAATTTTTATGTATTATCGCTGCCCCAGATGGTATAAAAAAGATTAAAGAAGATCATCCTGACGTCGATATATACTGTGCGCAACTTGATGATCATTTAAATGATGTTGGATATATTGTTCCAGGACTTGGTGATGCAGGTGATCGTATTTATGGAACGAAGTAATTTATCTAGTTTTGACTTAGTATTTTAGTTTCATAAGAAAATTATGATTTATATATAACATTCTTGATAAAAACAAGAATTTATATAAAAAAGGAAAGGAGAAATATGAAAAAAATATTTAAAGAATTTGGTGATTTTATTAAAAGAGGTAATGTTATTGATTTAGCAGTAGCAGTTATAATTGGAGGAGCATTTTCAACTATTGTAACAAGTCTTGTTAATGATATTATTATGCCAGTAATTTCACTTTTAACAGGTGGTATTGACTTTACAAACCTATTTGTGTCTTTAAACGGAGAAACATATACAACACTTGCTGAGGCTGAAGCAGCTGGGGCATCTGTACTTGCTTATGGATCATTTATTCAAGCAGTTATCAATTTCTTAATTATTGCATTTGTTATCTTTATGGTTGTTAAAGCCATGAACAAAATGATGAGTTTAAAGAAGAAAAAAGAAGAAAAACAAGAAGCACCTGCTAAATCTGATGAAGTAGTACTTCTTGAAGAAATTCGTGATCTATTAAAAAAGAATAAATAATAGAGTAAAAAAGATATGAAAAAGAATAAATTAATATATTGTATATTGGGGTTAATAATTTGTGGTGTAGGAGTATATTTCTTATTTAAAAGTGATAAGAGTAAAACTTATACTTTTAGTCAAAATATTTTATTTTCGGAAGTATATAAAGTAATTGTATCGGATATAGATGTAATTAAAGTAAATGATAAAATTGTAAGTAGTGCCAATGGTGGACAAATGCATAATTTTATCGTTTCTGGTTTAAAAGAAGGAATTGGTGATGTAACTATAGAAATAGTTGCAGGAGATACAAACGAATTAATATCACGAAATGTTTATCACTTTAAAGTAGATAAGAATTTAAACGTTACACATAATAATGTTATTTCATAGCTTCTAGAATAATTTATTAAAATAAAAAATGATTTACTATGGTAAGTCTTTTTTTTATTGTATATTTAAGTAAAATATGATATTCTAAAAATGATAATAGGTGGGAATATGAAAGAAAGTGAAAAGCAAAAGAAAGTCCAAGAATTGTATCAAAAGTATTTAGATGAAAGATTAGGTTTAATAATTGATATTGCAAATGATATGGAAGAAAAGCAAGTTACACCAAAAGAAGAAACAAAGTATTCTGAAAAATTGAATTCCTACCAAGTATATCAAATGATACAAAAAAAGAGGAAGAAAGAAGATATAAATAATAGTCAAAGTAACTTAAACACTGATGAAGAAACTTCAAAAGAAAGTCAAAATGATAAAAATGCATCTTCTAGTATATTTCCCGAAATATTTCGAGAAGGCTATAAATATAATTATATAGATGCTCATGGTCAAATATTAAGTCCCAATTTATGGTTTGATGAAGCACGGGATTTTCACGAAGGATGTGCAGTAGTACAAATATATGGAAAAGGTTGGAATTATATCGATACACAAGGTGAATTAATAAGTGATCAATGGTTTAGCAAAGCTGAAGATTTTCATGAAGGTTTTGGGAAAATAAGTATAGGTAGACGCCCGGTAGCATGGTCATCTGCCACAGTATATGATTATAAATATATAAGTAAGGATGGTCATATATATGATGATGTGAAAGAAATTCATAAAGACTACGCAATGGTGTTCATTAAGGAAAAAGGTTGGAAATATATTGATACCAAATGTGGCCATATATATGATGATGTGAAAGAAATTCATGAAGGCTACGCAATAGTGTTCATTAAGGAAAAAGGTTATAATTATATTGATACCAAAGGTCAAATATTAAGTCCAGATTTATGGTTTGATGATGCAAGGGATTTTCACGATGGCTATGCTTTAGTATATATCGAAGGAAAGGGTTATAATTATATTAACACCAAAGGTAAGTTGATTGGTGATCAATATTTTGATATATGCAATGATTTTTGTGATGGCTACGCAGTGATGTTCATTAAGGGAAAAGGTTATAATTATATTGATACCAAAGGTCAAATATTAAGTCCAGACTTATGGTTTGATAGTGTAGAAAAATTTCGTGAAGGTTGTGCACGAATATATATCGAAGAAAAAGGTTATAATTATATCGATATTCATGGTCAAATATTAAGTCCAGATTTATGGAGTTATAGTGTAGGAGAATTTCATGAAGGATATGCATATGTACATAAAGAAGGAAAAGGCTATAATTATATTGACAAAAAAGGTAAGTTGATTGGTGATCAATGGTTTGACATTGGTGAGCGTTTTTATGAAGGATATGCGCTTGTCTATAAAAAAGGCAATGGTTATAATTATATTGATACAAAAGGGCATATACTAAGTCCCAATTTATGGTTTTCCTTTGCTCTTCCTTTTCAAGAAAATTTTGGAAAAGTATGTATGGATGAACGACCTGATGCAAAATATAAGTACATAAGTAAGTGTGGTCATATATGTGATATTGTTGGAGAATTTCATGAAGGATATGCTAGAGTTCATAAAAAAGGAACGGGTTGGAATTATATTGATATTCAAGGAGAATTGTTAAGTTCTAATTTATGGTTTGATGAAGTATATGATTTTCACGAAGGTTATGCCAAAATATATGTTAAAGGAAAAGGATATAATTATATTGATACCAAAGGTCAATTAATAAGTGATGAATGGTGTTATGATGTAGAGAACTTAAAATTTGAAGATGGTTACGCTGGATTTTCAATAGATGGTAAAGCAAATTTTGTTGATGAAAATAGGCGCCTATTAAGTCCTAATTTGTGGTTTGATATGTTATGGGGATTTAATTGTGGTTGTGCAAAGGTATGGATTACAAAAAAAGGCTTTAATTATGTAAATACTAAAGGTGAATTGATAAGTAATCAATGGTTTACCAAAGCCGAAGATTTTCATGAGGGATATGCTGTAGTGAACATTGAAGGAAAAGGTTGGAATTATATTGACAACAATGGACAAATGCTA
>CACZNM010000011.1 GCA_902782535.1 uncultured Erysipelotrichaceae bacterium
ATAAGGAAATGTCAATATTTATCATATCATTTTGATTTAAATAATAACAATTACTATCTAAATTTAGATCATGAAAAGTGGTTTAACTACGTAAAAAGTGATGATATTTCTACCAAAAGCTTTATAGATTTAATGGATAATGTAATAAGTAAATCAGCATTTATAATTAATGAATTATATGATTATATTTATAAAAACAAAAAAGTTAATTTAAAAGAACTAATAGGTAATAACTCCTATTCTACAGGATTACCTATACAAGAAGAAACCTCTAGATAAATCTAGAGGTTTCATTATTAATGCATATTTTATTGAGGTTTTTTTGTTGTAGTTTTCTCTAACGTATTCATGTATACAGCAAGATCATCTAAGTTATCAAAAACTTTAACACCATTTCCTGTAATTAATTTCATTGTCTTTAATACACATTTTTTAATATGTCCTTCAAATGCTTTACCATTTGCACTTTCAAGTACACATAAAACAGTTTGTTCTGGTCTTTTGTTACTATCATCAGTTACTTCAACAAAGCTATAAAAACCTTCTCCTTCAGGTGTAATTACATAAAGACAAATATCATCATTTTCACGATGGTAATCTTCAACTGCTTGGCATTCTGGCGTCCAATTAGGAACAACAGGATTAAATGTCTCTATCCTTTCTTTATCCAATTTTCTTTCCAACTCGTCTCTCCATGTAGAGCTACCACATGTACCACCTAAAAACACTTTAACTTTTTCCATAATATCACTCTCCTTCTTTCTTAACATTAATTTCCAAAAGTTTATCTTTAAGTTCTTTTTCCAAATTTTCAAGTTCTTTTTCAGATTCTTTTCTTTTAATACGACCATTTTTATGAATTTCAATAACTTTATCAATTGTTTCGACTATATCTTGATTAGTTTTACGTATTGTTTCAATATCAACAATAGCACGTTCTGATTCTTCGGCAATTTTTATTGAACCTTGTTTTAAAGTTTCACTATTCTTTTGTAACATTTCATTCGTAAGCTTTGATACAGCTTGTTGATTTTTTAATGCACGTTGAGCATTATTAATACCAAGTGCAAGAACCATTTGATTTTTCCATAATGGAATGGTATTTGTAATAGAGCTTTGAATCTTTTCAACTAGTTCAGCATCATTATTTTGAAGTAATCTAATTTGTGGTGCCATTTGAATAGATATCATTCTTGTTGTTTTAAGATCATAGATTTTCTTTTCTAATCTATTAATTATAGCTTCCATATCTTGTACTTTTTGAACATCCAAATGATCTCCTGATTCCTCAGCGATTTTCTTTAATTTTGGAAGTTCTACTTTATTTAATTCTTCTAATTTTCTTTCTCCTGCAATAATATATAAAGATATTTCCTTAAAATATTCTAGATTCTTCTCATACATAGTATCAAATATATTGATATCTTTTAACATTTGAAGTTTATCTTTTTCAAGACCATTTTCAATAGTTCCAATATTCTTTTCTATCTTATTATATTTAGCAACTAACTTATCAAATTCCTTTTTAGCCGTAGAAAATAATTTTTCTAAAAGTGTTCTTTTTTGATTATCATCAACAGCTTTATCAAAAGATTTAATCTCAGCAACTAATTTTCCTAATAAATCACCAACTTCTCCTGTATCTTTTGTTCTTACACTTTCTAAAACAGAATCAGAAAACTTTGATATTTTTTCTTGAGCTGGTGCACCAAATTGTAATATTTGTGTTGCATCATACACATTAATTTCACTATTAAACTTCTCAATAGCTTTCTTTTCTTCATCCGTTAGACTATCATAATTTAAGGATTTTTCTATTTTCGCTTCCGTCACTTTCTTTTCATCAACCAACTTCTCTAATTCTTCTTTTTCCACTTCAGTCGATTTAACTAACTTTAATTCCATTTTATCTCCTCCTACTCCAAACCTTTTATTAAAGCGTTATATTCATTCATTTTAAGACCTGATATTGTGCTTGTTATTTCTTGTGGTACTGTAATACCTATTTTTGATACATCATATTTTCCACCAGTAACACCCATTCTAAAGCCATATTTTTCCCATGCTATCTGTTGTATTCTTTCATTTTCTTCATAAGCCTTATATAATATTTCACCATTTTTAGTAAAATACATATAACAATGATTATTCCATGATGTTGGCTTTGGATAAAGTAATCTAATACGATCTTTTACTTGTTGAAATCCTTTAGGATTAGTATTCAAAAAATCAATAATACTCTTTTCATAATCTACAATTATTTTATGAGCACCTTTACCTGCTCTTAAATATTCTTGGAACAAATCAGCAGGAGAAAAATGCATATTACCTGATTTAATATACAAATCCTTTAATTTTGGCATATTAGCTTTAACATTTGCTTCATTTACTTCACCATGGGATAAAATGCCAAGAAGTAATCCATAATAAGTTGCCCCTGGACTTGATTTAATAGGATCAATAGAAGATATACTTATATTTCCATATATATCATCAGTTACACCTATTTCACTCCATTTTTTACCATTTAGAATATAATCAACTAATTTTTCCATATCCGTAACATAATATATGCCATCTTTTTCTTCTACCAATTTACTGGCAATTAAAGCATCAACAATTGTATCCCAACTATAGAAGATAATTGGTGTATTTAATGTTAACCCACCACCTAAAACGGTATATCGCTCTGCTTCATCACCTTCGGCTTTTTGTTTATAATACTCATAATATCTAATATCAGAAGTAAACAATGCATCATACTTTGTAACATCAGGAGAATTAATAGTAAACTTTTCCCCTTTTTCCATACGCCTTATAACATCTTCATTACCTAAGCCAACAGTTTCACGAATAAGTGGCTTTGATACCGTTTTACTATTACTCCATGTATCAAAAACAACATTAATTTTATATTCTTTTCTTAGAATATCAAGGATTTCCTCATCTTCAATAAAATTTTCTTTTCCACCGCCGGTTGCAACATAAATATTTGTAAGACCAATATCACTTATATTACTTCCAAATTGCTTAAATAAAATAATACCAAGAATTAACACAATAAATATTACTATTCCTATAATTCTTTTCTTATTCATTCTTTTCACCTTCCTTTAATTCCATTAAATCATCATCATAACCATCTGATTTTAAAATAGAATTATATACCTTCATTTCCGCATCAGCATTTAAAATATCACTTTGATATAAACTATCCAAAATCTTTTTAAAAGCACTATTTGTATCTTTAATAATCTTTTTACTATCATTCATAAATTTTTTACTATCACTGCTCGTTAAACTTTGATTTTCAATTTCGTCATATCTATCTACTATTTTAACACAAACTGGTAAATAATACTCAATAAATTTGTTTGTAGTACGATTATTTAAACTATTTTTTGCAATTGTATCAAGTATTTTATCTGTTGTTTTAGATATCTCTCCTAGATCTTTTTTTACTTCTTCATCATCAAGGCTTTTTATCATTGTTTTAATATGCACATTACTTCTTCTTGAAACTTCAATTTTTTCTTTTAAAGTTAATTCTTTTATCTCTTCTTTAATTTTACCACCATTCATGACCAATTCGGAAGCCACAAAGGCACCAGTGCCCAAAAGAAGAGCGGGAGCAAGTGGTACCATAAGACCAAGGTAACCAATAGCGAAGAAACCTGCTCCTACTACACCTGAAATAATATTTTTATTTTTCATACTAGTTGTAACCTCGTACTGTTTTAAATGCTTCTAGTAAATTGCTTCTTCCATCAAATACTTTTCCGTTTGATAAATCAGCCATCTTATTTAATTGATCATAACTAGCACTACCAAAAGTAATTGAATAAATAGGAATATCTTTATTAATACTTCTATACGTTGCTTCCAAAGATTTAAATGTACCAATATTACCTTCACCATCAGTCATCAATATAACAGATGTATTATATTCATCACTTTCATTTTTTAATAAATTAATTGCAGCCTCAGCTGCTGGATAAAGACTTGTCGCACCGTCAAGCTCGTAACTATTAATTTCATCAAGCAATTTTTTTGTATCATTACCTTTAGCACTCCATGGTTTATTAACACTATTTCCAAAAGCAATGACATCTATTTTATCAAGTTCCGTAAATTGAATCATGTTGCTAGTAGCTTTCTCACTAAAAATATAATCCATTGCATTCTTTAATTCCTTAATACCTTCACCATACATACTACCGGAATAGTCAAGACAAAATACAACATGAACTGGTTTCTTTAATCGTGTTTGATATAAAAGTAAAGCCTCCTTAATAACGCTCATATTAGGATACTTAATAGGTGAAATATACTTCGTAGTATCAATTCCCCAATCCTTATTAAAAATATCTTTAGGGGCATTATCAGTTGTTCCACCATACCAAGTACGACGTCCCATATTAAGAAGTAATTCTTGTCCCTCACCACTTAAAATATAATCTTGAAGTTTTAAAAAAGCCTCTTTCTTTTTTTCATTACGATTATTGATATACAATAGTGGTGAATCAGAAACACTAACACCATCTACGGGGTATATTGCATAAAGTACTTCTTTTCCTTCTTTTTCTAATTTTCTATTGATATTAATTATTGAAGATTCATAGGTAAAAGCTGCATCATAATTACCATTAATAAAAGATGTTTCCAAGAAATCTTCATCACCAGATGTTCTAACTAACCCAGAGAAAAAAGTTTTTAAATCTTCTTTTAATTTTTCACTTTTTAAATCATTACTTGTCAAAACATCGGGATTTCCTGCTAAAGTACTTAAAATATTTAAATAACTTGATGCCCCACTATTTGTTGTAATAGGATTAGCCATACTAAAAGTTAATTCTTTATTTTTAATCAATGTTAAGATATCTTGCATCTTGACATTTTTACCAATAAGACCTAGTTTTTCAGCTTTACTCTTTTTAATACCAAAAGTAATAGGAGTAATGCTAGTCGATTTAGAATCACTTGTAGAAACACCACTTAATGAATCTAACCAAATGGAATTACTTGCCCATACGGCATCATATTTCTCCCCGGAGTTTAATTTATCAACTATTTCCAAATTATCAGCATAAACAATATTTAAATCAATATTATTCTTAGATAAATATTTTTTTATTGCATCTTCTAATACTTTATTTTCGGGCGTTGTTATTAAATTAAATGCTTTATCACTATATGTATAACCCTCATTATCACCACCGTATTCGGCATAAAGCTTCTTTAATCCTCCTATAAAGCCAGTTATTAATTCTACACTAAAATATATAACAACAAAAACAATTATTAATGTCCAAAAACTTATTTTACCTTTTCCATTCATCATAATCCCTCACTTGAAACTACTTTAATATGTAAGTTGCATAGTACTCATCATATGTTATATCATTTTCATAAACAAATTTAGCAACCTCTTCACCAACATATCTGTAATGCCATGGTTCATACATATATCCTGTTATAAATTCTTTACCTTTTGGATAACGAAGTATAAAACCATATTTATAAGCATTTTTACTTAACCATTTAAATGCACTAGTATTTTCAAAACTACTTGATACGTAATTAATATCACTAGCTAATCCTGATTGATG
>CACZNM010000012.1 GCA_902782535.1 uncultured Erysipelotrichaceae bacterium
GCTGCAATTCTGTCTTCTTCAAAGAACATATGCTCTGTACGACAAAGTCCAATACCTTCAGCACCAAGTTCATGAGCTTTTTTAGCATCTCTTGGAGTATCTGCATTTGTACGAACTTTTAATTTTCTAAACTTATCGGCCCATTTCATAACACGTCCAAATTCACCAGAAATAGTAGCATCAACTGTTGGAATTAATCCTTCATAAATAGCACCTGTTGTACCATCAATTGATATTTCATCACCTTCATGGAAAGTCTTACCAGCTAATGTAAATTGTTTCTTTTCTTCATCCATGGCAATATCACCACATCCAGATACACAACAAGTACCCATACCACGAGCAACAACTGCTGCATGAGATGTCATACCACCACGTACAGTTAAAATACCTTGAGAAGCTTTCATACCAGTAATATCTTCTGGTGATGTTTCAAGACGAACTAAAACAACTTTCTTACCTTTTTCATGCCATTTAACAGCATCTTCTGCTGTAAAGACTATTTGTCCACAAGCAGCTCCGGGAGAAGCTCCTAATCCTTTACCAATAGCTTGTGCTTCTTTAATAGCTTTAGCATCAAATTGAGGATGAAGTAATGTATCCAAATTTCTTGGATCAATCATTTCAACTGCTTCTTCTTCGGTACGCATTCCCTCATCTACTAAATCACATGCAATCTTAAGGGCAGCACGTGCTGTTCTTTTACCATTTCTTGTTTGTAACATATAAAGCTTACCATGTTCAACAGTAAATTCCATATCTTGCATATCACGATAGTGTTCTTCAAGTGTCTTACAAACATCTTTAAATTGTTTAAATGCTTCAGGAAATTTTTCTTTCATTTCACTAATATGCATTGGTGTACGTACACCTGCAACAACGTCTTCTCCTTGAGCATTAGTTAAAAATTCACCAAATAATCCTTTTTCACCAGTAGCAGGATCTCTTGTAAATGCAACACCAGTTCCACAATCATCTCCCATGTTACCAAAAGCCATAGATTGAACATTAACAGCTGTTCCCCAAGAATAAGGAATATCATTATCACGTCTATATACATTAGCTCTTGGATTATCCCATGAGCGGAATACAGCTTTAATAGCTCCCATTAATTGTTCTTTAGGATCACTAGGGAATTCTTTACCTATTTTAGATTTATATTCAGCTTTAAACTCGTTAGCAAGTTCTTTTAAATCATCAGCACCAAGTTCTACATCAAGTTTAACGCCTTTCTTCGCTTTCATCTTATCAATTAATTCTTCAAAGTATTTCTTTCCAACTTCCATAACAACGTCAGAATACATTTGAATGAATCTTCTGTAACAATCCCAAGCCCATCTTGGATTATTACTTTGTTTTGCAAGTACTTCTACTACTTCTTCATTTAGTCCTAAATTAAGAATAGTATCCATCATACCTGGCATTGATGCTCTTGCACCACTTCTTACTGAAACTAAAAGGGGATTTTTCTTATCTCCAAATTTCTTTCCAGTCATCTCTTCCATTTTAACGATATATTCGTTAATTTGTTTTTGGATTTCAGAATTAATTTCTCTTCCATCTTCATAATATTTTGTACATGCTTCTGTTGTAATTGTAAATCCTTGTGGAACAGGAAGCCCAATATTAGTCATTTCTGCTAAGTTAGCACCTTTACCACCAAGTAAATTACGCATGTCTTTGTTTCCTTCTTTAAAGGAATAAACATATTTCATATATACCTCCACCAAGTTATTATATAAAAAAAAAGAAGTTTTTACAACCTCATTTTGATATAACTTGACAGTTTAATATCTTATTTTTGACTATACTTTACTCCACCATTCCAACAATCAACAAAAGAACTACCATCAGATCTAGGTAAAAGCCTAAAAATAAGATTTACAAGTGTTGGAACCAAGAAAACAATAACAGCATAAATAATTCTCGTAACTGCCTTTTGTCCAGCTTCTTTCTTCATCTTATCATCAACATTACCTGCTGTAGCAACTTTTGTCATATCTATTACTATTAAGATGATAATAATTACTGGTATAGCTGTACATATTGCACTAAATACCCACTTAAGAAGACCAATAATCATTTGAAAATCCGAATCAGCACAATCAATATCATCAAGTATTTTTATATAGTTTAACATAACCATCACTCCCACAGATAAGATACTATAACAGAAAAAAGAGGCTTTTGCAACCTCTTTTAATTATATTTACATTTTTTTGACACATATGTATTCAATAATCTACACTATCTACAAATTTGAGATGTGGTATCCCAGTTTCCTTTAGCCTCATTACAATCGTCCAAACTTTTAGCATTTTGCTTATCAATTGTTCTTGTATTGGTATTGCCACCAGATGGATTTTTAGCTGACGTTCCATTCCAACAATCAACGAAACTTTGACCAGTTTGATCACTAGGTAACATTTTAAATATCATATTAACAACTGTTGGTACCAAAAATATTATAACTGAATAGATAAGCCTTGAAATTGCCTTTTGCGTTGCTTCTTTTTTCATTTTATCATCAACATTACCTGCTGTAGCCACTTTCGCCATATCTATTACTATTAAAATAATAATAATTACTGGTATAGCAATACATATCGCATTAAATACCCATTTAAGAAGACCGATAATCTTTTGAGCATCGGGATCAAGGCAATTGAAATCCATTACTTTCACATAATTCTGCATTAACAACGCTCCTATTCCTTAAACATTTCTAAAAAATCAATCTAGCTTTTATAATTCCAACAATCAACGAAACTACGACCAGTATCGCTACTAGGTAACATTTTAAATATCATATTAACAATTGTTGGTACTAAGAATATTACAACAGCATATATAAGTCTTGTAATTGCCTTTTGCGTTGCTTCCTTTTTTGCCTTATCATCAACATTACCTGCCGTAGCAACTTTTGCTATGTCTATTACTATTAAGATAATAATAATTACTGGTATAGCAACACATATAGCATTAAATACCCATTTTATTAAGCCAACAACTTTTTGAGCATCGGTATCAGTACAATTAAAATCAGCTAACATTTGTAAATAATTCATCATATTCATATCCTCCTTAATCTAATACTACTATATAATTTTTAATAAGTCAAGTTACTATTCAATAACTTTACTATTCTATTTTAATAAAATATTTAATAATTTTATTATTTGATCGTTATCAATACGATCATTTAATGTAGGGATATTCATCAATATCTCTACCCCTGCTTCTTTAGCAAAAGCAGATACTTCATTGTTTGTTAAAAAGCTTTGATTCAAAATTACTTTTTTATTACTTAAAGCATGAAAAGCAAAACGATCATTTATCATTAATTTATTTAATTTAAATATTGATGGTTCAACAAGATATATAATATCACTAAAATAATCTGTATCACCTTTATAATTATTTAAATCAACTAATACTATTTCAGCATTACTACTAGCAATAGCATTTTTTAATTTATCATTCTCGACACTTATCATATCTTCTTCTTGAAAATATTTTAAATCATCACTTTCAACTTCAATAGCTAAAACTCTTTTCTTTAGTTTGTTTTGAGCCATTTTCTTTAATAAGAACATCATTGTTGTTGTTCCAGCATGATTAGTAACATTCTTAAAGCCTATTATTTTTTTATCTAATAATCTCTTATCATCAACGTAATATCCACTATCATAACCGTCATTTTTTTCTACAGCTTGTTCATGAGGTTCTTCAACTACCGTATTACTTGATTTTTCTGGCTTAACCTCTTCTTCATAAATATTTGTTTCTTGATTATTATCTTCTACAACTTGTTTAACTTCTTCTGGTTCCTCATGATAATCATCTGTTTCCTTAATGCTATTATCTACATAGAAATCATCATATTGCATTTTCTTTACAATTTCTTCATATGTATTAGGATTATCAATGTAAGTAACTATATCTTCTATTTTATTACTAAAATTATATATTTTTAATTCCAATAACATATCAACAAATCTCTTTGGTGGAAGAGGTTTTTCTGGCAATAATATTACAAGCCGCTCTGCCCCAATAGCACTAGAAAGTTTTTCTAATACACTTTTTGTAGTAAAATTGACAATACTTGTTGCATCAAGAATTAATTTGCTAAAAAAATAATTCTTAAATTTACTAATCAAATCATCTACGTTAAAAAGACCATTAAAGTCCTTTATTGCATCGATATTTGCATTATCAATAATACTCTTCTGTTTGTTTGCAACTATTACATTCATTATTACACCCCTTCTTAATTACATGGCTGTATACCATTACCAAAAACACCATCCACATTTTCAAAAACATTATAAATTGTCTTTGATTCTGATACAACGTTATATACTCCTATTGTCCCTATTAAAGGTAAATCAAAATAAACCCCTAGGCTAACTCTATAAATTGTACCCTTATTATTTTGTATATAACAAAAATTTATTTTATCCGTATTACTATAATGATATGTTGCCCTAATGTATTCTTTTATTGAATTTAAATCATTGTGACCACAGCTTCCGGATGATGATAAATTAGCATCACACGTCTCTATTTGTGATACGACATAATTACTTGCACGATATGCAGAGGCATAATTCATAATAAACGCAATAAAAACCACAAAAATAAATATTAGTGGGATTACTATAAAGTATAGTAGCGATCCACCTATCGCCTCACGCATATACTACCTCCTTTATTCATTAAGCATATCGTTTTTTATGGATTTTGTTGAGCTGTACTAATATTATTAGCACTATTTGTCCAAATATTATTAATAACATTCTTTATAGTTGGTAAGAAAAAGTAAATTAACCCTCCAATGGCTGCAACAGCAACAATTGTAACCAATGTCATATTTAATTCTCCACTTGCTTCTTTCATTATAATTCTCCTTTCCTATTTTCAATAAAATTGTAGCATATATTCTTTTTTTTTACAATAATTTAATTAATTTTTTACATAATTTACATCCTATAATTTTTTTAAATAATAAATTTTTATAAGTTTTTACGTTAAATTTAACACCATTTACTTTTATTCATATCACTGTAATGATATAATTTTTTATGGAGAATATTTATGAAAAAAAACAAGATTATTGCCATAATAGTATTAATTATTATATGCATTGCGTGTGCAACTAAAGAATTTCAAAATGATACTTTTTATTTAATTAAACTTGGACAATATATTTCGAAGAATGGTATTGATCTATTAGACCATTTCTCATGGATACCAAATTTAGTATATACTTACCCTCATTGGCTTTATTCCTTATTTACATATTTTATATATAATAATTGGGGTTTTGATGGTTTGTACATAAGTAACATTATGGTTTATATTTCAATAATTTTAAGCATTTACTATATTTGCATAAAAAGAACAAAAGACAGTTTTTTAGCTTTTTTTATTTCTTTTATCAGTATCATGACTCTAAAATCATTTATTGTTTTAAGATCCCAAGCAATTTCTATTCTTTTATTTCTTTGGGAAGTATATTATATCAATAAATTAATTGAAACTGGTAATAAAAAATACATTCTATATCTCATGCTAGATTCATTATTAATCGCTAATATTCATGGAACAGCTTGGTTAATGTTTTTTGTTTTTTATCTTCCATTTTTAGTTTCTCACTTGGTATATTCATTTATTAAGAAGAAAAAAAAGAAAAAATATATATTTGATTATCGAATATCAATTGAACAAATTAAAAACATTAAACTTCTTTTATTATCTTTTGTATTTACTTTATTAATGGGTTTATTAACACCAAGTAGAATATGTTATACTTATATCTTTAAAACCATGCAAGGTATAAGTCAATCTCATATTGCCGAACATACTCCACTCATGATTATTTATGCACCAATAATTATTATTGTATTGTTTCTATTGTTTTTTGTTAAAAGAAAAGTTAAATTGCATGAATTTTTTATGATATCTGGTTTACTTCTAATGAGTTTTAGAAGTTTTAGGCATACGATATTTATCTACAGTATTGGTTTGATTTATTTAGCAGTTATTCTAAAACGAGAAATTAATCCTAATGATAAAACCTTTAATATATTAAATAAAAAAATGTTTAGTAATAAAATATATACTCCTATTATATTAGTTATTTCTCTATTATGTTGTTCTCTTTCCATATATAATAACATGAGTATCGATTATATTAACGAAAGTATTTATCCTGTTAATGCAGTAAAATATATAAAAGAAAATCTTCCATACAAAGATATAAGATTATTTAATAACTACGATTTTGGAAGTTATTTAATGCTTAATGATATCAAAGTATTTATTGATTCTAGATGCGATTTATACCTTAAAGAGTTTGGCAATAGTGATATTTTTGAAGAGTTCGTTAACATAAAAGACAAATACGAATACGAAGATATTTTCGATAAATATGATATACAGTATGCTTTATTATACAATAAAGAAGCCTTGAATCATATCATAAAAAAAGATGAAAAATATAAAAATATATATCAAGATGACTACTTTACTTTATATGAGAGAAAGGTACTATTAGAAAATGAAAAGTAAATATAAAAAGATTATTTTATTTGCTATATTATTTGTTGCTTTTTTCATATGTTATTATTTTCTTAATCCAATATCAAATGATGAACTGTGGAACTATGGTTTCGCCTATAACATTAGAAATGGTATGATACCCTATCGTGATTTTAACATGATAATAACACCATTATATTCATATACATTAGCATCTTTGATATTACTATTTGGTAACTCCTTTTTTACAATGATAGTATTAAATAGTTTAATAGCTTCTATTATAGAATTGATATTAATAAATAAACACGGTAAAAAAGGCTTACTATTTTTCCCACTCTTATTGTACATGATATATAATTGCTATAACATATTATCACTAGCACTTTTCATGATTTTATTAAGTGTTATGGATAATGACAAAAGTAATGAATATTTAGTTGGCTTTATTATAGCTTTAATGCTATTAACTAAACAAACTACCGGTGGACTAATATTTATTGCATCTTTTGTTCTTTCTAAAAGCAAAAAGAAATATCTTCTTGGTTTTTTTCCACTATGTATTATCTTTTTAACATATTTATTTTTTACAAATTCATTATATAACTTTGGGGACTATTGTTTATTTGGAATGTTTGACTTTACCAATGATAATTTTTCATCAGGAATTCATTATCCAGCATTAATACTATATATAATTCTATGCATTATAATAATATGGACATTGATTAAAGAAAAAATGAAAAATCATAAAATATTATATATTCTTTTATTTCAGATTATGGCTTTTCCTCTACTTGATTTCCAACATATTTCAATATCAGTTTTTCCAATTCTATCGTATTTACTTGAAAATGAAAGTACAAACAAACTAGTAAAAGAAATAACACTAATAACTACAACTTTTTTCCTTTTTACAGGATTTATCGCTGATATTCCACTTTTAGATACAAATACTTATTATAATAAGAACTCATTTCTAAATAACATGCATATAGCATTTGACATGGATGATTTTGTATATAATTTAAAAAAAGAAATTGATACGAATTACGTAGATTATGATATTTACCATCTTTATAGAGATGCTTACTTATATAAATTAGAAGTTAATGAACCTATTAATAAATATGATTTAAATAATAGAGGAAATATGGGGTATAATGGCGAAAATAAATGGATTAATGAAATAAAGGAATCATGTAAAGATAAGAAATGCTTATTAATTATCGATAATTATAGAGAAGATAAAACACAGCTAAGTGATAAAATAGTTAATTATGTTATAGATAACTATCACTTTATAAAAAATAAAAACTTATATGATTTATATAGCAACGTAGATATAAATAAAACTGATGAAAAATAATCTCATCAGTTTTTTATTCTCCGATATTTTGAAATTGCGAATTATAAAGATCAGCATAAAAACCATTTTTCTTTAATAATTCATCATGTGTACCTTGTTCAATGATATCACCATTATTCATAACTAAAATCATATCAGCATTACGAATAGTTGATAATCTATGGGCAATAATAAAGGATGTTTTATCTTTTGATAACTTATCCATTGCCTTACTTACTAATTCTTCTGTTCTTGTATCAACATTACTTGTTGCTTCATCCAAAATTAAATATGGTCTATTATCAAGCATTGCACGTGCTATTGTTAATAATTGTTTCTCTCCACTAGATAAGTTATCACTATCATTAAGAACCGTATCATAACCATTAGGTAATGTTTTAATTAAATGATGTAATCCAACTTTTTTACAAGCATTAATAATTTCTTCATCAGTAATATTACGATTATTATAACGAATGTTCTCTTTAATAGTTCCTTCAAATATCCATGTATCTTGTAAAACCATAGTAAATAAATCATGGACATTTTCTCTTGTTAATTCTTTTATTGAATGATTGTCTATTATAATATCACCACTATCGATATTATAAAATTTCATTAATAAATTAACAATAGTTGTTTTCCCTGCTCCAGTTGGACCAACAATAGCAATTTTACTTCCTTTTTTAACTTGCGCTGAGAAATCTTTAATAATTGTCTTATCTTTAGTATAACCAAATTTAACATTCTTAAATTCTAAATTACCACAAGAATTAGATGGTAACAATTTTTCTTTAATATTTTTTTCATTTTCCATATCATCTGCTTCTAAGAAATTAAATACACGTTCTCCTGCTGCTACTGCACTTTGAATTCCTCCAAATAATTGAGCGATTTGCATTAACGGTCTTGTAAAGAATTTAATATACATCATAAAAGCTACAATAACACCAAAATCAATAGATTTATTAAGGACTAAAATAGATCCTACAACACATACTGCTACATAACCAAAATTACCCGTAAACCCCATTAAGGGATGCATTAAACTAGATAAAAACTGACTTTTTCTTCCACTTACAAATAATCTTTCATTTATGGTATCAAAAGTATTATTTGTTTCTTCTTCAGCATTATAAACTTTAACAATATTATGAGCAGAAAAAACTTCTTCAATATGACCATTTATTTCACCTAAAGAATTTTGTACCTCGATAAAATACTTTTGACTTTTCATAATAATAATTACGACAAATACTAAACCTATAATGGTTGATAAAACGGCGGTTAAGGCTAATATCCAATTCGTATAAATCATCATAAACAAAGAACCAATTAAGAGTGTTGATGATGATACAATACTACTTAAACTTTCGGTCATTGTAAAGCCTATTGTATCAACATCGTTCGTTACACGGGATAAAATATCTCCTACGGTTGTTTTGTCAAAAAATGAAAGTGGTAACTTATTAATCTTTATTGATATATCATTACGCATTGATTTTTGAAATTTACAAGTAACAAGTGTCATTAATAGTCCATCTATATAAGCAAGGACACTACTTGCGACATACATAATAATTAAAATAATACCAATATTTTTTATTTTTTCTAAATCAATTTCGGTTGTAAAACTAGTACTAATAATATTAGTCATATCCTTTAACTTATCAGGACCAATGATTGATAGAATACTTGCAACAAAAGATAAAACAAGTGAAATTACAACTAAAACAACTAATGATTTATTATATCTTATTAATTTTTTAATTGTTCCTTTAAAATCTTTCGCAACATCATGAGGTTTATTCTTATTTTTCATAATCCAACTCCTCCTTTGATAATTGTGATAAGACAATTTCTTTATATACTTCACAATTTTTAAGTAAATCTTTATGCGTACCTATTCCTACACATTTACCATTATCCAAAACAACTATCTTATCTGCTTCAAGAATCGTTCCTACACGACTTGCCACAATTAATTTCGTAGCATCTTTATACTTATCACTTAATTGTTTACGAAGTTTATAATCTGTTTTAAAATCAAGAGCGGAAAAAGCATCATCAAAAATAAATATTTCTGGTTTTCTAGCAAGAGCTCTTGCTATCGATAATCTTTGTTTTTGTCCTCCTGATACATTTGTACCATTCTGTGCAATATCGGAATTAATATTTTTTTCCATCTTTGTTACAAATTCTTCAGCTTGTGATATTTTAATAGCATTCCATACCTCATCGTCTGTTAATTCATCATGTTCATTTTTACCAAATTGAATATTCGATTTCACTGTTCCTTTAAATAATACGGCTTTTTGCGAAACATAGCCTATTTTATTATGTAAAAACTCTAACTTCATATCCTTGATATTAACCCCATCAATAAGTATTTCTCCTTTTGTTACATCATAAAAACGAGGGATAAGATTAACTAATGTTGATTTACCACTTCCTGTACTTCCAATAAAAGCGATTGTTTCTCCTTTATTAACTTTTAAATTAATGTTTTCTAAAACACAATCTTCGGCATCAGGATATTTAAAAGATACATTTTTAAATTCTATTTCGCCTTTGATACCATTTTCTTTATCAATATCACCATCCTTAATCATCTCTTTTGTATCTAGTATTTCACTAATACGTCCCATTGATACAGAAGCTCTTGGATAAATAATAAAAATCATTATCAAAAACATAAAAGACATAATTACTTGAATAGCATAACTAGAAAATACTACCATATCACTAAAAATTGTTATTTTATCAACTATATTAGCTGAATTAATAAGACTAGCTCCTATCCAATAAATGGCAAGTGGAACTCCAGACATGACTAAAGTCATTACTGGTTCCATTAATGACATCATTCTTCCGACAAATAAATTAGTCTTCGTTAATTCATTATTAGCTCTATCAAACTTTGATTGTTGAAATTTTTCTGCATTAAAAGCTCGAACAACTTTAATACCGGTTAAATTTTCTCTTGTTACTCTATTCAAATTATCTGTTAAAGTTTGAACTTTTTTAAATTTTGGTATAACAAAAATAATTATTATTGATATCATAACTGCAATAGTTAAAACACCAACAAAAGTTATTAATGAAAATTGCCATTCTTTTCCTATTATTTTAAAAATAGCCATCGATGCCATTATTGGTGCCCTTGCAAGCATTTGTGTTCCCATGACAATAAAGTTTTTTACTTGTGTAACATCATTTGTATCACGAGTAATTAAACTACTTGTCGAAAACTTATTAATTTCTTCCATGCCAAATCCTTGAACTTTCCTAAAGATTCTTGAACGAAGATTCTTTTCAAAAGAAGTACCAACATATGATGAAAAGAAACTTATAATAACCGATACAATGAATCCACCTAAGGCACATAATATCATGATAATTCCGATATGAATTATTTCATTTATCGCTCCTTCGGTTTTAACTAATTTCGTTATTTCCGACATATATCCTGGTATTTTAAGTTCTAACCATACTTGTAATATCATAAATAAAATACTACTTGTAAAGAAGATTACTTCCTTTTTAGACATTTGTTTAAACATTTTAATCATTATATATCATTCCCTTCTTAATTTTATGAATTTTAATTATTCTTAATTAATTTATTTTCTTTTTCAAGTTCTTTTAGACTTTTATTTGGCGTTGTTAATTCTTCTGGCATTGTTCCTCCTAATTCTTTAATTGTTTTACGAATAGCGTTTCCAACTTTGTAATGTGTGCTAGATGCTTCGTCTTCCGATATCTTTTTTTGACTTTCAAGTAATGATTCTGTTTGTGTTATTCTAAAAATATTTGCTCCTAACTCGGTACTTCCCATGTTATCAAGAATTTCTTCTCGATATCTTAATCCTTTTCTTTTTGCAATGTCATTAGCATCTTCTCCACCATATAATCCTCTATAACCGGCATTTGTAAATTTATCAAAGTTTTTTACTCACTTTTTTCTAGCAATTTTATATAACAATCTATTGCCATCTTTTGTTTGCATTCTTCTATATAACCTTTTTTCATCTTCATCTAGCTTTTCATATTCAGTTTCTGTAAGTTCCATTTTCCTGGTTTGGATAACGAAATACGTTTGAGCAAGAGCTATAGCTTTCTTCCTACTATCACCATTTTGGGTAATAAGATAACATGCATAACGAGATAGTTTATAATCCTTAATTTCCCTTTTGGCACCTCTTGCAAGATTTATCATTTTCCCCACTTGAAGAAAATGATTGTCAATTATATTTTCACTATTTTCACATGCTTTTATTGCATCATTAATTACATTACAAAATTTGTCCCACTTTTTGTATTCGAGAGCTATCATAAGTTCTCTTGCACACCAATACTCATTACCATTTTCATCAATGCTTTTGATATTTTCAAATAAACTATTATTAATTACTATTTCTTCTATTTTCCCATCTTCTTTTAGTATAAGCCAAAACAAGATGATAAAACATCTAAATTGTAATCCCTATGGTAATTATATAGTAATATTTTCTTTTATACAAGAAAAAAGAGTGTTATTTTACTCTTTAATATAATCTTCTAAAAAACTTTTATAAATTCCATCTTTTTTGGTACCTAAAACGCAATTTAAGTTAATGTTATCCAAGCTTTTAAAAATATTATATGGAATATTAGGATTAATCTTTCTTAAATTATCAATTAGTTTTTTCATTTCTAATCTTTTACTTGTACCATCATCATTAATAGAACAACTTTCCGTAAATCTACATGCACAATTAATGAATGTAAGATTATTACTATCACGCCATGCTTTTACTGCTTTTTCTTCGATTAAATACATTGGACGGATTAATTCAATACCAGGGAAATTATCACTAGGAAGTTTGGGCATCATAGTTTTCACTTCTGATCCATAAAACATAGAAAGAAGTGTTGTTTCTATAACATCATCAAAATGATGACCTAAAGCAATTTTATTACAACCAAGTTCTTTAGCTTTAGCATACAAGTGTCCCCTTCGCATTCTTGCACAAAGATAGCATGGATTACCTTCTGTTAATGATGCAACTGTATCAAAAATAGTTGAATCAAACATTTCTAAGTTGATATTTAGTCTTTTGGCATTTTTTAATATTAATTCTTTATTTATTTCATTATAACCAGGATTCATACAAACATATCTAACTTCAAAAGGAAATTTACCATGTTTTTTTAATTCTTCAATACATTTAGCGAGTAAAAAGGAATCTTTTCCTCCCGAAATACAAACCATTATTTTATCATTTTCTTTTATTAATTCATATTCAGATACGGCTTTTACAAACTTACTCCATATTTCTTTACGAAATTTTTTTATAATACTTCTTTCTATTTCTTGATATTCTTCCATATAAGCACC
>CACZNM010000013.1 GCA_902782535.1 uncultured Erysipelotrichaceae bacterium
TATCTTATATTCAATATTATATGCGTCGGTATTCAGAATACTCTCATCTTCACCAATGTAATCAATATCAAGTAAAGTAAAAGTATTATAACTATTTGTTAGTGTAATATTACCTTTAATATAAAAATTTTTATCTAAACTTTTAAGAGTGTATATTTCAACAGTTCCATAATTATTGATAGTAAAAATAGTACATAAGCCAAAAAAGATACCAAGTAAAACTGTAATTACTATGGTAACTTTACAAATAATATTTAATTTAAATATATCTTTAGAACTTTTAACAAAATCTTTTGTTGCATCGATAAGTCTTTTCTTTTTTAATCTTTTACATTCTGTTAATTCATAGAGCGTTACATTTAAGGCAATTGATAATTTTTTTAATGTAATAATATCTGGTAGTGAATAACCATTCTCCCATTTAGAGACTGTTTTACCACTTGCTACACCAACTTTTTCTGCTAATTCATCTTGCGTTAAATTAGCTTCGATACGTAATTTATATATAAATTTGCCGAATTCAATTTGGTTCATAATTAATTACCTCTCAGAAATTATAGCATAGTTTAATAAAATAATAGGAAATGTCAACAAAATAAGATATTTATAAAAAAAGTAGAATTCTCTACTTAATTTTTTTCCACAATTATTGTTGATAATCCGATATATTCTTGAGGAGTAAGATTTAATAATTTATCTTTGTCTCTATTATTAATTGGTAAATCATTAATAAAGTTTTGAAGAGTCTCCTTTGTTACTGTTTTTCCTCTTGATAAATCCTTTAATAATTCATAGGCATTATCAACTTTATTTTTTCTTAAAACTGTTTGAATCGCTTCACTAAGGACAATATAATTATCATTTAATTCATCATCTAATAAATCTTTATTAACTGTTAATTTATTTAAGCCTGTTAACGTTTGATTTATACTAATTAGTGAATGAGAAAGGATGACACCTAGATTTCTTAGTTTACTAGAATCAGTTAAATCTCTTTGCATACGTGATATTGAAAGATTATTAACTAAGGCATCAATAAGGGAGTTTCCTATTTCAATATTAGCCATAGAGTTTTCATGGTTAATGGGATTTACTTTATGAGGCATAACACTAGAGCCAACTTCGTCTTTTTTTATTTTTTCGGTAAAATAATTTCTACTAATATAAAGCCACATATCACTGTTTAAATCTTTAATAATATTATTTACTATTTTTATATGACTTAATAATAAACATAATATATCATGCGATTCAATTTGCGTTGTTAATGGATTATATTCAAGATTAAAATTTTCAATGAATTCTTTGGTTAAGTTTATCCAATCAACATTGGGATAAGCAACAATATGACAATTATATGATCCTACTGCACCACTAAATTTACTACGTAATTTTATTTGTTTTAAATAATTATAAATACTTTTTATACGATATGAAAATACTTTAAACTCTTTACCAACAGTAGTAGGGGTAGCAGGTTGACCATGAGTATGCGAAAGCATGGGAATTGCTTTATACTCATCACTTAAATTATCTATTTTGTTTATTAATTCTTCTAGCTTTGGATAATAAATATTATTTAAGGAATTATTAAGCATTAGATTGTAACTAACATTATTAATATCTTCACTTGTCAATGTAATATGAATAAAGGGATTTAATCTTGCAAGATTGATATCATTAAATTTGTTTCTTAGAAAATATTCAACGGCTTTAACATCATGTTTAGTGGTTTTTTCAATTTCTTTTACATTTAAGGCATCATTAATACTAAAATTATCTATTATTCCATTAATATCAAATTCTTCATTTTTAGTTATTTTTTCATCAATTATATTTTTGTTTAAAAGAAATAATAACCACTTTATTTCAACGATAACGCGATATTTAATTAGGGCATATTCAGATAAATAGTGATTTAAATCTTTAGTTATTTCATGATATCTTCCATCAATAGGGGAAATATTTAATAGTTCATTCATTATTACCTCACAATTATATTCTCTCTACCTGCACCAGTACCAATAAAGCCAACTTTGGTATTTGTTAATTCTTCTATTCTTCTTACATAATTTTTAGCATTTTCTGGTAATTCATCAAATGACTTACATTTTGAAATATCGCCAAAATTACCTGAAAATTCTTCATATATTGCTTCACTATTTTTAAGAAAATCGATATTTGTTCTAAAATCGGTTGTTTCTTTTCCTTTATATTTATAAGCAACACATAGTTTAATAGTGTCTAGTTTCCCTACAGTATCCAAATGGTTCATAGCGATAGAAGTAACTCCATTAAGCATAATAGCATAATTAAGAGCGACAATATCTAGCCATCCACATCGACGAGGACGTTTAGTAGTTGTACCATATTCATGACCAAGTTCACGAATCATATCCCCAACTTCATTTTTTTGTTCTGTTACATAAGGTCCTTCACCAACACGGGAAGAGTATGCTTTAATAACACCTATTACTTCATTGATGTAACGTGATCCAATACCGGTACCAGTTGATACACCACCGATTGTTGGATTACTACTTGTAACATATGGATAACTACCAAAATCAATATCCAAAAGTGTAGCTTGAGCACCTTCACATAATATATTTTCATTGTTTTTTATCGCTTTATGTAACATAGTTGTTGTATCGCATACATATTTTTTTAATGCTTTTGCATATTCTTTATATTCATCATAGATACTTTTGAAATCTAGTTCATCATATCCATATGCTTTTAAAATAACATTTTTATTTCTAATATTTATCTCTAATAAATCTTTGAAATTCTTGGAAATAAAGTCTTCCATACGAATACCAGAGCGTTCAAATTTATCACAATAAGCAGGTCCAATGCCTCGTTTTGTGGTACCTATTTTGTTTTTTCCTCGAATATCTTCAAGTACACCATCAAGGATAATATGATACGGCATAATTACATGAGCTTTTTCACTAATGTATAAATTATCAACTTTATATCCATTGGCTTTTAAGTTATCAATTTCTTCTAATAGTACTTTAGGATCTATAACAACACCATTTCCTAAAACAGCTTTAATATTTTTATATAATATTCCACTTGGTAAAAGATGAAAAGCGAATTTTTTACCATCAACTTCTACTTGATGACCAGCGTTATTTCCACCAGAAAATCTAACAGCATATCTAGCATTACTTGATAAATAATCTATTACTTTTCCTTTTCCTTCATCACCATAAAATAGTCCTAAAACAACATTAACATTTTTCATAAAAACTCCTTCATATCAATTATACTAAAAAATTGTCAATAAAAGTAGAATATTATTTTATCATTTGTTATAATATTCTTGTGTTTTATAAACTAAAAAAGGAGAGTGTTTAAAATGGAATTAAAAGGAAGTAAAACCGAACAAAATTTAATGGCAGCTTTTGCTGGAGAAAGTGGGGCAAGAAACAAATACACTTATTTTGCTAGTAAAGCAAGAAAAGATGGTTATGAACAAATAGCAGAAATATTTGAGGAAACTGCTAATCAAGAGAAAGAACATGCTAAGATGTGGTTTAAGGAACTACATGGTGGAGAAATACCTAGTACAAAAGAAAATCTATTAATGGCAGCAGAAGGTGAGAATTACGAATGGACTGATATGTATGAAGAATTTGCTAAAGTAGCTGATGAAGAAGGATTTAAAGCACTTGCTAATAAATTTCGTATGGTTGCTAAAATAGAAAAATCGCATGAAGAAAGATATCGTAAATTGCTTCAAAATATTAATGATGAAGTTGTCTTCTCTCGTGATGGAGATGTAATATGGCAATGTCGTAATTGTGGACATATTGTTATTGGTAAAAAGGCTCCTTTAGTTTGTCCAGTATGTAATCATCCACAATCATTCTTTGAAATCAAAAAAGAAAATTATTAATTTGGTATTAAAATGAATAATAATGTTGGTAAGAAAAATAAAGCGAAGAAGAAAAAAATAATTGTTATTATAGCTAGTGTACTTGTTTTATTAATTATTGTAGGAATTATTATATACATAGCAGGAAGAGATAGAAGAATAGATCCAGAAGTCGATGAAAAACCTATTATATATTTATATCCAGAAAAAGAGATAGAGTTATCTATAAAATTAGGAAAGCCAGAGAACATTACTTGTTCTTATCCAGAATATCAAAAAGGATGGAATGTTATCGCTAATCCTGATGGAACTTTAATTGATATGAATACTGGAAGAAAATTATATTCGCTATATTGGGAAGGAATACAAACAGAACCTATAAATTATCAAGAAGGCTTTGTTGTAAAAGGTAGTGAGACAATAGAATTTTTAGAGGAAAAACTTGATATACTTGGTCTTAATGAAATTGAAGCAGAAGAGTTTATTATCTATTGGTTGCCAAAATTACAGAATAATGAATATAATTATATAAGATTTGCAACGATTGAAGAGATTAATAAAAATATGCCATTATCTTTTTCAGTAGAACCAGATACCGTAATAAGAGTTTTAATGCAGTATAAAGCCTTAGATAGTTATAAAGAAGTAAAAGAACAGAAATTAAATACTCCAGATAGATATGGCTTCGTTGCTGTAGAATGGGGAGGAACAGAGATTAAATAAAAAAGTAGATGAACATCATGTTTATCTACTTTTTATAATTAATTAGTTATTACTGCATCATAGTTATAATCACCTATTAAATAATCACGTACATTATGTAAAAAATCAACTAACGTTTTATTCTCTTTAATATTATTGTCAACTCTTTCTTTTTCTTCTTCAGATAAATCATCAATCTCACTAGATTTAATACTATTTGATACATCTTCTTTTAATACAGTTGATATTTCTTCATAATTAAAATTAGCATTAATATTGATATTTACCTTATCGGTTTCAGAATTAAAATCTATACTAAATATGTTACTATTGATAGTTAATTTAATAGTTGTAATTTGATTATTTAAGTCTATAGTAATTAGATAAGTATCTTCATCAATAAAGTCAATATCTAGTTTTAGGTTTATATTACCAACGCGATAAGATTGACTAATTTTAATCAGTTTTTCATTTGTTATATCTTTAGTAGTGTAAAAGTTAATTTCGTATATTACAGATGAATCACTTTGATCGCTTATATTATCATCAAAAAATAATTCTTTTTCTAGCCTTTCTTGTGCGTCATTGTCAATTTTCTTTAGCGTATTCATAAATTCGCTATCATTCTTTAAATCATTATAGATATTTCTTGCTAATTGAATTACTGCTTTGCTAGTTAAAGATATTTTATATTCATTCGCTTCAATATTATTGTTATTGTATTTAACTATTTGATTGGTTTTTACAGCATTATTGGTATCTAAATTCTTTATAAAGGAAGAAATAACCGAATTATATAATATTGATATATCTTTTATTTCTGTACCTTGTAGTGAAATGATATTATCGATATCATCTAATAAAATAAACCTTTCATATAATTCATCTGAACGAACGTATATGTTATTATTTTCGATATATATTTTTCCATTAATCAGTTTTTCATTATTTAATTTAGATGATATATCAAGATTATTTATATTATTTCTTGTATCTACTTCTCCAATTATTTGAACCGCTAAATTATTAAAGATTTTATTAAATAATTCAGAACTTTTATTATCTTTAATAGAATTAATATTAACTTTAACAAGTCCATTTACTTTATAAGCTTTGTTACCAATAGATGAAGTAGATTTCAATTTTTCATTTATTTTATCTTTTAAATTTGTTATGACAGTATTAACTTTTTGAACTGGATTATTATAATAATTTACATAGTAGTAATAACCTCCATATGCTAATCCACCTATTATTATTAATAAAAGAAGTAATTTTAACCATCCATGTTTTGGCTTTTCAATAAATGGTTCTTCTTCATAATTATCTGTTATCATACAATCTCCTTATTAAAATAATACCAAAAAAATGAATATTTATCAATCATTATCAATTGTATTATAAAGCATTTTACGTTATAATTTACATGTGATGTCTATGCGTTGTAGTTGGTGTAATGTAGATAATAGAAAATATTTAGAGTATCACGATAAGGAATGGGGGATACTAAATTTAGATGAAAGGTATTTATTAGAAATGTTGATATTAGAATCATTCCAAGCTGGCTTATCGTGGGAATGTATTTTAAATAAAAGAGATGCTTTTAGAGTAGCTTTTGATAACTTTGATATTGATAAAATAATTAATTATGATGAAAAGAAAATAAATGATTTAATAAATAATAAAGATATAGTTCGTAATAGATTAAAAATAAAAGCAGTGATTAATAATGCAAAGATCTTTAAAGATATCGAAAAAGAATATGGTTCTTTTAAAAACTATTTATTAGAATTTACGAATAATAAGATTCTTTATGAAACGGATATGGTGTCTAATAATTTATCAGATAGAATATCAAGTGATTTAATGAAACGAGGGATGAAATTTGTTGGAACCAAAATCATATATTCCTATTTACAAGCGATAGGAATTATTAATTCTCATGAAAAAAAGTGTTTTTTATATATAAAAAGTGTATAATAGAAAGAGATAGGAGTGATAATATGAAACCAGTAGTTTTATGTATATTAGATGGATGTGGAGTAAGAGAAGAAAGTGATGGGAATGCTTTTAAAAATGCTAATAAGCCTACATATGATATGTTAATGAAAGAGTATCCACATTCTATATTGGAAGCGAGTGGAAAAGCAGTTGGATTACCTGAAGGACAAATGGGAACTAGTGAAGTAGGACATATGAATTTAGGTTCAGGAAGAATTGCTTTACAACCTTTAGAAGCGATAACTAATTCGATATTAGATAAATCCTTTTTTGCTAACTCTAAAATATTAGAGGTTATTAATCATGTAAAAAAGAATAATGCCAATTTACATATTTTTGGTTTATTATCAGATGGAGGGGTTCATTCAAATATAAATCATGCTTTTGCATTACTAGAAATGTGTAAAGAAAATAATCTTCATAATGTCTATTTTGATGTTTGCCTTGATGGAAGAGATACCTATGAAAAAAGTGCACTTAAATATTTGGATATGTTAGATAATAAAATGAAAGAATTAGGTATTGGAAAAATATCAACAATTTCTGGACGATATTATGGTATGGATCGTGATAATAATTTTGATCGTATAAAACTTTCCTATGATGCTATTGTATATGGTGAGGCTTTAAAATATGATAATTATAAAGATTTAGTTAATAAAAATTATGAGAATAATAAATATGATGAATTTGTTATTCCAGGATTAATTGATAGTTGTCCATTAAGTGATAATGATGGTATAATCACTTTCAATTTTCGTAAAGATCGTTTAAGAGAGATGTTTACATTATTATCTAATCCAAGTGCTTATGAAAAAATAGCTGAAGAAAAAGGTATTAAAGTAAAACATTTTAACAATTTAAAAGTTTTAACGATGTTTCCGGTTACCGAGACAGTTACGTGTCCTCATGCCTTTAATGATTTAGATTTAAAGAATATTTTAGTTGATTATTTACATGAAAATCATTTAAGTCAATTTCGTATTGCAGAAACTGAGAAATATCCCCATGTTACTTTCTTTTTTGATGGTGGACGTGAAGTTGAATATGACGACATGAAAAAAATATTAATACCTTCACCTAAGGTAGCGACATATGATTTAAAACCCGAAATGAGTGTTTACGAGGTTACTGATGCCTTCTTAAAAGAAGTAGGTAACTATGATGTAACAATAATAAATTTGGCTAATGGTGATATGGTTGGTCATACAGGTAATTATGATGCTGCAGTTAAAGCTGTTGAACATATGGATGTTTGCTTAGATAAGATATATCATAAGGTCATGGAATTAAAGGGTGTTTTAATCATTATTGCTGATCATGGTAACTGTGATGTAATGTGGGATGAAAATCATCGACCAGTAACTAGTCACACAACTAATCCCGTAATGTTTATAATAACTAAGAAAGGATTAATTGCCAAAAATGGTAAGCTTGCTGATGTTGCGCCTACGATGTTAAAATTATTAGAATTACCTATTCCTAAAGAGATGACAGGTAATGTATTAATAGAAGAACAATAGATAAAATGATAGAAAAAGGGGTGAAAAAATGTGGAAAGTAATTAAAATTTTCATATTTTTTCTTTTTATGACTTCGATATTATTGATATTAAGATTCGATCATAGAAGAGAATTATGCTATAAAATAATTAATAATGAAACTGTTTTTGCTACCTATACGGATGGTGTTGTTTATGTAGGAAATGCTAATTATATAAATAACTTGGAAGAAAAAAACGTTAATGACATTTTAATTATCGATGATCATTTAAATGAGGATGCTGATTATAAAATACTTTCGTCTTATAAAATAACGGATAATATTATCCAAAATGAGATTATTAATATATTACTTGAATATAATAAACTTCATCCAAGTTCTTGGAATCGTTCCTTTAAATCAATGAAAGCAGAATGGATTGCTCATAATCTCTTGTATTATTTTGATTATCAAACAGTAAGAACAAGAGATGTTGATTTTAATAATAATGATGAAAAAGTATATAATAAAGAGTCATTAAAATTAATTATAAAAAAAATCATAAAAAAAGTATTTAATCGTATTGGTAACTTAGAAAATTGATGATATAATAATATTTAGGTAAGGTAATATGAAAAAGAATAGTTTTATGCAAGGGGCTTTTATCGCTACTATTGGAATTGTTATAACAAAAATTATTGGCATTTTATATGTTATACCTTTTTATTCCATTATTGGTGAAAAGGGTGGAGCATTATATGGATATGCTTACAATATTTATAATATCTTCTTAAACATTAGTATTGCAGGGATACCTATGGCAATTAGTAAAATAATTAGTGAATATAATGCCCTAGGTTTGTATGCTGATAAAGAAAAAGCCTTTAAAATAGGGAAAAAAATAGCTATTGCTTTAAGTATTATTAGTTTTATTGTTTTATTCTTTTTTGCTCCTACTATCGCTTATTTAATTATTGGTGATATTGAAGGGGGAAATAGTATTGAAGAAATAACCTTTGTAATTAGAGTTATTTCAAGTGCGATTATTATTGTACCAATACTAAGTGTATATCGTGGTTATTTCCAAGGACATAAATATATAAAGCCAACTTCTGTTAGTCAAGTTATTGAACAGATTGTTAGAGTATCATTTATTATTATCGGAAGTTTTCTAGCGATGAGAGTCTTTAATTTTTCTTTGACAACATCAGTAGGTATCGCTGTATTTGGTGCTACTATTGGAGCTTTTTCTTCCTATTCCTATATTATTCGAAAATATTATCGTAATCGTTCCCTATTTTTAAAGAAAAGTAATAAAGAAAGTACCGTAAGTGATAAAGAGATATTTAAGTTAATTATTCTTTATTCTTTACCACTTGTTTTCATTGATGTTTTTAAAAGTATCTATAATTCTGTTGATATGATGACGGTAGTAAGAACCTTGGTAAATGACATTGGCTATGCTATTTCTGATGCTGAAGGAATAATGAGTGTTATATCAACATGGGGCTCTAAATTAAATATGATTGTTACATCAATAGGGGTAGGAATTGTTGTTAGCTTGGTTCCTAATTTAAGTGAAAGTTTTGTTATTAATGATCAAAAAGAGATTAATAAGAAGATTAATAGAACCTTTGAGATATTATTATTCTTTATTTTACCGATGACAATTGGCTTAAGTCTTTTATCAAAAGCAGTATGGATGATTTTTTATGGTTATAGTGATTTAGGATTTATTACTTTTAGTTATTCTATATTTGCAGCTTTATTTTTGAGTTTGTTTTCGACAACTATCTCGATGGTACAGATACTTAAAGATTATAAATTTGTCGCGATAAGTCTTATTACGGGTTTTTTACTAAAAGTATTATTAAATATACCACTTATTCATTTATTTGATAAGTTAGGCATTACTCCGCATTATGGAAATATAACTGCTACAATTATTGGCTATTTTGTTCCTTTTTTAATATGTATTATTCGTTTAAGAAAGAAGTTTAAAGTTGATTTCCATGATTTTGAAAGCAAGCTTCCTCATATAATATTTGGAACAGCTTTAATGTCAGTTGCGATTGCATCTGTGGGATTGATTTTGCCAATGTATTCAATGAACAGATTGACAAACATTCCACTTGTCATTATTTACACTTTAGTTGGCATCTCTGTTTACACTTTCTATATGTGGAAAATGAAAATAATTGACAATATTTTTGGTAAGGATATTTTAAGTAAGTTATTGATAAAGATAAAGAGGTTTTTACCAAATAAATAGTTGCATTTTTTGAATAATGTGTTATAATAACGCGTGAATGGAGGATTTTATGGCTTATTATACTTATGATGGATGTTGTGGTTCATGTATTTACATGAATACAAATGATTATGTTGGACATAAAGATCATTGTTATTGTACATATAGACGTCAATATTATAACTTAACCGATAGTAAATGTCGTTACTATGAATATGATTCTCATAAAGATTACTATGATTTAAATCATCGTTGGCATATTGTTTCTGCTATTTTAAAGAGAATGGGATTAAGTGACGTTGGGTTTGATTGCATTAGTATTCTTGAAAATTTCAGAGTAAATGTTTTAGAAAAAGACGAAAAATATGCTGATGTATTAAGAGAATACGACCTTGTTGGCCCTGCTCTTGCAGATTTTCTAATGCATGATGAAAATTGTGTAGAAATATGCAAAAAGATTTGTAGTACAACACTTATTAATGTTCTTGATTTGATTAAACAAGGTAAAAATGATGAAGCTTTAGCGGAATATTTACATCTTGTTGATTTATTGAAAGATTATTACAAAGATAACCTAGATGAATATCTTGAACAAAAGAAATTAAAAACTAAGTAAAAAAAATTCAATATGAATTTTTTTTTGTCAAAAATTAATAGAAATATGATACAATAATGATGATTGGATGTGGTTATATATGCAGAAGAAAACAGTTGCACTTGTTGGAAGACCAAATGTAGGAAAAAGTACACTTTTTAACAAAATTGTTGGTAAAAAAATATCCATTATTGAAGATACTCCTGGTGTAACCCGTGATCGTATATATAGTGAAGTAACATATGGTAATTATAAATTTAACCTGATTGATACTGGTGGTATTGATGTATCAAAAGAAATCTTTAATGACGAAATAAGAGTTCAAGTAGAGATTGCGATTGATGAAAGTGATGTTATAGTCTTTATTGTTGATGGTATAGAAGGACTAAATGAAAATGATTATAAAGTTCGCGATATGTTAATGCGTTCTGGCAAAAGGGTTATTGTTGCCATTAATAAAACGGATAATAAAAAGAGTTTAGAAAATAAATATGATTTTTATGAATTAGGATTTAATGAATATATAGAAATAAGTGGGGAACATAATCGTGGTGTTATTGAACTATTAGATGCTATAACAAGAGATTTTAATGAAGTAGAAGATACTGATAATGATGAGAGAATAAAATTTTCAATAATAGGAAGACCAAATGTAGGAAAAAGTAGTTTAGTTAATGCTCTTCTAAATGAAGAAAGAGCGATTGTCTCTGATATATCAGGAACAACAAGGGATTCTACAGATTCCATATTTAAATATAAAGGTGAAGAATATGTTGTCATTGATACCGCAGGAATTAGAAAACAAGGGAAAATATATGAAAATATTGAAAAGTATAGTCTTCTTCGGAGTATGAAAGCGATTGATCGAAGTGATATATGTCTATTAGTTATCGATTCAACGGCAGGAATAACATCACATGATAAACACATTATTGGAATGGCTATTGATGCAGGGAAAGGAATATTGATAGTGGTTAATAAATGGGATATTCCTAATGAATTAAATATGAAAGAATATGAAAAATTAATTCGTAGTGAATTTCAATTTCTATCATATGTTCCTATTGTTTTTGTTTCTGCTAAAGAGAAAAAAAGAATTAATTTAATTATGGAAGAAATAATTAAGATTAAAGATAGCATCAAAAAAGAAGTAAAAACGAGTGTACTAAATGATGTTATAAGAGATGCTTATATGCTTAATCTTCCACCATCGTATAAAGGGAAAAGATTAAAAATATATTTTGTTAATCAAGAAAGTATTAAGCCACCTAAATTTGTTTTTCATGTTAATAGTAAGAATCTTGTTCATTTTTCTTACTATCGCTATTTAGAAAATAAACTTAGAGAATCTTTTGATTTTTATGGTACGCCCATTGAATTAATATTTAAAAATAGAGGTGATAAGGAATGATAATTAAAAATAATTTTAATAAAAATAGTGTTGAACCACTTAGTGATTATGAAAGTATAAGAAAAAATTGTGATGATAATGTAAATAAAGAAAATAGAAAAAAAGCCAGAAGGTTAGAAAAAAAAGTCATGCATGATGTATTAAAAAATAATGATACATTAACTGAAACAGAGGAAGAAGAGGATAATAGTTGGGACAATTGGCACTTCTAAAATATTCATGCATATAGTACTATTAGGAGGCTTTAATGAATGATAACTTATTTAAAAGAGTGGAAAACAAAACAAATGTTAATAAATCAACGATATTGGAACTAGCGAATAAATTACAAAATGGTAATATGAAAAACAGGAATACTCTTTTGGAAGTAATAGATGAATTAAGTGAACTAACAGGAAGAAAAGTAAGTAATGAGAAAAAAGAAAAGATTATAAATGCTATTGTAAATGATAAAGTACCAAATAATGTTGAAAATAATTTTTAGGGAGTAATAGATGAAAAAATGCGTTGTAGTAATAAATCCTAATAGTGGAAAAGGAAAATATATTGTTAACGAAATAAAAGATATTTTAAAAGAACATGGATATGAAAGCGAAATACATTTAACGAAGTATCCTTTGCATGCAGAAGAAATAGTAGCGAATATTCCGGATGTTGACTTGGTTATATCTCTTGGTGGCGATGGTACTTTTTCGGAAGTAATGAATGGAAATTTAAAAAGAAGTAAACCGCTTCTTTTAAGTCACATACCAGTGGGAACAACGAATGATGTTGGTCATATGTATGGACTTTCTAATGACATAATTGATAATTTAGTATGTATATTAGATGGCAAGATAAAAAAGGTTGATGTATGTACAATAAATAAAAGAGGCTTTGTATATGTCGCAAGCTTTGGAAAATTTATGGATATACCGTATGAAACACCACAAGAATTAAAGAAAAGAATAGGACATATGGCTTATATTCTATCAGGAGCGAAACAAGTATTTAGAAGAACCCCTAAGTATGATATAACTTATGAAATAGATGGTGTAAAACATCATGGTCAATATACATTTTTTATTATTTCTAATGCTAATCGTATCGCAGGAATTAATAATTTTTATCATGATATGAAATTAGATGATGAAAAATTTGAAGTAATGTTTTGTAGTATAACTAATTTAGCTAAACTTGCGCATGCCTTTTATATTTTAAAAACAAGTGATATATCTTTTATTAATGGTGTAGAGTGTTATAAAACAGATAATTTAAAAATAACCTTTAATGATGGATATAAAAAACCATGGTGCTTAGATGGCGAGAAATTTGATGCCAGAACTGCACATTATGAAATAGAAACAACAAAGAAAATAGAAATGTTATTGCCAAAAAAGAATATTGATAAATTATTTGTAAAATAGAAAAATATGATATAATAATGAAGAAAAAGGGTGATAAAGATGGAAACAGGTTTACTTGAAAAATATGGTGAGAATTTTACTGCAAGAGAGTACGTAACAAATCCAGCGATTGGAAGAGAAGAAGAAATAAAGAATTTAATTTTAATATTGCTAACACCAGAAAAATCAGCGATATTAGTAGGTAAGCCTGGTATTGGTAAAACTGCTATTGTTGAAGGACTTGGTTATCGTATTAAAAAAGGGGAAGTACCGGATGCTCTAAAAGATTTTTCTATTTGGAAACTTAATACAGCATCTTTGATTGGTGTTATGCCAGGAACGAATGAACCAAAAATTCAAATGCTATTAAATGAAATAAAAGAACATGAGAAATTGATATTATTTATCGATGAAATTCATACCTTGATTGGTACTAGTAATGATGGTTCAATGGATTTTGCCCAAGTTTTTAAACCTGGACTTGATCGAGGAAATATAAAGATTATTGGTGCAACTACAACAGAAGAATATGATCAATATATTCTTCGTGATAAAGCTTTTGTAAGACGTTTTCAAAAAGTTGAAGTTTTAGAACCATCAAGAGAACATACTATTAAAATCTTAGTAGGAACTATTCCTAAGTTTGAAAGTAAAACAGGAGCTAAGTTAAAGTATACACCATTTATTCAAGAAAAAATAATGGCATTTATTGTTGATATTACAAGTGAATTTAAAAGAGTATATGAGTATTCAGCAAGATATCCGGATGTATCTTTAACAATCCTTCAGCAGGCTTTTTCCTATGCTGTATTTGATAATCGAAAAGAAGTTGATATACGTGATATTAAAAGAGCTATTGCCAATACAAAATTAGTATATCCGGATGTAATAAGAAAAGAACTTGTTAGATTTAATGAGGAATTTAGTGATATATATCGTATGGAAACCCCTCAATTATTAAAAGGAGAGACAATATAATTCATGAAAAAATTAAATAAAATAATGTATGGATTACGGATATTTAGTTTTATTATACAATTTTATTTAGTCTTTATTTTGTTACCTAGTATATTATTAGTAGGGTTACTTGGATATATTTTGTTAGTCATATATATATGTTATAATATATTAATTATTACAGAGTTATTGAGTAAAAAGAAAAAATATAAATGTGATTTAATATATGATTTTATGCAAATAGGTTTTGTTTTTTATTTAATGGTTATTAACTATAAAATATATTCTGATCATATTTATGTAATAAAAAATACCTTAGCTTATTTCAGAATTAACTATGGTATTATGAGTTTATTATTAATATTTATAATTATTTATTCCATGCTTGAATTAAGATTAAGAAAAACTAAAAAAATTGATAGATAAGTGCTATCAATTATTTTTTTTCTTTAAAGAAATTAATAAAATTATTATACCTGTTACTATAACATAAAAATAGAAACCTACACCACGTGTTAATAACATAGCAGAATCAACAATATTTCTTGAAATTATTGGACTATAAATAAGTGAAAAGCCTGTTTCATTAACACCAACAGTTCCTGGAAGTGGAAGAATTGATACTGACAAATATAAAACAGATTGTAAGGAGGTTATCTTAAGATAATTTAAATGTTCTACTCCTAATGCTAAATACACAAAGAAAGCTACACTATGATATGATATTAATTGACAAGTAGATGTTAAAAGAGTTTTTAAAACAACCTTTCTATTTTTCATAATGAATCTTGCACTCTTATGATATTCATTTAATTGTATAGTAAATTTTTCTTTAAAATTACCTGCTTTTTCGTGATTAAATTTATCAATTATTTTATAGATAATATTGGATATTTTTTGTGATAATTTCTTATTAAACATAGCGATTAAAGATAAAGTAATAATAGCACCATTAGCGATAACACCAATAAAAAAGAAATATTCGGAGAAACCTAAACTAGATACATAATTATAGTTGACAATATAACCAATTATTCCTAGTAGAACCATGATGGTAAGATAAGAAAATGATTGAATTAAGATACATATTGTTGCATTAATATAGCTTATCCCATCTTTATGCATATAATATACTTGCAGTGGCTGTCCACCGGTAGCAGCAGGAGTAATAGCACTAAAAAAGAATCCAATAATTGCATATTTTAAACAGGCTTTAAAAGTAGTTTTTTCTTTTAACAATTTCAAATTACGATAGTGAATAAATGCTTCAAAGAAGATGTTACCAAATCCTAGTATTACAGCGATTATAATAAATAAATAATTCGTGTTTTTAAGAGCTAACATTATTTCTTTACGATTTATTTTTCTAAATATAAAATAATATGTTAAAATAATTAAAATTACAAAAAAAGAAGAATTTTTAATTAATTTTTTTATATTATTTTTACTTTCTTGTTCCATTTTTTACCTCAAACATAGATAAGTATACCATTTATTTATTGTTAAGTAAATAAAAAGAATTATTAGTGTTTAAATCAAATAATTCTTTTAGCTTTTAATATATCATAGATTTTAAATAAATCAGTAAGTAAATTAGATATCATCATAACTAGGAAAGCTGATATTACATCATAGATATAATGTTGTTTAATAAATAAAGTTGATGCAATAATTAATAATGCAATAACTACAATCAGTAATTTAGATTTTTTATCAAATTTACTAGCTAGAATACTATATATTACTTGAAAACAATATAAGCAGTGAATAGAAGGAAAGCAATTAAGAGGTGGAGCATCATAATAAAAAGTTAATTTAAGTATAAAATCGGTAAGAGGATCAATACTCGGAATAATAGGTCTATACATTATTGTTGGTAGTGATAAAAAGATAATATCACATATTATAAAACCCATAATACCAGAAATAACTCCTTTAAAATACGTTTTCTCTTCTTTTTTATATAGTAGATATAAACAAATAAATACAAAAGGATAAAAAGCATTATATATGTAAACAAATCTACCTAAAAAAGGTATTTTATCATCTAAGTAGTAATCAATATAAATAGGGTTATTTTGAAAGAATTTTAAGATAAAAAAAGTAAAAGATTGACCACCAAGTAAAATAGCAATAGTAATAACAAAAGCTTTATTATTTTTTATAAAATCAATTAACTTCTTCATATACATCACAAATATAGTATAACACGAAAATCATGATTTGTTTATTTTTTTCATAAATTAATGTATACTAAATATGAGAGGTATTATATGGAAAAAGATATTGAAAAATTGGAAGAGGAAGTTTTATTATTAAAGAAAAGAATAAGCATATTAGAAGGAAAAGAAAATCGTAGAAAAGCATTTGGCTATATAAAATTAATTGTAAAAATATTATTGATATTATTGATATTATTTGGTATATGGAAAGCATATGATTATGTTTCGAATGATGTTCCTAAATTAATTGAAGATAAAATTAGTAGTATTAATCCTTTTAAAAAGAGCAGTCAATAATATTGTAAAGTGGAAAATAGTGTGCTATTATGAATATATAAATAGGAGGATTAAATGATTAATGATGAACAAGTTAAAGCTATATGTGATTATATAAAATTGCATAGGCTTCAAGAAACTGATTTTGAAACAATTGATGTAGCAGTATATACTATAACTGGCCATCATGCCGCAAGGGAAAGGGATTTAGTTAATCCGGATGATGAATGGTTATTTCAAATGTCAGGTCAGGATGAAGATCGTTTTGTAGGATTTACAGAAGGTGGTGGAGCTTATACTGATCAAGAAGCAGTTTCGAAGATTGAATCTGCTTTAAAGTATGCTAAAGAACACCCATTAGAAGAAAGACAAGCAGCTAATCAACGTGAATCAATTGAAGAATTAAAAAAAATGAAAGAAGTATTAAATGATTATCGAAAAGAGGGATATACCCCTGATGGTCACCCATCTGATAGAGATGATGATAATGGTATGTTAATGTACTTTGATGGTATACAAAGAAAATGAATTTATTTCATTTTTTTTATGGTTGAATAAAGAGATAAAATATGCTACAATACCAACTAGGAGATGATTATATGATTACTCTACAACATTCTTTGTGTTATTTATTAGCGAAAAATGGAAATATGAATGAATTTAAAAAAGGAATTGCCTATTGCTTACTTCCTGATGGTATAAGAGCATTTATTGGAGCAAGACCATATTCTCATTTTGAGGAGAATCCTAACCAAACTGATGTGTCATGGTATAAATTTCCAATTAACTTAAAAGAACTTACCAAAGAACAAGCACTTAATCAAGAAAAGCATTTAGCAGATATAGAATTGAAAAGTTGTTTAGGAGAAATGTCACAAGTAGATAAATTTGTAGAGACAAATCATCATTTACCACGAGATTATCATGAAGGTGTTCTTGTTCATTTAATCCAAGATTATATTTTTGATGAATGGATTAGGAAAACTATTGATTGTTCAAATAAGTATGAACCTAATGCATCATTTGTTTTTCAAAATCAAACATATGATAGTAATGGAATAAGAGGAATTATTGCCGATTTAGAACAATATGGCTTTTATCTTCTAGCTTATATTTGCTTTACAAATTATGGAATAGTTGCCAATCAAGAATGGTTTGATAAAAATGTCAAATCAACGTTAGAAAAAATCTATCCTAAGGAATTAGTAGAATCAACTTATAAATATATGAAAATTCCCGATTCAATAAATGATATGATTACTAAAGGTGATTGGAGTGGTTTGAAATTTCCAAAATATAATGCCGAATATGGAGAACTATATAAGCGAATAATAACTTATACAAGTAATACAAATTCATTTTTTAATGATGTATATAATAAAAGAAAGAAGAAATAATATAGGATGTAAATAAAACGTCAATTTGACGTTTTATTTTATGTAAATCAAATCTTGATAATTTACTTTTTTATCAAGTTGTTTAGCATTAATCATAATATCTTGCATGTGATTAAATGATTCTTCGGTAAATTCTGTTGTAGTAGGCCATGTATCTGTTTTTTTATATTGATTAATTGCTATAATTAAATCTTCCATTTTGGTATCAGGGAATTCTGGTTCAATTATTTTAGCAATTTTTTCACTATCGTTATTGTGTACAAAATCAAGTCCTTTCCCGATGGCTTTAGTAAATCTTTTTATAATATCTTGATTGTTTTTCAAGAAAGATGTTTTGGCACTATAGGAAGTATAAGGAATATTTCCACCTAATTCGCCAAGAGAAGCTACAACATAACCATATCCTTGTTGTTCAACTTGTGTAGCATTAGGTTCAAATAAGCTTACAAAGTCACCAGTTCCACCTATGAAAGCTCCTTGCATAGACGCAAAAGCAATACTGGTATCAAGAGTAATATCATTTTGAGGATTAATACCATTTTTTGTTAAAATATATTCTAATGTCATTTCTGGCATACCAGCTGTTCTATTCTAAAAGAGATAACATAATTAGTTATATAAAAGATATATACTAAATTTTAAAATTATAGTATATATCTATATTTTTATTTTTATCTATTTCAATTCTATCTATTAATAGAGCGATTAACTCCTTAGTGGGATTATCAAAAGATAGATAATTATTTACAAAATTAATATATTTTTGTTTATCACTTTTTATTATTTTAGTACTAGATAGTTCATTATTCAAATTATTTAATTTACTAAAAATATCTTTTTTTTCTTCATCCAGTTTTTCCTTTGCCATATAATATTGTTTTTGCGTAATGTTATCTTTTTTTAAATCTAGATAGATATTATTATAATATGTATCATACTTTAACAATTTGTTTTGAAGTTTATTAATTTGAATTTTTATTTTATTATAATTATTTTTATTCTTTACGTCGTTTTCTAGTATTGATATAAGATTATCTTTATTAACATAAAGTTTACATAGTTCTCTAAGTTCGTTAAGAATTATTTTTTCTAAATTATCATAATTCATTGTATGAGAAGTACAAAGATGGAATTTACTATATTTTTGATAAAAGGTACAAGCAGTATATGCTTTATTTCTAGATTTTCTTTTAGAAATAGAGATAGAGTGACCACATTCTTTACATTTTAAGAATCCTTTCAATAAATAATTATGGTTGTGAATGATTTTATTACCACATTTATTTCTAATTTTTTGAACTTGTTCAAATGCTATTTTATCTACTATAGGTTCATGAGTATTTTCTACGATAATCCATTCGTTCTTTGGAACCCTTATTTCCATTTTAATACCATATATTTTTTTTCTTCTTCCTTGTATCATGTTTCCAATATATGTTTCATTTATCAATATTTCGTCAATTGTTTTTGGACACCATAAGTTATATGCACTAGATTTTTTTCTTCTATTTAAATTGGCATAAATACTTGGTGTTGGAATATTATCACATGATAATATATTAGCGATAATTTGTGGACTATTTCCATCTCTAGCAAGTTCAAAAATTCTTTTAACCACTTTGGCTGCTTCTTCATCAATTATTAATTTGTTTTTATTTTCAGTTGATTTTTTATAACCATATGGAGCTTTCCATCCTAAAAATAAGCCATCACTCTTTTTGTTTTTAAAAGTAGTTCTAATATTTTTGGAAGTAATTCTGTTATAATACTCATTCATAAGTATTTTAAAGGGTGCCATTTCATTACCTATTGTGTTCATTTCCGTATCGACATTATCTAAAATAGCGATAAATCTAACTCTATGTTCTGGAAAATATCTATCAATATATTCATTTGTTTCAATATTATTTCTCCCGAATCTTGATAAATCTTTTACTATTACTAGATTAATTTTTCCATTTTTAATATCATTAATCATTCGTTTAAAGTCTGGCCTATCAAAATTAGAGCCACTATAACCGTCATCAACATATTCATCTATCAATTGAAGATTGTTTTCATTAATATATTTTTGTAGTAAAATACGTTGATTTTTAATGCTTTCACTATCATTCTTTTGACTTCTTTCATTTTTTTCATCTTCTCTAGAAATACGCATATAAATGGCAACTTTATAATTATTTTTTTCGTTAATCAGTAATATCACCCCAACATTTTATTTTGTTAATAATTATATATTTGTTTTATGATAAGAAATTAATATATATTCTTCTAATATTTTTTGTAAACTTTTATTATTATCCTTAAAAAAAGAATTTATTTCTTTCACTTTATTCCTCCTAATTTAAATTTATTTTTTAGCTTTAAAAATTATTATATATTATTGATAATAATTACGTAAAAATCTTGTTAGATAAAATTATGTGTGATAAACTACTAATTGAGAGTGATGTAGTAAATGAAGGAAATTAAATTAGAAGATTTAAAAAAACTTGAAATTGGTATACTTAATAATATCGATGATTTTTGTCATAAAAATAAAATAAAGTATTGGATAGATTGTGGTACTTTATTAGGAGCGATAAAATATAAAGGATTTATTCCTTGGGATGATGATATTGATATTGGTATGCTTCGAGAGGATTATGATAAATTTTTAAAACTATATAATAGTAATAATGAAAATAAACGTTATGAACTTCATGCTTCTGAATTAGATAAGAATTACTTTTTTCAATTTGGTAAAGTGTATGATACTAGTACAATTCTTTATGAACCAGATGAAAAAGGTATCAAAAGTGCTGTATATGTTGATGTATTTGTATATGATAATGCTCCTGATGACGATGATAAATTAAAGGAAATGTATGACAAAAGAGATTATTATAATAAATTTAGAATAGCGCAGTTATATCCTGATTTATATGACAAATCTAGTTTAAAAAAGAAAATTATGCGATTCTTCTTAAATAGTTATTTAAAATTCTTACCAAAGAATCATTATACTAAAAAATGTATTAATAATTCAAAAAGATATATGAATGACGAAACAAAAAGAGTTGGTAATTTTACCTCTGCTAAAAGAATGAGTGGTAATAAAGAAATATTTAAATCATTTATTAAAGTAGAATTTGAAAAAAGAAAATATCCTGCTCCTGTAGGGTATGATGATTGGCTAAAAGCATTTTATGGTGATTATATGCAACCATTACCAAAAGAAAAACAAGTTTCAAATCATACGTTTAAAGCTTATTATAAAGGAGAAAATGATGAGTAATAAAACTACAGTAATTGGAGTATTAGGTGGTATGGGAACCTATGCAACAATAAATTTATTTAAGGAATATGCAAAAGTATTCCCTGCTGTTAGGGAATGGGAACGACCTAGAATAATTATTGATAATAGATGTACAATGCCTTCTCGTGTAATGGCATATTTATATAATGAAAACGTTGATAAGTTAGTTAATGAAATGACAGAATCATTAGAGAATTTATCAAGAGCAGGGGCAAATAGAATAATATTGGCTTGTATGACATCACACTTGTTTTTACCAAAAATATATCAAAAAAAGCCAGAGTTAAAGGATAAAATTGTTAATTTAATTGAAAATTGTGCTAGTGTAATTAATAAAGATAATATAAAAAATGTGTACTTGCTTGGTTCAGAAGCAACAATTAATTCTAAGATATTTCAAGATGAATTAAGTAAATATAATATTAATTGTAATGTTCCAGAAGATGAATATAAAATTATTCGTGAATGTATTGAAGCGGTTAAACAAGATAATTACGAAAATGATATAAGAGATAAATTTTTAAATTTAATAAATCGTGCTGATTATGTAATTTTAGGTTGTACAGAATTACCGATTCTTTATGAAAAATATCGAGATGGTATTATGTGTAAGAAGGCATATGATCCATTAAGATTAGCACTAGAAGCAATCAAAAAGGAGGAAAAAAATGACTAAAATATTAACGTTTGGTGTCTTTGATTATTTTCACTTAGGACATTTAAGAATCTTCAAACAATGTAAAAAATATGCTGATTATTTAATTGTTGCTGTTCAGGATGGCGATTATATTTTAAAGTTTAAACCAGAAGCTAAAATATTGTATACTACAGAAGAACGTAAAGAAATACTTGAATCTTTAAAGTGTGTTGATGAAGTTAGAGTATATAAAACTCTTTGTCCAGAATATTTAGAAACTGTTGATTTTGATATATTAGCACTTGGGTATGATCATAAGGGTGGAAGATTTGATGTAGCAAGTGAGTGGTGTAAAAAACATAATAAAAAAGTAGTTAGACTTGATTATGTTGAAGGAATATGTTCTTCTTTAATAAAAAAGGAAATATTGAAAGAATGATATTAATATTTCTTTTTTTTGTTATATAAAAATATAAAGTCATCACTTTGGTGGTTGCTAAGCAAGTCGCCCAGCGATATAATGTTTTCCTTTTAGCATTTCAATACTAAAGTTATCAATTTTCTCTCTTGATACAATAAAGCTACCATCTTTTTGAGTTAATTGGGCAAAAGTTTTTAAATAATCTTTTTCCCCGCCATTATAAACATATATTGTTGCTTCACTTCCTGAAAAACCTATTTCTACATCACCAGATAATACTGCAGCGGTAACTTTATCTGCACCAGGAGTAAGTATTATTTCAACATCAAGACCTTCCTCTTTAAAATAGTTATTATGTAATGCAACATATTGAGGAGCATAAAAAATACTATGTGCAACTTCTGCAACTTTAATCTTAGTTACGTTATCATTTTTCTTATTAAATAAAACAAATGATGAAATTAAGAATATCAAAATAATTGAAATAAAAATATATAATCTTTTTTTCATAATAAATCCTTTCTTTTTAATATATGCAATGAAAAAAAAGATGACAATTAAATATTAATTTTGATATATAATCTTTACAAAAAAATATAAGTCATTTAAAATAATTATAGGAGATATTATGCGAAAGAATGTAATATATGTTTCTTTAATATTGATTGGAATTGGTATAGTTATTTGCCTTTTAAATATTGTAAGATTTTCTTTAAAAGGAGATGAAGTAATTACAATGCTTGAAGGAAGCAAGTATGTAGAGATAGGTTATAATGCCAAAACATTATTAGGTAGAAACATAAGTAATAAAGTAAAAGTGAGTAATAATATTAATACTAATGTAGTTGGTACATATTATGTTGAATATAATTTAAAGTATTTTTTTGTTAGAAAAAAGTTAAGAAGAGAAGTAAATATTGTCAAGAGTAGTATTGATATATTTGATATTGTATTAGATGGTAAGCCAGTTATTTATCAAGAGGTTGGTGATATATATGAAGAAAAAGGTGGATATGCATTAAATAAGATTACTAATACGAAGAGTAACTTTACAAAAGTTGAAGGAAAAGTTGATATTAATCATGTTGGTGAATATGAAATAAAATATCAATTTGAATATGGTGGAGAATTAAAAGAGAAAACAAGAAAAGTGGTTGTTTATGGTTTTAATACAGAAATTGTTAAAGATATCAGTGAAAAAGCGATTTTAGTTAATGTTGAAATTACAGGAATTAATGATCTTGAATATGTTAAATTACCAGATGGCAAAAAAGAATTTAGTAAAAATTTTTTATATGAAATAGGGAATACTGGATTATATATATTTAAGTTTTATACGAAGGATAATACAGAGATTTTATATCAAATTAATATGGATAATAGAGACAAATATGAATGTAGTGGAAAAATTAATCGTAATGGTACACAATTAGAGATTTTAGGTGATAATGGACTTAGTGTAAAAAGTTATCAATGGATTATTGATGGTAAAGAAGAAAGTGGTACTAATAAGTACAGGAATAGTAATAGTATTAAAGAAGCAAAAGTTATTTTGACATTGAAAAGTGGATTAACGGAAGAAAGAAATTGTACTATTGAAGATGAATTAGTATATCACTTTAAGTATGATGAAAATAATCTCAAACCATTTATGCGTTGTAATACATATACTCTTGCCGATAAAGTTGAACTTGAAGGAAAGTTACAAAAAGTAGTTGCTGATGCTGGATATGGAACAAGAGCAGGTGTTGTTGAGGCTGCAAGATTCTTGGTTGGTGCGCTTGATTATAAAGTACCATATTTAGGACCTAAAGATGTTAATGATGTTTTAGGCAGATATAAAAAAATAGGACTTAATATTGCAAATTCTAACGGTTGGGGATGTAATGTTAGTGGATGGACGCAAGGTATGGATTGTACGAATTTTGTTGAATGGGCTTTTTATCAAAATGGTATAAAGACACATCCTTATACAAAAGGACATGATGAAACAATTCCTATTGCAAGTGCATTAAGAGTTGGTGATTTATTATTCACTCCATGTGAAGTTGATTGTGAAAACAAAACCTATGGTTTATCACATGTTGGTATAATAATTGGTGTAGATGATAATTATTTTTATGTAGCCGAATCAACAACTGGAAGTATTAATGCTATTGTTGTAACGAAATGGGAAAAAAATAATATGCCAAAAAAAGGAAAATTTTCTTGGGCTAAGATATGGGATTATGGAGTGGATGGCAACGTCACAGATATGTGGGTTGAATAAAATGTAAAAAAAAAACGAATTTTTCGTTTTTTTTTAGTAATTATATAGTATACTTATTATAGAGGAGGAGAAATGAAAAAGTATATTGCAGAGTTTACAGGTACAATGATGTTAACTTTAATTGCATGTGGGGTAGCTGTTGCAACGGGAGTAAACTATGTTGGTACTGCTCTTGCATTTGGACTAGTTATTGTAGCGATGGCTTATTCTATTGGTAATGTATCAGGATGTCATATTAATCCCGCAGTATCATTTGGAATGGCTTTAACCGGTAAAATGTCTTGGTGTGAATTTGGTAAGTATTGTATGGCACAAGTTTTAGGTGCTATCGCAGGTAGTGCACTTTTAGGTGTTATACTTGGAAGCTTTACAAGTCTTGGGGCAAATAATTTTGATGGTAGTACTGTAACTGTTTGGATAGCCTTACTTGTTGAAACTATTTTAACATTCGTTTTTGTACTTGCTATTTTAGGTGTTACGGATAAAAAAGAGAATGGTCATGCTACAGGAATTGTAATTGGATTAACCTTAACATTAGTACATTTATTTGGTTTACCATTTACCGGAACATCTGTAAATCCAGCTCGTTCTATTGGACCAGCTCTTTTACAAGGTGGAGATGCATTATGCAATGTTTGGGTATTTATTCTTGCACCAATGTTAGGAGCATTCTTAGCATCATTATTTTACAAATATGTTATGAAAAGCAATTAAAAATAAACTGTCTAATTAGGCAGTTTTTTAAGTTTCAATCACAAATATGTGGATAAAAAAGTAATAATATTAGAAAGGCAAGTAAATTGTCTTTCTTTGATATTGCTAAATTTATCTTTATCTTGTATAATTATTTTATTGCCCCGTAGCCAAGCGGTAAGGCTCTGGACTCTGACTCCAGCATGCGTTAGTTCGAATCTAACCGGGGCAGCCAATTGATGATATTATGTTGTTTTTTATAACATTTACATATAATAAAAAGAGGTATTATGAATAATCGAAATATTTTAGTTAAAAAAGGAAGTATTCTAGGAATTATTGGAAATATTTTTTTATTTATTATTAAAATATTTGTAGGAATAATAAGTGGAAGTAAATCTATGATTGCGGATAGTTTGAATTCAGCAGGGGATATTTTTGCATCCTTTATGACATGGATTGGTAATAAAATAAGTAGTGTTCCTAATGATGATGATCATAATTTTGGTCATGGTAAAGCTGAATATATCTTTTCAATGTTAATTAGTATATCTATGATGATAGTAGCGATTAAACTTTTTTATGATTCATTAATGTCTATTATTGTTAATAATAAATTAATATTTTCATGGTCATTAATTATTATTTGTATAATTACGATTATTACGAAATTAATTCTTTATTTGTATACTAAAAAAATATATCGAAAAACAGATAACTTATTAATTAAATCAAATATGATTGATCATAGAAATGATATGGTAATTACTTTTTTTACCACAGTTGCTATTCTTTTAACAAGATTAGATATTTATTTTGTTGATGGTATAGTTGGTATTGGAATATCAATATGGATATTAATAACCGGAATTAAAATATATAAAGAAAGTTATGACGTATTAATGGATATATCTATTGACAATAAAAGTAAGAATCAAATATTAAAAATAATAAAGGACAATAAAGAAATTAAGAGAATTGGTAATTTTTATTCTATCCCAATAGGATACCAGTATATCGTAGTTATTACTATTTTTGTTAATGGAAATTTAAAAACGAAAAATAGTCATGATATAGCAGATCGTATTGAAGAAGAAGTAAAGAAAGAGATACCTAAAATAGACAAGTTAATTGTCCATGTTGAACCATATATCGATGAAAAATAAATAAATTTGGTAAAGAGACTAGTTTTTGGTTTCTTTTTATTATATAATCTAATTTAAGGAGTGTGCAAATGAGAATTTATAAAAAAATAATAGTGATGTTATGTTTAATCTTTTTATTAACGGGATGTAGGAATCTTTTTACCTATGAGAATGTTCATCCCGATTATTTGGAAGGTAAATATTATGTAGAGATGAAAATTAAAGATTATGGAACAATTGAAATGGAATTAGATGCGGATACTGCCCCTATAACGGTAACAAATTTTATGGAATTAGTTGAAGATGGTTTTTATGATAATAATCGTATTCATCGTGTCTTTAAAGATTTTGTTATTCAAGGTGGAGAAGATTATACAGGTACTAAAAAGGAAATTAAAGGGGAATTTGATGCTAATGGTGTTAGTAATGATATAAGTCATGTTCGTGGTGTTGTTTCTATGGCAAGAGCTGGTGATATGTCAAGTGGCTTTGATACAGGTTCAACACAATTCTTTATTGTTCAGAAAGATAGTCCATCTTTGGATCATTATTATGCAGGTTTTGGAAAAGTTACTAAAGGAATGGAAGTTGTCGATAAGATTGTTGATAAAGTTAAAAATGTCGATGCAAATGGTATGATTCAAGATGAAGATGAAATGCCAGTAATTGAATATATTAAAAGAATAGAAAAGTAGGGATAAAATGATTACACAGATTAATGAAAGAGATTTAATATCAATGAAGCTTTTGCATTATTTCATTACCAAAAAGAATTATAATCCAGTTATTGTTCAAGGTGTAGAAAACGAAATATGGTTAGAAAACTTAGATGGTGAGTATAAAATAATTCGAATTGTTAATAATTATATTCATAATGATGAGCAGTTAGATTTTGATGCTTTTAAGACGAAGAGAATGGTCAAGAAAATCAAGAAAAGAACCTTTACGTTAAAGATGAAGACATTAACCATTTTAACTGATGTTGGTGAAAATGTTTCACGTGATAAAACCTATGATAATATTGATATTGTTTTTTATGAAGATGAGAAAGAATTAATTAAGAATAATTTTATTAAAGAAGAATTTCCAGATTTAAAAGATAATTTAGAATATAGTGAAGAAGGCTTTAGCTTGTTTTTAAAAATAACGGATGATATTAATAAAAAAAATAGAAAAACGGCTGAAGAAACCGACCGTATTATTGAACCTAAAAATCCTATTGTAACCTATATTTTATTAGGAATTATGAGTATTATTTTTTTATATGGTTATATTACTGATCCTAATGCTTTAGTATTGAATTTTGGTTTACAAAAAGATTTAGTTAGAATGGGAGAAGTATATAGATTAATAACTGGAGCATTTCTTCATGTTGATATTATTCATATTTTGACAAATGCTTATTCATTGTATGTTATTGGTAGTATGACAGAAAGTTATTATGGTAAGAAAAAGTTTGTTTTAATATACTTATTAAGTGCTTTATCAGCAAGCTTACTTTCTATTTCCATGAGTGATAATTTTTCTATTGGTGCTTCAGGAGCGATATTTGGGTTATTAGGTAGTCTACTTTATTTTGGTTATCACTATCGTGTTTATTTTGGTAATGTTTTAATTAGAAGAATAGTGCCAGTTATCATTTTAAACTTGTTTATCGGATTTACTATACCAGGAATAGATAATTTTGCACATATTGGTGGACTTATTGGTGGCTTTTTAATTAGTAAGGCTGTTGGTGTTAATACCCGGGATAAGAAAAGTGATAAGATTAATGGTATTATTTTATCAACCATATATTTTGGATTTTTAATTTTTCTTGGTATATTTATGAGGTAATATGGAAAATTTTAATTTTGGAAAAGTTAATAAGTATAAATTAGAAGATAATTTTGTAAAAGCTCTTAAAGATCCTAATTTTGTTAAAGTGGTTAATTCTTTAAATATTGCAGATGAAATTAAGTATCGTTATACTTCATCATTACAAGA
>CACZNM010000014.1 GCA_902782535.1 uncultured Erysipelotrichaceae bacterium
CCAGATGCTGATAAATTATATGGATATTTAAATGAATTCCTTGAAGCAGGCTGTAAGTATTGTTCTATGGAATCTAGTAGTGAAGCTTTAATGCGAGGAAGACTTAAAGGTATTATGTATGATGTTGCCATTCATACGAATATAACGAGTGAACATTTGAATATTCATGGTAGTCTAGAACAATATATCAAAGATAAATGTATCTTATTTAAACAAGTAAAGAAAAATGGATTTTGTATCTTAAATAAAGATGATGAACATTTTGAAGAAGTTCGTGATGCTTCAAATGGTAAGGTATTAACTTATGGATCTGATTCATCTTGTGATTTATACTTTAAAGATGTAACATTACTTCCTGGTAAAAATATTTTTAATATTGTTTATTTAGATAAAGAATATCATATCGAATGTAAAATGGCTGGATACTTTAACATTTATAATTTATGTGCTGCAATGCTTACACTTTTTGCTCTAGGATATAAATTTAATGAATTTAAAGAACGTATTTTAGATATTAAAGTTAGTGGCCGACTAGAATTAATTGATAAGGGACAAAACTTTTATGTTATGGTTGATTATGCTCATACACCTAATGGTATTACCAAGCTTTTGGAGTATGTACGCCTACTTCCAATAAAACGTAGTATTGTTGTAATTGGTCAAGCCGGAGAAAGAGATCCTTATAAAAGAAAAGATGTTGGTTATATCGTTTGTTCTAATTGTGATAAAGCTGTTTTTACATATGAAGATCCTCGAAGTGAAGATCCACGTGATATTATTGAAGATATGTTAGAACGTGTTAAAGGAAAATATGATAATTATGAAATAATAATTGATAGACATGAAGCGATTAAAAGTGCAATTAATATGGCTCGTGAAGGTGATATGGTCATGATTCTAGGTAAAGGTAATGAGACATATGAAAAATTAAAGGATAAAGTAATTTACTTTAATGATATAGAAGAAGCGAATAATGCCCTAGATGAGCTTATGGTAGGAGTTAAATAATAAAAGATTATAACATTTTCTTGTTTTTACAACATCTTTAATTTATAATATATTCATTCAGGAGGTTATTATGGATAAAAGAAGAATAAAATCAATTATAATGCTTGGAATTACGATGATGAGTTTATCGGGTTGTAGTGCAAAAGAAATAAAAGATTTTTTAAGTGATAAATATAAGATAATGCAAGATTGTGATGATGAAGATGATAATTACTATCTTGTTCGAGTAGAAAAAAAATTAATTAAAACCAAGAATTTTAAGATAATAGGTGTTTTTGAAACAGAAGAAGAGGCAAGGGCTTATCTTGATCGATTAACAGAGGAAAATGATAGTTCATTTGGCATTTTAAATGGAGTCTATGTTGTTATTATTGGAGGTATCTTTTATTATTGTATTAGAAGAATGATAAAAGAAAATCAAAAAGAAAAGGTATTAAGAAAATAAATATTGACAAACTATTAATATGAGCATAGAATATAGTTAAGAAATCTTTGATGAAGAGAAGTAATATTGATAAACTTAAAAGCGAGTTAATAATTGGTGAAAGATTAACAAAGAAATATTGATATGAATAACACTTCGGAGAGCATCTTTGAATTAAGTAAAAGTGCCGGTCGTTTACCGTTATTTAAACTAAGGTTGTTAGACCGAAAAGTGATTACGTAAGTAATAATTAGGGTGGTACCGCGAATCAAGAGTCATTCGTCCCTTTGTGGATGAAGACTCTTTTTACATATACAAAGGGAGGATATTATGGATGTAAAAGAATTATATGAAAAAATTGCAAAATTAATGGATAAAGAAGTTACTTTATCTGGATGGGTTAGGAATCATCGTAAGCAAAAGGAATTTGGCTTTATTGATTTTTCAGATGGAACTTGTTTTCGTCATGTACAACTTGTTTATACAGACAAATTAAAAGATTTTGAGGATATTAGTAAAATTAAGATAGGCTCTAGTATAGAGGTTGTTGGAAATGTGATTAAATCAGAAGGGGCAGGGCAGGATTTTGAAATCAGTGTTAAAAAGATTAAGTTGATAGGTGATTGTCCTGATGAATATCCAATACAACCTAAAAAACATTCTCGAGAATTTTTAAGAGAAGAAGCTTATTTAAGACCAAGAACAAATCTTTTTCAAGCTGTATTTAGAGTACGTAGTATTGCAGCGATGGCAATTCATACTTATTTTCAAGAACATGGATATGTGTATTTTCATGCTCCATTAATTACCGCTAGTGATTGTGAAGGAGCAGGACAGATGTTTCAGGTTACGACTCTTGACTTAGACCGAGTTGCTAAAAGTGGTTGTGTTGATTATGATAAAGATTTCTTTGGTAAACCAGCAGCTTTAACCGTATCGGGACAACTTGAAGCAGAAACTTTTGCTCTTGCTTATAAGAAAACTTATACTTTTGGTCCAACATTTAGGGCAGAAAACTCTAATACAAAAACACATGCTAATGAATTTTGGATGATTGAACCAGAAATTGCTTTTTGTGATTTAGATGGTGATATGGATATCATGGAAGATATGTTAAAGTACGTTATTAAATATGTATTAAAACATGCTAAAGATGAAATGGAATTCTTTGATAAATTTGTTGAGAAAGGACTTCTTGATAAATTAAATAAACTAATTAAGAGTAAATTTACAAGAATATCTCATCATGATGTAATTACGATTCTTAAAGAATCGAAAGTTAAATGGGAATTTGAGCCTAAATATGGTGAAGATATTGCAAGAGAACATGAAAAATATATTACAGAATACTTTGATGGACCAGTATTTATTACAAATTGGCCTAAAGATATTAAAGCTTTTTATATGAAACAAAATCCTGATAAAGAAACAGTAGCTGCAGTTGACTTGGAGGTACCTGGTGCTGGAGAGTTAATGGGAGGAAGTCAAAGAGAAGAAGATTATGATAAGCTTGTTCGTCGTATGGATGAACTTGGTATGGCCAAAGAAGAAATGGAATGGTATTTGAATCTTCGTAAATTTGGAGGATGCCCTCATTCAGGATTTGGAATGGGATTTGAAAGATTATTAATCTATTTAACTGGAGTAGAAAATATTCGTGATGTTATACCATATCCTAGAACACCAGGTAATTGTGAATTCTAGTTACTTTATATGTGCCTTTATGTTACTATGATGACAGGAGGATGTTGTGATTAGTTTGGAAAATAAGGAAAGAGTCCTATCTTTCGCCAAAGAAAATGCACTTTTTATGAATTATGTTGTTATAAAAAACATAGATTATGCAAAGCGTAGAGATTGTATTTTATCTAATGAAGGCCAATTCATATGCAAATGGTGTTGTTTACTTTGTTATTGATGGTAGTCTTTATGCAACACCATTTGTAGAAGAAGCACAAGAACTTTTAAAAGAATGTGGTTTTGATAATTCTAAAGGAATGTGGGTTTCATTTGATGTAAATATTGATTTTCTTGGAAGATTAAGTTCGGAAAGTTTGGAGGAATTGGCTTTAAATTATTATTATCCACAAAGTAGATATTTGGCTGCTGCCGAAGGTGTTTTTCGCTATTATGGTGAAATTAAAAGACTTCCAACTTATCGTCGATGGAAAGATTTAGTTGAAAGATCAGAAGCTCTAGGACGAGATAAAAATGGTCGTTTAAGAAGTTTAGATGATGTTATTAGAGATGATTTTTTGGCAATATTAGGAATAGAAGATGATGTTGTTACAGATGAAATGATTGATGAAGCTATGAAAGATTTTAATATAAGACTTGCCAATTATCTTGAACTAGATATTGATTTAAAAAATTATAGAGAAAGATCTAAGTAATAATCGATATAATTTATTATTTTTATGAGTCATTATTGACTCTTTTTTTATTATAGTAATTGCAGGTGATATCGTAATATGATATTATTAAGATAGGTGATAAGATGAATTATAATGGAGAAAAGTTTTTATTTATAATATATAAAGATTTCATTGCAGACGAAGTAGATAAAAGAGAAGATAAGGAAGAAACAAAGGAAATAAAAGGTGTTCCACAAGATGTACAAGTATTCATAAGATATATGAGGAGATTAGAAAGATTACATAGTATGGTTTTAAATCCTCATAAAGATAAAATATATACAAAAGAAGAAGTAGAAATAAGAAAGAATAGGATAAAAAGATTATATTACGACAAATATGTAATAAAGAGAGAGAATTTACCAAGATATTTAAGTGAAGAAAGAAAAAAAGGAATAATATTCGAACAAGAGAAATCACTTGAAAAATGGATAGATTATTTAACAGATGAGAATGCGATATATCCCATGTGGGCAAAATATTGGGTATTTAGAGAAATGTTAAAAATGGGCACATATGATGAAATAAGTGGAAAATATACCAAAAGAAGTAAGACAACTATTAATCCATTCATTGAAGTAAACCCTGAAATAATAGCCAAATGTATTGACAATGTAATGAATTTATTGGGTAATGAAAAACAAAGTATTCAACAGTTAAGAAAAAAAGTAGGTGATATATCATTTGAGAGAATGTACATAGAATATCAAAGACAACAAAAAGAACAAATAAAAAAAAGTGAAGGACGATGGGTAAAATATAATCAAGGAAATATTGAAGAAGCCAAAAAACTTGCCAAATCCCTTGATGGATATGATACAAAATGGTGTACAGCAGGAGAAACGACGGCAATTAATCAAGTATGTGGTGGAGGCGGTTATCCTGGAGGAGATTTCTATGTATATTATACATTAGATGAAAATAATGAATATAAAATACCAAGAATAGCGATGCGATTATATGGACATAGTAATATCTCTGAAATAAGAGGAATAAAAGAACATCAAAATCTTGAGGAAGAAATGCTAGAACCTTTAGAAATAAAATTAAAGAGTATGAGCTTTTTAAAAAAAGAAAATGTCGAAGAAAAATTATCGATAGTTAGTGATTTAAGAAATCTAGCACAAATTAAGGAAAAGACGTTGAATAATATTCCACTAACTTCAGAAGAGCTAGTAAATTTATATACGAAGAAGTATGGATTTGGCTGGGTACAAGATCCATTAGTAGACAAAATAAAATCTTTGAGAGAAAAGGAAACCGTTAATGATATTAAAACAGTCATATCTAAAATACCTTCGAGTGACATGTATTCATTTTTAATAAGAATTCTACAAAAATTAGATTTAAAATTTGATGGTTATAGAGAAATAGCCTTAGAGGCTGTAAGACAAGCTGGATATGTATTAGAATATGTCAATCCAAAAGTTGAAGGTTATAGAGAAATAGTCTTAGAGGCGGTAAGACAAAGTGAATATGCATTACAATATGTCGATTCAAAACTAGAAGGTTATAAAGAAATAGCACTAGAGGTAGTAAGGAAAGATGGATGTGCATTAGAATATGTCGATTCTAAAGCTGAAGGCTATAGAGAAATAGCGTTAGAAGCAGTAAAGCAAAACATGATGGCATTGGAATATGTTGATTCCAATGTTGAAGGTTATAAAGAAATAGCCTTAGTGGCAATAAATAAAAACATATGGGCATTACAATATGTCGATTCAAAAAAAGAATGCTATAGAGAAATAGCGTTGGAGACAGTAAAAAAAAATGGATTTGCAATAAGATATGTCAATTCCAAAGTTGAAGGATATGAAGAAATAGCCTTGGAGGCAGTAAGACAATGTGGAGTTGCAATAGAATATGTTGATTCTAAAGTTGAAGGTTATAGAGAAATAGCGTTGGAAGCAGTAAGACAATGTGGAGTTGCAATAGAATATGTTGATTCCAAAGTTAAAGGCTATAGCGAAATAGCGTTGGAAGCAGTAAAACAAGATGGATGGGCATTACAATATATCGATTCCAAAGTTGAAGGCTATAGCGAAATAGCCTTGGAAGCAGTAAAACAAGATGGATGGGCATTACAATATGTCGATTCCAAAGTTGAAGGTTATAGTAAAATAGCCATAGAGGCAATAAAAAGAAAAGATAATGCAATTAAATATGTGGATTTAGACCATGTTGATTTAAGTAATAAAGAAAATCGTAGAATAATACTTGAAGCTAAAAAAAATGAAGATTATCGTGAGTTCTTACGTCAGAGCGATATACAATCATCTAGAAAGAAATAAGAGTATTAATGAAAGATTAATATTTTTTTCTTTTTTGTCTATTTCTGTATAATTATTGACTTTATTTAAAAAGTATCATATACTTTAATTATGATAAGTGTAGGAGGCGGTCAGATTATGGAACGAAAAATTAATGATGATTTGCTCAAATGGAAAAGAGATTCTTTAACAAATCCTTTCTTCTTGTATGGATCAAGATGTATTGGTAAAACATTTTCAGTTTTAGAATTTGGCAAAAAGTACTATCAGAATGTCGCATATTTTAATACATCAAATAATGAAGAAATAATCAGTCTTTTTGATAAGGAGAAAGTTCTCGATAAATTAATTAAAAAATTATCAATAATCTGTGGTGAATCTATTTTTAAAGAAGAAACCTTAATTGTCTTTGATAATTTAAATAATGATAAACTAATGAAAGAATTAACTATTTTCGGTAATAATAGTGACTATCATGTTGTAATAATTAGTAGTAATAAACAGTTAATTAATAAATCACGAGTAGAAGGCTTTTATTATCGTGCAATGTATCAAATGGATTTCTTTGAGTATCTTGCATGTACGGATAAAGTTAGTTTAATTGATTTTATTAAAGATAGTTATGATAATAATACGCCAATGCCCTTTCATCAAATGGCTCTTGATACTTATTATGATTATCTTGAAACAGGTGGATTTCCAGAAGTTGTATTAGCGAAACAAAATGGATTAACAGATTTAGAAATAGATGCTATCAAAAATAAAATATTAGAAGTAATTAAAGCCGATTATGCTCTTTATGATAATGGAAGTACTTTTGTTAAAACTAATGAAGTAATGCGTTTTTTACCAAAGCAATTAGTTAAAGAAAACAAGAAATTTCAATATGGATTAATAAAAAAAGGTGCTCGTAGTAAAGACTATGAAGCAAGTATTAATAATTTAGTTACGAATGGCTTGATAAATAGGAGTTTTCGTCTTACCGATGTAAAAAGTCCATTATCAAGTTATAAAGATTTAGAAAGCTTTAAATTATATTTTAACGATGTTGGCTTATTATATTCATCATTATTCCTTAATAAATCAAAATTATTGATGAACGATGATATTAAACGTAGTTTAATTGAAAATGATGTAGCTAATACCTTAATCAAATTAGGATATAGTCTCTATTATTATCAATCAGATGGCAAAGCAGAAATACAATTTGTTATTCAAGATAGACTTGGTAAAATAATTCCTATTGAAATTGTTAATATGAAATTAACTAAAGCTAAAGCTATGTCAATGTTTATGAAAAAATATGAAATAAATGACTGTATAAGATTAACGGAAGATAATTTTGCGAAAAAAAAGAATGTTCGTTTTATCCCTGTTTATGCTTCAGTTTGTTTAAAAGATCTTTAATGTATAAAATCACGGTTACTGCTTATAATAGTAATGGTGATTTTTTATGAATAAAAAATTTATAATATATAACATTATTTTAACTTTTATAATGGGATTTTTGGTCCATAATCTTTATAATTGGTTACCTACTACTTTAACAAGTATTTTTCCCGTTAATGAAAGTTTATTTGAACATATTAAATTAATATATTTAAGTCCTATTATTTCGAGTATTACTTTATATTTTTATTTTAAGAAATTTAAAGATTTTAAAGTAAATAATTTGTTATTTGGTCTAATAGTGAGTACAATATTTAATATTATAATTTTTTATTTAGTATATTTACCTCTTTATTATATGTATGGTTCTATTATGTGGATGACTTTAACTATTTATTTTTTAACGATTATTTTTAGTCAATATTTATACTATTTAATTATCGAATTACCTAATAACCATAAACTCAATATTATTAGTTCTATAATGTTAATTATTATTTTATTTATTCTTACATATTTTACTTATCATCCTCTTAAAATTGATTTTTTTAGAGATCCTACCAATAATTCTTATGGAATTAGGTAGTTTTTTATATGAAAATTTAAGTGAAAAACACTTTATTTTTTTTTTATATATGATATAATTACTAACAGGTGATGAAGTATGAGTAAATTAACCAGAGATGATATTCTTACTCTTTTAAAATTGGTTATTATTATTGCATTAATTGTTGTGGCATTTAGATTCTTTATTGCGATTTTGCCAATACTTATTGTAGTTCTAGTATGTATGTTGGTATATGATTCATTAAAGAAAAAAGGTAATTTACCATGGAAAAAGAAAAAGAATAAAGATGGTGTAGTTGAAGCAGAAATCATCAGCGAAAAGAAAAATAATTAGGAGGGTTTTATGGTTTTAGGGAAAATTGTTGTTAAAAGTACTTATGAAAATAAAGGAGATTTAGTTTATAGACCGCTTGTAAGAGCTTATTTACAAAATGGTTTTATAAACTTCACACAAAAAGATAAGGTTTTTTTGTTGGGAATAATTAAGAATGGTGTATTCTATGAATTATTTACAAGAAAAGCTATACCAACTACAAATTATGAAGTAATTAGTGTTCAAGAGTTTAAAGGCATAATAGATTCTTTATCAGAAGATCAAATTGAAGAATTAAAGGTTACTATTAATGATTCTTTAAGCGGTAAAGATACTCATTCTACGATGGAAGAATTAGCCGATGATAGAACAGTAGAATTTAATGCTTATAATCATAATTTATCAAGGGTTAATCCATATGAGGAACCTTTAAATGGATATGGCGATTTTGAATATAAATGTAAAAAATTAGAAAAGAAAAGATAAAAGATGTAGAGGTTTATTATGAAAAATAATTTAAAAATATTGATACGTGCTATTCTTGCAGGAATAATGATTAGTATTGGTGGAACTATTTATTTATCGCTTGATAATAAAGCACTTGGAGCCTTTTTATTTAGTGTAGGGTTATTTTCAATCTGTGTTAATGGATATAATTTGTATACAGGTAAAATAGGATATGTTATTAGTAATAAACCTAAATATTTAATTGAATTATTATTTACTTTAATTGGTAATGTTATAGGAACTGTTTCCTGTGGATATCTTCTTTCTGTATCTAGAATAGGTACAAAGTTAAAAGATGCTGCAAGTGTTATATGTGAAGTAAAACTTAATGATAATCTTTTGAGTATTTTTGTTCTATCAGTTTTCTGTGGAATTATCATGTATTTAGCAGTTGATATGTTTAAGAAAGTTAATGATTTTGGTAAATATGTTGGAATATTTATGGGAATAACAATTTTTATTCTTGCCGGATTTGAACATTGTGTTGCTAATATGTTCTACTTTAGTGCTGCAAATATGTGGTCATGGGAAACGGTTCTTTATGTTTTCATAATGGTTTTAGGTAATAGTGTAGGCTCAATTATTCTTGCACTAGGAAATAAATATGGATTAAAGAATAATGAATAAAGTTGTAGATGTAGATAGTTTTTATAAAAAAATATATTACTTGAAAATATTATCTAAATTTAGGGTAAATATTATTGTTAAGGATAAAAAAAGAGAGTATCAAAATTCGTCAGTAAAACATCCTGATAAGATAGACGAAATATTAAAAATGGTTAACATTTTAAATACCCATAAGAGAAAAGATAGATATAGTTTAATATATGATTATGCATGTGATTATTTAGATAATGAATTTTTGAATAATAATTGGTGTGATTTTAAAAAGAATATGTGTATATCTAATCGAAATAAACCAGAGGAGTATCAAGTTGGTAGTTGTTGTACAAGAACTGCTAATCGTGAAACATGTCATTATTTTGATGATACAAAGAAAAGGTGTAGTATTAGATGTTTGAGCTGTAAATTTTTTGTTTGCCGTTACTTGGAAAGCCACGGTATTAAATATAGAGTAAAAGATATCCCTTATTTAAAATATTTTTTAAGTTTAAGACAAAAATTATTTGCAAGAATTTCTTTCTTTCGAACGAAAGAAGAAATAATATCAGATTGGTTAAAATTTTATAAACTTCCATAAAATAGTATAAATTACTATTTTTTTTCATATATTTTTTTGGTGATGAAATGCTAACAAATAAAGATTTTTATATTCAATCATTAAGAAATCATTTATATTATTTAAGAACTATTAAAGATTTTTGCGTAACTATTGAGTTATCTTTTTATAAGAATAATATCGATTATATTAATACTGTTGAATTATTCTTAAAAAAGAGTACAGAATTAATTAAACAAGCTTTAAGCTATACAGATGGAGTTGTAAGCAAAGAAGCTCTTGATAATCAAATATATGTATCTGATTTTACGCTTCCTTGTGAGAAAATTACTGAGCAATTATTTGGTATTAATATTGATACAGCAATTACCGAAGAAGAATTAAATTTAAAAGAGGGTATTAATCAAAATATTGATGATGAACTAATTAATAATATAAAGATATTAAATAAAAACGCTATTGTCTTTGCTAAAAACTTTAAATCTTTATGTAATGAAATCAGAGTAAAAATGGATAATAATGAATTGTTTTCTTTTTCCTATATTGATTTTTTTAATTATTTGTTTGATGAAGTTAATACCTATATTGATGATTTAGAAAGAATTATGTTAATGGAGAGTTTTTCACCTATTTATGCTGCTTCATATGATTATAATTTTGCATCAACCCTGCAAAAAACCGCTCGTTTTATAAGAGATTGGGTTGATGTATCACAAAAAGATATCTATGATATTGCCACATATTATGTGAACAGTTTTGGAGAAATAATAGATGCTTATTTAAAAATGTCATTATCGCCGATATCCCAAGAAGAATTGTCCGTATCTTTAAATAATCTTCTTGCTGAATATCAAAGTTTTCTAAAAGAAATTTTAATACGCTTAGTTAATAAGAAATTATCTTTTATAACTCCTGCAGTTTCTCTTGATAACATATATACAAGTGTTAATTTCTATAAATTTGTTTTAGATATGTCTAGTAAGGAGGATTATGCCAAATAATAAAGATTTTATATATCAAGCATTAGTTAATCACCTTTATTTTGGTGGAACTATTCGTAATTTTTGTACAACAATAGGTTTGACTTTTTATAAAAATAATCAAGATTATATTGACCGAGCGATTCTTCTTGGATATGAGGCTACAGATATTGTTAATATGGCTATTTCTTATATGGATCAGAAATTAGCTAGTGAAGTTTTAAAGCAAGATGTATATATTACTAAATATACGAAAGATATCTTATTATTAACAGAAAAACTATTTGGTGTTAATTTGCAAATAAGTGTGGATAATGATATTAAAATATTGAAAAATAAAAATGATGAATATAGTGATGATGTTGTAAGTAAAATTAATGACTTAACAGAAAAAGGTATGTTGTTAGTAAATAAATTTAATGCTTTTGTAAAAGAAATAAAATTGAAAATAGATAATCAAGAATTATTTTCTTATCTATATCCCGATTTTTTTAATTATATGTATGAAGAAATATCTGTATATGGAAGAGATTTAGAAAGAATTAGGAGTAAAAAGGATTATACAAACTTTTACTTAAATGAATTTAAATATTATTTTAATGAGTTATTAAAAAAATCAAGTGAATATATTCGAGGCTTTTTAGATACGACACATCAAGATATCTTTGATATGGCAAGTTTCTATGTTAATGCTTTTGATAAATTAACGGAAAATTATTTGAAAAACAATGATAGTTTGATATTATTCGCCGAAACAGAGAAACTAGTTATAAATTATAAAAACTTTGTTTTTAATAATATTGAAAAACTATTAAATCGTGAACTATATTTTATAACACCTCCTATTGTTCTTGATAACTTCTTAACCAATATTAATGCTTATTTATTTATTATTAAATCTTTTTATAAAAACGATTAAATACCATATGGTATTTTTTTTAAAAAAAAGATTTACCAAAGCGAAAAAATATGATAAATTATAATAGGTGTAATAATGTATGGAAGATATAAAAGAGCGTAGAAAAAAAAGGAAAAATTATCATATAGAAAACGATGAAATTGAAGTAATTACTGATGATGTTGAGGTAATTACTGATGAAATAGAAATTATAACTGATGAAGAAGATGATAATTGTAAAATTATAAAAAAGAAAAAATCAAAGTTGAAAAAAGGAGAAAAAATCTTTATTGTTTTCAACGTTTTAATTATCCTTGCAATTATTGCATATTATGGATACCGTACATTATATTATTATAAACGTGAACATAAAGTAGAAGAGAAAATTACATTAAAAGAGAAAATAACGAATATTAAAAATGTTACATACAAGAATGATGGTTTGTATGAAAAAGATAATTATTTTTACTTTAAAGGTAAGGATGTTAATAATTACTTATATTATTCTGGTAGATTATTTAGAATAATATCAATTGATAATGATATTAAAGTTATTGAAGAAAATGTTGTTACTAATTTAGTTTATGGTTTAAATGAAACCTATGATAAATCTTTAATACATAGTTGGTTAGTAGATTATTTAGAATCTTATAAAGATTATGAAATGTATTTATCTAAAAAAGGTTGGTGTAATCAAACAGTTGATATAAATAATTATGATTGTAAAGAAAACATTAATGATTATATTGGCTTGATAGCTACGAAGGAATATTTAGATGCTGGTGGCGTTGATAGCTATTTGAACAATGGTTCTTATTATTGGACAATTAATTATGATGATGATAATGCTTATTTTATTAATAGCACAGGTAATATTAATAATTATATTAAAGATGATAATGATAATTATTTTAGTTATGGAATAAGACCAGTTACTGTTATTTCTGGTGAATTATTGTATATAAAAGGCGATGGATCGAAGGATAGTCCCTATATTGTTGAAGAAATTGCACCTTCTATATTAAATAATAGTAGCGTAGGTAGTTTTTGTCTTTATCATGATATGAAATATCGTATTATGAATATTGATGAAGATGGTGTTTCAATGATATTGAATGATAATCTTGAAATAGAGAAAAAATATGATGATGCGATTAAGTATTTAAATAAAGAATTTATCAAAGACTTTAACAAAGACGAATTAGTTAAGCAAGAAGCGATAATTAATGTTTATAATCAAGATAATAAATATGATTATAAAGAGAAAGTAAAAAGTGAAAGTATGTACGTAATTATGCCAAAAATAGGTGATTTATTCGTTAATAATGGTGATAATTACTGGTTAAATACGTTAAGTGATAAAAAAATTAATACATATTACATAATGGATGATGGCATGCTTTTTGGTGATTTAAAAAATAAAGTACATGCAATAAAACCAATTATTAAATTAAAAGGAGATTTGATAATTAAAAGCGGTCTTGGAACTTTAGATGTTCCTTATGTATTGGAGTAGTTATGAAAAGAAAAAAACCGTTAATAATAAAATTATTTATCTTTATTGATGTCATTATTATTTTATGTTTCTTTACTGTTTATGGTCCAATTGATAAAGCCCGTGTTTTTTGGATTACAACGGCTATGGAAACAGGTTCACATAGGTTTTTAGCAAATATTTTTTATAGTGATGAATCAATTAAAGAAGTAATGAATAATAATTATTTAATTGAAATAGATGAAGATACTAATGCTGATAGTATATCAGTAGGTATGAAAGAGGAAGTAACTAATTTTACTTCGCCATATGAAAAAGAAATATTAGAACATGAACCGGATGCTTTATATAAATTAATAGAGTTTAAATATAAAGATTTTGATTGTCATATGATTGCCATATATGATCCTAAAAGGGTTGAAATAGGATATCAAAAGAAGTTGAATCAGGGAAAAATTCTATCGGATATAGTTAAAAATAATAATGCTATATTAGGAATTAATGGTGGAGGATATTTTTGGAGTAATGGATATCCAAATGGATTAGTTGTCCATAATGGTGAAATAATATATTCGACATCTTCTACCAAAAAATATACAACTGCGGCTATAAATGAAGATGGTGTATTAATTGTTGGTAAGATGGGGGTTAAAGATGTTAAAGAAAAAAATATTAAGGAAGCATTAAGTTTTGGTCCGACACTTATCGTTAATGGTAAAAGCGCTAAGTTTAAAGGAACTGGTGGTAGCGGACTAAATCCAAGAACTGTTATCGCTCAAAGAAAAGATGGGATAATTTTATTTCTAGTTGTCAATGGCTATGGAAATAAATTATCATGGAAAGGAAGAGGTGGAGTATACCTAACCGATTTAATTACCATCTTGGAAAGATATAATGCCTATAATGCCATTAATATGGATGGTGGTAGTTCAACTACAATGGTTATTGGTAATAAACTTATTAATGATCCGTGTGAACCACAACAAAATGGCCAAGATTTTATAAGAAGCGCATGGTTATTAAAATAGGTATTATATGGAAAATGAAGAACTAAAAAGAATTAAAAAATTATATGGTGAAAAGATGGCGCATTTATGTAGGAAATTGTTTCCAACAGTATTAAATACGCCTAATCTTTTATTAAATATCATGGAAAGTATTTTTGCACCTACATTATCTTTGATTGACGATATTATAGATAATAATTTAGAGGAAGAATTTAAAATTTTCATTTTAAGTTTTATCGAAGAGAAAAATAAATATGCCGATAGTGATGAAACACCATTTCAATTATTAGATAGAGCTGGCTACAGATTATATGAATGCAAAAGCGAAGATGATATACAATCTTTTAAGAAATATTACGAGGAAGACGAGGTAATATGTACTATTACTAAGAAAAATAGATTAAAAAGATGTCATGTTTTCTTTGCA
>CACZNM010000015.1 GCA_902782535.1 uncultured Erysipelotrichaceae bacterium
CATCAATTGTTTTTATACGCCCTTTTAATTTTTTTTGATATTCAATATACATTCTTTCAAAGGATACATTACCAATTTTCTTTCTTAATTGTTGTCCACCTTGTTTCCTATTTCCCAATAACTCCATTATATTATCAATGCATTCAGCGATTATTTCGGGATTTACCTCAATAAATGGGTTTGATGTTTCCTTTGTTCTTTTTGTATATTTACCACTCATTTCATCATAGTTTCCTATTTTTAACATCTCCCTAAATACCCAATACTTTGCCCACATGGGATATAAAGTATTTTCATCTGTTAAATAATCTATCCATTCTCCTAATCTGGCTTTCTGAGCATTTATTATTTCTTCTTTTTTATCATCACTTAAATTCTTTGGTAATTTTTCCTTTTTTATTACATATTTATCATAATATAATTGTTTAACTATTTCTTTTTTATGTTCAGAATTTCGAGCTTTATCATGCATCTTCTCAATTAATTCTAAATATTCTCTTATACTTCCTTCTTTGGTTTTTTCTTCTCGTTTATATGAATCACCTAATTCATTATAAAGATTACGATACAAGATATCTAAAAACAATTCTCCATTATAATCCATAATATCACCTATTTTAATAATATCATTTTTAATTAATTATTACAATAAAAAAGACTAAGTAGATACTTAATCTCATTTTAATCATTTTTCTAAAATTAGCATTTTTAATATATTATAATGTTCATAATTATTTTCATTTCAAATACGGCTCTATTATTAATAGTTAGTCTTTGTTTCCTGTTCTGGAGGTGGTGTATAACTTCCAGAACCATTGCCCGGAGTTGATGAACCACTTGAATTACCTCCACCGCCGTTATTATTCATTCCTGGAGTACCATTTCCTGGTGGTATATATATCTTATTATCTGAAGAACCTTCATATGGACTATATACTTCAGCCGCCGCTCTTGCTGCAGCAGACATTTCAGCTTTACCAATAGCATCTGATCTTTGTTCCATTAATCTTTGCCAATCTTCATCGCTTGGTAAATTGCCATTTATCTCATCTAAATGATCATTAAATAAATCATCAAGTGTTCTTGTTACATCATTTGCGATATTTCTTGCCTCTGCTTGCTGTTCTTCAACACTTCTTCCTACGTAACCAATACTTTGACTAGTTCCTGTACCATTTCCTGAAGAATCGCCTGTCCCATCGCCAAAACCTTCGCCTGAACCTGAACTTCCATTTCCACCAGAACCTTCTACATTACCATCGCCACTTGTTGTTGAAGATGCATCTCCTTCACTTGTTCCAGATCCTTCACCTGTACCTGAACCACTTCCAGTACCTTCACCATTTCCATTGCCTTCTCCTTCGGCATTTCCAGATCCATTTCCATCTCCACCACCAGAGCCATTACCAGTTCCTTCACTGCCAGAGAAATCATTTGAACCCCATCCAGAATAATTTTCCTTGTCTTTATTTTTGTTATAATCTTTATCATCAATTTCCCCAGTATCTCTTATTCCTGTTTGATCATCATCAGATATTCCACGATTTACGTCATCCTCTGGCATTTCAATATTTAGATTTAAGCAACGATTTAAATGTGTTTGAGCTTCATGTAGTAATTCCTTTATTCGATTTTTTTTCCTTTCTCCTTCTGATTGTTTTATTAAGGATAAAGCTAGGTTTATTTCTACTTCACAGACTCTTTTCTTAGGTATTTTATATTTTAAGGCTTCTTTATACTTATTCGCTGCTTCTTCATATAAATCTAATTTATAGTAATAATTTCCATAGTTATATAATGCAATATATGGTTCGTAATAATTAAACATCGATAAAACAACAAGTTTATATTCTTGCGATGCATCGGGATAGTTTTTAATAAAGTTTTTATTAAGTACTATTCTTATTCCTAATAGAGATGCTATAATCGTACATAAAACAATAACTATTAATAAAATTCTATTTACGTACTTATTCATAATATAAACTCCTTTCGTTAATTAGCAATTCTTCGATAATAGTATAATTCATATATTACCAATATTAACAATGGTATAGAGAAATAATAGTATATATCTTGATCTTTCTTCTGTTTATCATCATCATTACTAATGGCATTTTCTTTTATTTTTTCAAGTTTGGTATCTAATTTATTATCAGTTGAATTAAAATAATCTAAATTAAGTTTACTTGCTAATTCTTTAATATTATCCTCATCATATTTTGATATGACAAGTTCTTTACTTAAATTACTAACTTTCAAATAACCATTAGCATCTACAACCTTTTTTATATAAGAGCTAACATACCAATCATCAGAAAAAGACTTTCCCATGTTTTCAACACGCTCTTCACCGAACATAGCTTTACTTTCATTTTGTTCTGCAATTTGTTTATCTGATTGTCCCATATAAAGGGGATTTTTATTCTCATCTAAAATTCTAATTGTTCCACCTTCTTTGGTACCAATTCCAATTATCGCTCCATTATCAATCATACTTGCTAACTCAGTATATTTATTAAAATCGGTATTTAATTTCTCTTCGTTATTAAGTTCACCATCACCAATAATAAAGATGATATTCTGCCTCTTTTCTTTGTGATAATCACTATGTTCTTCTTGGGAAGATAAAGACATATGAAGAAACTCTATGGGCATTGTAAGAGCAGAACCTACTGAATATGCAGGATTAATGATACTTAAACTATCAATAACATTTTCTACAGCTGCATTATCATCTGTAAATGGATATCGCATCCTTGCTTCATTATCAAAAGTAATAACTTCAAATTGGGAACCAGGAAGGGCATTCATTATTTTTTTACATATAGCTTTTGCTTCATCTAAGCGCATTCCACTGGGAACATCCGTAGCATTCATACTTACAGTCGTATCAATAACAAAAGCTACATCAAGATCTAATGAATAAGTTATATCTACTCTATTTCTAAGCATTGGTCTTTGATTAATAATAAATATTAAGGCAATAATAAGTATTCTATTTATAACATGTTTTCTATTAATTAGAACAACTATTAACATTATTATTAAAAGTATATTAATTGCTGGCATAATCGGTCTAAATATTAAATCACTCATATTCTTACCCTCCAATCTAATACAAATAAGCATAATGTAATAATTGCTATATATGGTAAGATTTTCTCTGGTAATTCATTTCTTGCTACATAAGTCGTCTTTATAACTGATGACGCATTTAAATATTCTATTTCATTATTAATTTGTTTTGCCGTATAATTTACATAATCAAAATATTTACCATCCGTATTTTTAGCTAAATTAACAAGATCTTCCCTTGTATTGGCTTGTCCATCAACGGTTGGATTATTCGCAATAGTTCTAGCTCCAATTGGATAAACACGGATATTTTTTGCTTTGCAATAATTAGATACTTCTTCTAATGTTGTAATTGTTCCTTTTCCTAAGTTATCGGTCGAGAAAATAATTACTTTTGTTCGATCATCATTTTTAAAATTCTCTGCACATGTTGCAAGAGCATCACTTATATGACTTGATCCTTCATATAATTTAATACCACGTCTCACTGCTGCAGTTGTATAATCATCAATTTCACTATCACCAGTATTATTACCGCTTCCTCTTTTATATATGCTTTTTTCCTTACCTTCACCTGTATAAAAATCTTTTTTCAAGTCTTCCAAAGCATATTTTACATAATTATAATCAGTTGTAAGTGGTACAACAACTAATGCTGATGAATCAAAAATAGTTATACCAAATCTCTCATCTTTTAACGTATCAACAGTTTCAATCATTGTTTCTATTAAATCATAATTAAGAAGCGTCATAGAAGGCGAGAAATCCATACATAACATAATATCACGATTATTATACTCTTCTTTATATTGCTTCATTTCATAAAGTTGAGCTGATAGCACAGCAATCGCTAGAATTAATACTATACACACAACCTTAATTAAAACAGTATACAAATGATATTTAGCATTTAAAAATTTAAAATATCCGGTCTTTTTTACATATTTAGTATTTGCAACAATAACACCCTTTTTAAATTTCTTCTTCTTTTTGAAAAAGAACAAAACTAATACTGCTGCAACCAAGGCAAACATTATTATTTCTGGATGTTCTACTAAGATAGTTCCTTCCATTTTTATTCTCCCTCACAATATACTTAAATTTTATCATATTATTAATGAAAACTAAAGAAAATTATTTAGAAAAATAAAAAAGATTAGAAATATCTAATCTCATTTCAATAGTTTTTCTAAAGCATTAGCATTAAGAATTGTATTAGAAATAAATTTACCTTGATAAAAGTTAGCCCAATTATTAAAGATACATGGAGCCTTCTTTGCTTTATCTAGTGAATCTATTTTAATAAAGTTCAATTTAATATTTTTCGCTTTAGCATAATCGGATAATTCTTGTATTTCATATTCAACATAAGGACATTCATTCGAATAATAAATAGTAAAATCTTGATTATCTATTTTCATACACCTTGCACTATCACTAAATTTAGGTAACTCACCTTTTTTAAATTCTAAAGCCATTAATTCATATTCTCCTATAGTATCAATTACTTTAAAGTTAAAATGACTAAAGAATTTCTTATCGCCAATAAATGGTTTTTTCTTTTTTGTAACAAGGGTACAGATACCATTCATATTTTTGTTTTTAGCATCATTAATAGCATATTCTAATAGTTCTTTACCAATACCTTTTCCCTTAAAACTTCCTGCTACCCACAAGCAATAAATATACATATAGTTTTTACCATTAATAGGTACCCAAGCTGTTTCTATTGGTTCATATTCAATAAAAATTTTCCCACGTGCATTAAGTTTACGAAAAACATGACCATCTTTTAATTTCTTTTTAATCCATTCTTTCTTTTTATCAACACCACACTGATGTTTAGGGTCTCCTATTGCACAACATATGTGCTCATCATCAATATTATTTATATCTAAATTAATATACTCATTCATATAAACCTTTCATTTTTTTAAGCCTTTATAGGTATCTAAAACAATATCTTTAATATCTTCTCTATTATCTATATCTACTAAATACATTGGCTTTGCATGTTCATAAGGAATAACTTCCTCCATATGATATTTCTTATTACTATCCACTATTTTAACAAGCATTCGATCATCATATATTCCTCCAAACAAAAGGCCATTATAATAAAGTAAATATTCTCCCATCATTGGTTTATAAGTTATATTATCTAATATATTTAATTGTTCTATAACATAGTCTTTGAATTCTTTAGTTGTTGCCATAATTAATTATTCCTCCACCTTTTTAAAGTTGGAAATAATTTAGTACAATATTCTTTCATTTCTTCTTTCGTCATTCCTGCTTGTTCACTATATTCACTACACATATTTATATATTTCTCCATAGAAACTTTATCAATAAATTCACCATCTTTATAACAATATTTACAATAATCTTTATTGATACTTCCATCCTTTTCGGTTCCTAGTTCTTTAATATTTGTTATTGGCATACCACAACTTTGACATATTTTATTTTCTATCATAATTTTCCTTCCCAACATTTTTAATGACGAATATTAATATCTGGAGTATCGATATTTAAGTCTCGATCATCCGATCCATAACCTGTACTTGGATTCTGAGAAGCTGTAGCTCTAAGTTTCGCTTCAGCTTCCATTATTTCCTCTTCTGATGGTTGTGGCATTGAAAATCCAGATGGATTAGATTCTGTTGGCTGACTTTGCGAAGAACTTGCAGCCGCTTTACTGGCAGCAGACATTTCAGCTTGTCCAATGGCATCTGATTTAGATTCCATTAATTTTTTCCATTCCTCATCACTTGGTAATTGTCCATTAATTTCATCTAAGTGATCATTAAACATTTCTTCAAGGGATTTAGATACCTCATTTGATATATCCCTGGCTTCTTGTTGTTGTTCATCAATACTTCTTCCTGGATATCCTATACTCGCACTTGTACCACTACCTTTACCTGATGAAGTGCCATCACCATCGCCAAAGCCTTTTCCTGAACCAGAACTATCGCCTTGCCCTGAACCATCAACATTTCCTTTACCACTCGCTGATGAAGATGAATCACTTGCTTTTCCAGACCCATCACCTTCACCAGAACCAGAGCCATCACCTTTTCCTGAACCGTTTCCGTCTCCATCACCAGTTCCATTGCCAGAACCACTACTATCTCCAGAAGCACCCTTATTTCCATCACCACCATCTAAATTACCTTCTGATGATGAATTTGTATTTCCAGCATTCTTTTGATTCGTATCCTTTTCATTATCTTTACCATAGTTATTATCATCTGATTTTTCATTATCAGATCCACTAATTTTGGCATTACCACCATTATCGTTATCATTATCATTATCATCATCTGGCATCTCTACATTTAAATTCATGCAACGATTTAAATGTGTTTGAGCTTCATGTAGTAATTCCTTTATTCGATCTTTTTTTCTTTCACCTTCTGATTGTTTTATCAATGACAAAGCTAGGTTTATCTCCACTTCGCATACTCTTTTTTTAGGTATTTTATATTTTAAAGCTTCTTTATATTTATTGGCTGCTTCTTCATACAATTCTGATTTATAGTAATAATTTCCATAGTTATATAGTGCAATATATGGTTCATAATAATTAAACATCGATAAAACAACAAGTTTATATTCTTGCGATGCATCAGGATAGTTTCTAATAAAGTTTTTATTAAGTGCTATTCTTATTCCCAATAAAGATGCTATAATCGTACATAAACCAATAACTATTAATAAAATTCTATTTACATACTTATTCATAATATAAACTCCTTTCGTTAGTTGGCTATTCTTCGATAATAATATAATTCATATATTACCAATATTAACAATGGTATAGAGAAATAATAGTATATATCTTGATCTTTTTTCTGTTTATCATCATCATTATTAATAGCATTTTCTTTTATTTTTTCAAGTTTCGCATCTAATTTATTCTCTGTTGAATTAAAATAATCCAAATTTAATTTACTTGCTAATTCTTTTAAATTCTCTTCACCATATTTGGATATTGCCAATTCCTTTGTTTTTGTACTTTCATAAAGGTATCCTTCATCATTAACGATTTTTTTATACTGACCATAACCATTACCCAAAAGACCCTTAGTTCCCCCACGTACAGAACTAGCCGCAAGCCAATTCCGTGTTTTGGTATCTCCCCCCATAAAAATAGGATTTTTATTCTCATCTAATAGTTTAATTTTTCCACCTTCTTTGGTACCTACACCAATTATCGCTCCATTATCAATTTTCTTCGCTAATTCTGTATATTCATTAAAATCTGTATTTAATTTTTCTTCGTTATCCAATTCTCCATCACCAATAAGGAAAACAATATTCTCTCTTTTCTTCTTATGATACTCACTACGTTCTTCTCTTGACGATAAAGACATATGAAGAAACTCTATTGGCATTGTAAGCGCCGATCCTTTAGCATAAAATGGATTTACAATTCTTAAATTATCAATAGCATTCTCTACAGCAGCATTATCATTTGTAAAAGGATATTTCATTAATGCTGCATTATCGTAAGTAATAACTTCAAATTGTGAACCAGGAAGAGCATCCATTATCTTTTTACATATAGCTTTAGCTTCATCCAGACGCATACCACTTGGAGTATCAATAGCATTCATACTTACAGTTGTATCAATAACGAAAGCTACATCAAGATCTAATGAATAAGTTATATCAATTCTATTTTTTAACATTGGCCTTTCGTTAATAATAAACAATAATGCAATTATTAATACTCTATTTATTACATGCTTTCTATTAATTAAAACAATTACTAACATTATTACTAAAAAGATATTAGCTACCGGCATGATTGGTCTAAAAATTAAATCATTCATATTCTTACTCTCCAATCCAATATAAATAGGAATAATGTAATATATATTATATATGGAAATATCGTTTGTGGTAACTCATTTCTTGCAACATAAGTTGTTTTTATAACCGATGATGCATTTAAATATTCTATTTCATTATTAATTTGTTTAGCAGTATAATTTACATAATCAAAATATTTACCATTAGTATTATTCGCTAAATCAACAAGTTCTCCTTTAGTATTAGCATGCCCGTCAACTGTTGGATTATCCTGTATTGTCCTTGCTCCAACAGGGTATACCTTAATATCTTTTACTTTACAATAATTAGATACTTCTTGTAATGTCATGATTGCACCCTGTCCTAAATTATCTGTCGAAAAAATAATTACTTTGGTTCGATCATCATCCTTAAAGCTTTCTGCACATGTTGCAAGTCCATCACTTATACGACTTGAACCTTCATATAATTTAATACCTTGTTCCATAGCAACTTTGACATATGCGTCAATTTTTATATTACCATTATCACTAGTATTAGCATAAAATTCCGTTTTTAATTGATTTAGTGAATACTTAATATAATTATAATCAGTTGTAAGTGGTACAACATTTAAAGCTGATGAATCAAAAATAGTTATACCAAATCTCTCATCTTTCATACTATCAACAGTTTCAATCATTGTTTCTATTAAATCATAATTAAGAAGAGCCATAGAAGGAGAGAAATCCATACATAACATAATATCGCGGTTATTATACTCTTCCTTATATTGTTTCATTTCATAAAGTTGAGCAGATAATACCGCAATTGCAAATACCAGTATTATACATATTACCTTAATTAAAATAGTATATAGATGATATTTAGCATTCAAAAGTTTAAAATATCCAGTTTTTTTGACATATTTAGTATTAGCAACTATAACACCCTTTTTAAATTTCTTCTTTTTCTTTAAAAAGAATAAAGCTACCCCTGCTGCAATCAAGGCAAACATTATTATTTCTGGATGTTCTACTAAAATAGTTCCTTCCATTTTTATTCTCCCTCACAATATACTTAAATTTTATCATATTATTGATAAAAACTAAAGAAAAATATTAGCAAAAATGCTAATACTTATTTATTATCACTTATCATTTTCTTTTTAAAAGCAATAATTGATAATGCAATAATAGTTAAAGTGTATATCGAAAAGACAATTATATTTTGTATTTCTATAATTTTATAATTATTATTTAAAACACCTTTAATAATATTTAAAGAACTTTCAAATGGTAATAATTCACATATCTTAGCAAAGACATTACCTACTAAATCTTTAGAAAAATACATACCACTCGTAAATACCACTAATTGAACAATAAGACTTCCTACACCACCAGATGCTTTTTCACTTACTAAACTACCTACTAAAATACCAAATGTTATAAATAATATTGAAATAATTATTGATATTAAAATTGTATATATAATATTGATACTAAAACTTAATCCAAGTATAATAGCAACAATAAAAAACATAATATCTTGAATAATAACAATTGGTATTAATGATAAAATATATCCTAATATATAATCACTAGATTTCATTGGAGATACACCAAGCCTTATTAAAAAAGATGATGATCTATCCTTAGCAACTAATGTTGCCGTAAAAAGGGTTATAAATGAAAAACCAAAGATAATAATACCTGGAGTAAAATTTTCTAATTTATATTCTTCACTAGGTATCTTTATTTGCTGAAAGATAAATAATAGAAAAATAGGTAATAATATTTCGAATATTAAACTTAAAGGATCTCTTGTTAATTCCTTAAAGTTTCTTTTAGCAAAATTAATCATTCTCATAAATTTCCTCCTGTTGCTATCGTAACAAAAGCATCTTCAAAATTCTTTGTCTTAGTCTTTTTCATCAATTCAAGAGATGTTCCAATATCAACTAATACGCCATCGGCCATAATTCCTATTCTATCCGACAAGCTTTCTGCTTCTTCCATATAATGCGTAGTTAAAATAATCGTTATTTTGCCTTTTAATTCTTTAATTATTTTCCATAATTCTTTTCTGGCAATAACATCTAATCCAAGAGTTGGTTCATCTAAGAAAAGTATTTCCGGTTCATTAATCAAACTAATAGCAATAGATACTTTTCTTTGCCATCCACCAGATAATGTCTTAGCTTTCTTATTTAATACTTCATTAAGTTTAAAAAGTCTAATCAATTCTTCCATTTTTATATTCTTATTCTTTATTTGATATACTCCCGCCATA
>CACZNM010000016.1 GCA_902782535.1 uncultured Erysipelotrichaceae bacterium
ATAACTTGATATAAAGGCATTAACTAATTTATCATCATCTTTTAAATTCATACAGTTAACTGGTTTAGTATAACGGGATACTTTAAATTCACTTAATTTTGTTCTTTTAATCATTCCAAACTTCGTTGATAAAGTAATATCCACATCACGATTGAAATCAATAACTTTAATAGAAGAAACAATATTTTCATCAGTATCAATTTTAACAATGTTACTAATATGTTTTCCTAATTCTTTCCATTTAATATCAGGAATTGTATAAACAGGAACATAGATAAAGTTACCTTTATCCGTAAATAACAAAAGTGTATCCATCGTATTTAATTCATAGAAACCAATCGTATAATCACCATCTTTAAGAATTGGCGATTCTTCTTCTTTAAAACTACGTTTACTTGTTCTTTTAATATATCCATCATGTGTTACTAGAACAATAACATCTTCCTTAGGAATCATTTCTTCTTCATTAATTGTAATATCAGTTATTTCATCTTTAATTTCCGTTTTTCTAGGAGAGCCATAATCCTCTTTAATCTTTCTTAGTTCTGCTTTCATAACGGCTTTTAATTTTTCTGGATCAAGTAAAATAGCTTCTAGTCCTTTTATTACTTTTAATAAATTTTCATGTTCATTATTAAGTTCTACAATATCAGAATTAGTTAAGCGATAAAGTTGTAACATCACGATAAATTCCGCTTGTTGTTCCGTAAATCCATATTGTTCTTGTAAATTTACTTTAGCATCAGCTTTATTTTTACTCGCTCTTATTGTTTTAATAACTTCATCAAGAATACTAATCGCTTTTATTAAGCCTTCGACAATATGAAGACGTTTTTTAGCGAAATTTAAATCATATTCTGTTCTTCTAGTTACAACTTCTTTTTGATGCGTAATATAAGCATCAAGTATCTCTAAGATTCCTAAAGTCATCGGACGACGATTAACAATCGCAACCATATTGTAATTATAAGATATCTGTAAATCACTATTTTTATATAAATAATTTAGAATAACTTCTTTATTTGCCCCATTTTTTAAATCAATAACGATTCTTACTGGGTCGTGTCTATCGGATTCATCTCTTACTTCAGCAATACCATCAATCTTCTTTTCTAAAGCAAGTTCTGATATTCTTTTAACAAGCATTGCTTTATTGACATCAAATGGTATTTCAGAAATAATTATTTGTTCTTTACCTTTAACTTTTTCAAATCTGGTTTTCGCTCTTACAATTACTTTTCCACGTCCTTTAGTAAAAGCATCAACTATTCCTTCTTTTCCCTCAACGATTCCTCCTGTTGGAAAATCTGGTCCTTTAACAATTTCTAGAATACTATCTAATCTACAATTAGGACTATCGATTCTTTTAATTGTTGCATCAATAACTTCTCCTAAATTATGAGGAGGGATATTGGTTGCATATCCTGCTGATATTCCTTGTGATCCATTAACTAACAAATTAGGGAATTTAGCCGGTAAAACGGTTGGTTCTACTAATGTATCATCAAAGTTTGGTGCCCAAGAAACAGTATTTTTATCAATATCTTTTAATAATTCATTGGATATTTTTGAAAGACGGGCTTCAGTATAACGCATAGCAGCTGCTCCATCGCCATCCATCGAACCATTATTTCCTTGCATCTCGATATAAGGAGTTGTTTGTTTCCACCATTGGCTCATTCTCACCATGGCATCATAAATAGATGAATCACCATGGGGATGGAAATTACCCATGATATATCCAACTGTTTTTGCACTTTTTCTTGTTGGTTTTTCATAAGTATTGCCATCTTTAAGCATACCATAAAGAATTCTTCTTTGAACAGGTTTTAGTCCATCTCGAACATCAGGAATGGCACGATCTTGAATAATCGCTTTAGCATATCTTCCAAAACGGTCACCCATCACGTCTTCCAATGCAAAATCCTGAATTCTATTTAATATTTCACTCATGTTATCCTCCTATCACGTAATTATCTTCTAATGTAAAGATAACATTTTCATCAATCCACTCTTTACGTGGTTCAACTTTATCACCCATTAAAACACTAACACGGCGTTCAGCAAGCAAGGCATCCGTTATATTAACTCTAATTAAACTACGTGTTTCAGGATTCATCGTTGTTTCCCAAAGTTGTTCAGCATTCATTTCACCTAATCCTTTATATCTTGCTGTTTCCATATTTTTATGTATTTTATATATTTCACTACGTTCTTCTTCACTCCACGCATAAAATACTTCTTTTTTGTTGGAAATTTTATATAAAGGTGGACAAGCGATATATAAATGTCCTTCTTCAATAAGTGGTCGCATATAACGATAAAAGAAGGTTATTAAAAGAATTTGAATATGCGCTCCATCATCATCGGCATCGGTCATAATAATAACTTTATCATAATTAGAATCATTGATATCAAAATCATTACCAACGCCTGCACCTATTGTATATATCATTGTATTAATTTCTTCATTTTTATATATTTCTTCCATACGAACTTTTTCGGTGTTTAATACTTTTCCACGTAAGGGAAGTATTGCTTGAAACATCCTATCACGACCTGACTTAGCACTACCACCGGCAGAATCTCCCTCGACAAGAAACAGTTCATTTTTCTTAGGATTCTTCGTTGAAGCTGGTGCAAGTTTTCCCGATAAATTCTTTTCTACTTTACTTTTTGATTTACCATTTCTAGCTTCATCTCTTGCTCGTCTCGCTGCTTCCCTAGCCACTTTACTCTTGACCATTTTATTAAGAATTTCCGTAGCGATTTTTTTATTTTCTTCCAAAAAGAATTGTAGTTTTTCCGTTACTAAACTTTCCGTTGCCGTTCTAGCTTCCGGAGTACCTAATTTTCCTTTGGTTTGTCCTTCAAATTGCAATAATTTTTCTGGTATTTGTAAACTTATAATAGCAGTTAGTCCCTCTCTTGTATCAGAACCTTCTAAATTTTTATCTTTACTTTTCAAGAAACCATTACTTCGCGCATAATCATTATAAACTTTAGTAAGCGCTGTTTTAAATCCTACTTCGTGCGATCCACCATCACTAGTTTTAACATTATTAACAAAAGATAAAATAGTTTCATTATAAGTGTCAGTATATTGAAAAGCAACATCAATATTCATACCATCTTTCGTTCCACTAAAACCTACAACATCATGAAGTTTATCTTTATCATCATCCAAGTAACTTACAAATTCTTTAATACCTTCTTGATAACAAAAATGATTATGACGATTCGTTTCTTCATCAATAACATCAATAGTTAACCCTTTTAAAAGAAAAGCCGATTCTTGCATTCTTTCACTAATCGTTGTAAAAGAAAAAGTATTATTACCAAAGATTTTTTCATCCGGCATAAAATGAACTTTTGTTCCTGTCTTATTAGTTGTACCTATTTTAGTGAGTGGTGTATCAAGTTTTCCACCATCACGAAAACGAATGAAGTATTCCCCTTTATCACGATGAATAATTACTTCACACCAACGAGAAAGAGCATTAACAACACTAGCTCCTACACCATGAAGTCCTCCTGATACTTTATATCCTGATTCTTCAAATTTACCACCAGCATGTAAAACTGTATAAATTACCTCTGGTGTTGATTTACCACTAGCATGAAGTCCAACAGGAAGTCCACGCCCAAAATCTTCAACAGAAATACTACCATCTTTATGCAAGGTAACAATGATTTTATCGCCAAAGCCATTTATTACTTCATCAATCGAATTATCAACTATTTCCCAAACAAGGTGATGCATACCACGTCTATCAGTTGATCCTATATACATACCAGGACGTTTTCTAACTGCTTCTAGCCCTTCTAATATTTTTATTGAACTTTCGTCATACTTAAGTCCCATAAAACACCTTCCTTTAAAATAATACTAAGGATACTAGGTACCCTTTTACTCTACAAAACTTATTATATAATATTTTTAGAAATTTGCAAAAGAAAAATTGTCTACCTTGACAACTTTTCTATTCATAATCATTATCTTATTTTATTTTTATCTTCCATTACTAGTGGTAAAATCGGTATTCCTAATGCTGTACGGTATAAAGCAGTATAAATTAATCTACTATATTTAGGAATATCATATTCATCGAACAATGCAAATATGCTTTTTATATCATCTTCTGTTGGCTCATATCTATAATTATCTATAATAAAAGCATTATGTTCATTTAAAATATCTGAAACCTCAGCATCTTGTTTAATTATTGAACCTTCTCTTTCAAATAGTCTATAAAAAAATCCATAATATGGTGGTCTTTCAGCATTAACTCTTCTTACCAATAAAGCGCCTAATAAATCACGAATATCTTCCTTTGTTAAAGAATAATAATCTAACATTGTAAAATTGATTTTTCTACCATTTATTGTAATCCCATTTTTAATGAATGGTCCAATATAGCTAATAAGATCGTATAGTTCTTCATAATTTTTTTCCATATTCCAAAACCTCCTTTGGATATTATACACATATTATGAAAAAAAGCAAGTAAAATATATCTATTTAAATTTATAACTATTTTTTCAAAACAAATAATATTATTAATTAGTTTGATAAACTAATTGTAACTTTTTTTGTTTAGATCCTGTCGATAATGTATATAACTTTGAACCAACAACGTGTTCTTGTAATACTGGTGTATCAATAATATCTTTTTTATAATCATAAGAAGGAACTAAAAGATATTTTGATTCTAAAATATATGGTATTTTCTTAGCATTTAATCTTATATTATATATTTTGCTATTTAATTGTGATTTTCTTATTAAATCATAATCTGTATTAACATTACAATCATTTAAATATGGAATTAACGTCTTTAATCTTTCTGATGCCCTATCTTTATAAACATCACCTAACAATTTATAATTAATTAATTCTAATGAGAAAACAACGGGAAAATAAACACATAAAGCCATGGACATATGCTTACCAAAATCATTATTATTTACGGCATATTCAAAAGCAGTAAGAACAGGAATATCAAATTTAATCCACTGATTTTTATTATTTCTAATTACTTTGAAAACATTAAAATCTTCATTTACATCTTTTATGGCATTAAAAAAATCATAATTTATTACTATCCTCATATATACCTCATATTAACAAAACCATATGTATTATAACATAAGTTTATTTACAAAAAAAATATCGATGAAATTTTAAAAAATCTGTTTATCTTTTTTTCTTAATATGGTATACTATTTAGTGGAATAAGAGGGATGTTTATGAATAACGGAAATAATATATCAAGACAAGAATTAGACAAAGGAATGTTCATAATTCGTAGTATTATGGATTATTATAGTTCAAAAATAGTTGGACAACAAAGTCTAGTTAGATCTATTCTTATTGCCCTTATGGCTAATGGACATATTCTTCTTGAATCAGTTCCTGGACTTGCAAAAACAACTGCCGCCAAAATAATTACAAATGCCGTTGCTGGTAGATTCTCACGTATTCAGTGTACACCAGATTTATTACCAAGTGATATTATTGGTGGACAAATATTTAATTACTCTAATAGTTCATTTGAAACAAAATTAGGTCCTGTTTTTGCCAATTTCGTTTTACTAGATGAAATTAACAGATCAAGTGCTAAAACACAAAGTGCCATGCTAGAAGCGATGCAAGAGCGACAAACTACAATTGGTGGTGTAATATATAAATTACCTAAACTATTTATTGTTATTGCAACCCAAAACCCTGTTGAACAAGAAGGAACATATAACCTTGCTGAAGCACAAACAGACCGTTTTTTAATAAAAGAAGTTATTGATTACCCTTCTCCTCAAGAAGAAGTTGAAATATTATCAAGACTTGAAACAAATATATTCGAAGATAACAAACAAATTCTTAGTATAACGGATTTAGTCTTTTTACAATATCTAACAAAGAAAGTATATATTGATCAAAATGTTAAGAGATACATTACAGAAATCGTTAATGTTACAAGACATCCAGAAAATTATTTGAAAGAAGAATTTTATAAATATATTACGATGGGTGCTAGTACCAGAGCATCAATTTCATTTATGGAATGTGGAAAAGCAAATGCCTTATTAAATGGTAGGCCATTTGTTACTCCTGATGATATTAAAGAAATAGCTTATCGTATTTTAAGACATCGTATTGCCCTATCTTTTGCTGCTGAAGCAAATGGTGTAAAAGTTGAAACAATTATTGATGAAATATTGAAAGTAGTACCTACACCATGAGAAAAACATATTTAACTAATGCTAAATTAAATGTAGATATCTTTGCCAAATCAAAAGCGATTAGCTCATTAGATGGAACATATCAATCTATTTATAAAGGTAAAAGTCAAAACTTTGATGAACTTCGTGAATATAATGTTGGCGATAATGTTCGTGATATCGATTGGCGTGCATCAGCAAGAAGCATGAATATTTTAGTTAAAGATTACATCGCTGAAAAAAAACATAATGTCTTCTTTATTATTGATGGTAAATATCAAATGTATGCCAATGCTAATTTTGACGAAATGAAAAGTGATATAGCAATTGATACAGCCGCAACTCTTTCTTATGTTGCCTATAAAAATGGCGATTTTGTTGGAGCAATTTATACAACAAATGGTGATATTGTTTATCATCCGTTTAAACAAAATCTTTTTAATATTGAAAATATCTTAAAATCATACGATGAAGCGATGGAAAAAAATTTCAAAAAAAAAGATGCGACATCTCTTAATAAATCCTTGTTATATGCTACAACCTTTATCAAAAGAAGAATGATTCTATTCATTATTACAGATATTGTAGGACTTGAAGATTTGGATGATGATTTACTTAAAACTTTAGCTTTTCGTAATGACGTAATGGTTGTTAATATTAAAGATATTGATTTATTTGAAAGAAAGTCTTATGACTTGGAAAAAAAGCGATATTTCGCATCCATGCTATTACATAAAAAGAAACTAGCAAGATTAGAAGCCGAAGAAAAAGATAAAGTATTTAGGGATGCCGAAAGTAAACTAATAAGAAATAAAATAGCAATGGTTACTATCGAAAGAAATGAAGAGATACCTTCTAAGATTGTTGAATTATTACAAAAAAGTAAAAATATGGATTAGAACCTTTAAGGTTCTTTTTATTTAAAAAGATATTCAACTAAAATTACATCTTCACCAATTTTTTTAATTTGATTAAAACTTATCTCTAAAGCATTATTTTTAATGGAAAAGAAAGATTTTGATGGTTCAATAATTAACTTTTCTATATTACCACTTAAAGTATTAAAACGAGCATCAATAATATTACCAATTTTTTTACCATCATGCATATTAACAATATCTTTATGCTGTAAATCAGATAGTAACATATTATCACCATTTAATTTTATGTAAAAGAAAAAAGGTTTATAACCTTTTATCCATTTATTTGACTCATAACTTCATCAGCGAAGTTTTCATTACGTTTTTCCATTCCTTCACCAACTTCAAAACGTGTCATATTAACTAATTTACTATTATTATTTGTTAAGAATTTACCAACTGTTTCTTTATTTTCTGCCTTAACATATATTTGATTTTCTAAGCATACTTCTTCATAGTATTTACGAACTTTACCAACTAAAATATTATCTATTTTATCAGCAGGTTTTCCTTCATTTAATAATTCTTGACGCATAATTTCTTTTTCACTATCAAGAACATCTCCTGGTACACTTGCTTCATTTAAATACATTGGGCGCATAGCAGCAGCATGCATGGCAACTTCTTTTGCAACATTAGTGTCATTCCCTTCAATAACAACTAAAGAAGCGATTCTTCCTCCCATATGAAGATATGTTCCAAACACTTCATTATCATTTTTCATAACAACTTTAAAGCGTCTTAAACTAATTTTTTCACCAATTTTAGCAGTGATTGCAATAACTTTTTGTTCGATAGTTTCACCATCAACTATTAATTTTAAAGCTTCATCCATTTCTTTGGCATCACTATTTAAAATAGCTTCACCAACTGTTTTTACAAAGTTTTTAAATTCATCATTTTTAGCAACAAAATCTGTTTCACTATTTACTTCTAAAACGACAGCTTTATTACCATTAACAAATATATCAGCAAGTCCTTCTGCAGCAATACGATCAGACTTTTTAGCAGCCTTAGCTATACCTTTTTCTCTTAACCAAGTAATAGCTTCATCCATATTACCTTTGCATTCATCTAATGCTTTTTTACAATCAAGCATTCCAGCCCCTGTTTTTTCTCTTAAAGTTTTAACATCACTAGCACTAAACATAATAATCTCCTTATTTTAATACTTCTAATAATTCATCTTTTTTTAATTTAGAATATCCTTTAATTCCACGTTCTTTTGCAAGTTCTTTAAGTTCAGTTAAGTTTAAACTATTTAAATCAACTTTTGTAGTTTCCTTTTCTTTCTTTTCTTTTTTTACTTCTTCCTTAACTTCAACTTTCTCTTCTTTTGCTTCTTCCTTCTTTGATGCTTTTTCCTTTTTAGGCTTTTCTTCTTTCTTTTCCTCTTTTACTTCTTCAACTATTTCTTTTTCAGAAACTACTTCTTCTTTCGTCTCTTTATTTTCATCTTCAGATACTACATCAACTATTTCATTACCATTAACAGTGGCAATTGCATTAGTTAATGCATTTAAAAGAACTTTTACTGCACGAACAGCATCATCATTACCTGGAATAACATAATCAACCATATCTGGATCACAATTAGTATCAACAATACCAAATACTGGAATATTTAACTTTCTAGCTTCGCGAATAGCGTTATATTCCTTACTTGGATCAACAATAATCATTGCCTTAGGTAGTTCATTCATTTCACGAATACCCATTAAATATTTATTTAATTTATCGTATTCTTTATTAAGAAGTGCAACTTCTTTTTTAGGTAATAAATCATATGTACCATCTTCAGCCATTTTTTCAAGTTCAGATAAACGTTTTACACGACTTCTAATTGTTTTAAAGTTTGTAAGCGTTCCTCCTAACCAACGTTCTGTAACATAATACATATTTGTTCTTTCGGCACATTCCTTACAAGCTTCACTTGCTTGTTTTTTTGTACCTACAAAAATAACTTTTCCACCATCAGTTACAATATTAGTTAATGCTTCATAAGCTTCTTCTAATTTTTTTACTGTTTTTTGTAAATCAATAATATAAATATCATCACGAGATCCAAAAATATATTCTCCCATCTTTGGATTCCATCTTCTTTTTTGGTGTCCAAAATGTACACCTGCTTCTAATAAATAGTTCATTGAAACTACTGCCATAATCATCTCTTCCTTTCGTTTATCACCAGTTAATTTCTAATACTCCACCATTTGGCACTAGGAATATTAATTCATTAACCTGTTTATTTATTTAAAGCCTTTACTAATTCAGCTTTTTTCATTGTAGAGTATCCTTCAATATTAGCATTTTTTGCCATATCACGAAGTTCTGCTACTGTTAAATCTTTTAAATCTTTTTTTTCTTCTTTAACTTTCTTTTCTTCTTTTTTATCTTCTTTAGCTACTTTTTCAACTTTTGCTTCTTTAACTTTTCCCGTTTTAGCAACTTCTACTAAGTTTTTGAAAGCTTCTTTATCATTAATTGCAATCTCAGAAATCATCTTACGATTAACTTCGATACCAGCTTTAGATAATCCCTCAATAAATCTTGAATAGCTAATTCCTTCTTCACGGCATGCTGCATTTATACGTACAATCCATAGTTTACGCATTTCTCTTTTCTTTTGTCTTCTATCTCTATATGCGTATTTTCCTGCATGCATTAATTGTTCTTTAGCACTTTTAAATTCTCTATGTTTACTTCCAAAGTAACCTCTTGCTTCTTTTAAAATCTTTTTGTGGCGACGTTTTGTCACTACTCCATTTCTTACTCTTGCCATAACTTCTCCTTCCTAGATTTAGATAATATCTCTTAATCTATTTTGATCTGCACGTGATAATGAAGATCCCTTTCTTGCTTTTTGATTAAAATTAGCATTCTTTTTACCAGTATTATGACGGCTTCCTGGTTTACCAATCTTAATAGTACCGCCTTTTCTTATTTTAAGAACTTTTTTTGTTCCTTTATGCGTTTTTAACTTTGGCATAATCTTTCCTCCTTATTATTTTTTTGGTGTTAATAACATTGTCATAGTTTTTCCATCTAAAACAGGTTTATCAGTTACCGTTGAGATATCGGATAGTCGTTCTGCAAAACGATTCATAACTTCTTCACCTAATTCAGTATGGGCCATTTGTCTTCCTTTAAAACGAATTGTAACTTTAATTTTATCTCCCTTTTGTAAATACTTCGTAACTTGTTTAACTTTCGTTTCAAAGTCACCTACATCAATTACACTTGAAAGACGAAATTCTTTTGTCTCACTCATATTAGCTTTTTGACGTTTTAAAGCTTCTTTTTCCTTTTTATTTCTTTCATAACGGAATTTATTATAATCCATTACTTTACACACTGGTGGATTGCTATTAGGATTCATTAAAACTAAATCTAAATTAGCATAACTTGATAAAGTTAAAGCATCAGACAAACTTTTAACTCCTACCTGTTCTCCATTTGGTCCTATAACTAGAACATTGCTCGCTTTGATTTGGTCATTAATTAACAAATCATTTTTTTTACTAGCGATATTAAACACCTCCATTATAATTAAAAAAGTGGATAATATTATCCACTTAATTCCATAACTAAAGAATATAAATTCTTCTATCAGGCATTTAACCCATTACTCGATGTAATCAGGTGGATAAAATCTCTTTCCTTAATTAATTTACTCAATTACTTTACACTAAAATACTATGTTTGTCAAGTCTTTTTTATGAACTTTTTACCTTATATGATGTTGTATTTCTTAATTGTTTAATAACCGAAACATCACTTGGATAAGCATCTGACCAAGAACTCCATTCACTCCAAGAACCATCTTCTGTATCACAACCAATAGGATTCCTTTTATAAGTCTTGCTTTCATAACAAGTAGTTGATGAATCACATAAACCAAGATCGACACTTGTACATAACCTATATGTATCAGAATTAGTACTTGTAGCACTTTCAAGTGTAATAACATTACATGATATTACATATCCACTATTTTCCGTATCATAATACCAATCACTATATTGAATATGATAACCATTTTCATTATCATTATTACAAGAGCGATAACTATACTGTGTCTTAGAAGATATTTCGATATCACAACTTCCACTACCGCCAACATTGTCTTTAAAATATCCAGTATACAATCCCGCCCTATTAACTTTAATACTATTATTAGTATTATACGTTTCATTATCCCAACTATAAAATTTACCATTACTATAGCTTGAATCATATGATCCGTGATAAGAAACTTTGATTGTTAATAATAAATTATCCGTATAATTATTGGTATTCGTAGTTATCATACATTTCTCACTTGATGGAAACAAAGAACCAGGATTAATTTCTTCATTAATACTCTCTCTAATATTATCCTTTAATTCACTATTAACATTATATCTTGTCCTCATTAAAGCTAAAAGCATAAAAAGTGTCGTAATGATTAAAAAGATTATTGAATATAAAATAACTGATACTGCAAAACCCTTTTTATTCATCACTATCACCACTCTTCCTATTTCATTTTACAATAATTAAAGATATTTTTCAACTAAAATTAAAGTTTAGTGCCTTCAACCATAAAGTTATAGATTATTATGTTTTTTTATTGTATAATAATCAAAGAAAGGAAGGAAATATGAAAATAATTAAAATTGGATCTTCTTGGTGCTCAGGATGTATCGTAATGCGTCCAATCTGGGAAGAAATAGAAAAAGAAATTAAACTCGATACAACATATTATGATTTTGATATCTATGAAGATATGTTAAAAGAAAAGTATGATATCGGTGATAAATTACCAATAATTATCTTTTTGGATAAGAATGATAATGAATTAGAAAGAATAGTTGGTGAAATAAAAAAAGATGATTTAGAAGAAAAGATAAGGAAGTATCAAGAACTATGAAGAAATATTTATTATTACTTTTTATGTTAATATTGATACCACTAACATCTTTAGCTCAAGAAAAAGTTAATATATATGTTTTTCATCAATATACATGCCCACATTGTAAAGCTCTTCTTTCTTATCTTGATGAGTTAAAAGAAACAAGAGATGACTTTGTTGTATATGATTATGAATTAAGAAAAGATGAAAATGCTCATAATAGAATATTATATCAAAAAGTATGTAAAGCTTTAGATATTAATGCTAATAGTGTTCCATTATTTATAATTGGAAATGAATATCTTGTTGGTTTTTCTGATTCAAGAAAAGAAACTATTAATGAATATATTGATTTTTATAAAGATAAAAACTATAAAGATGTTGCAGGTATCGAATTAGGTATTGTTGATGATGATGGTAATAGTACCATTATACCTTATGAAGATAAAGAATATTATGTAGACACCATCTTTGGAAAAATAAATTTAAAAAATTTATCACTCCCAATTATTACGATTATTATTGGTTTTGTAGATGGATTCAATCCTTGTGCAATGTGGATATTATTATTTCTAATTACTATGCTATTTAATATGAAAGATAAAAAGAAAATGTGGATATTAGGATTATCATTTATTGGAACAAGTGCTTTTATGTATTTCTTATTCTTAATGGCTTGGATCAATGTTAATAACTTTATTAATAGTATTCATATTTTACAAGTATTAGTTGGAATATTTGCTATTATCTTTGGGAGTGTTAATTTATATCACTATTTTAAAGAAAGAAAACAAGATGATGGTTGTACTGTTATAAAAAAAGAAAAAAGAAAATATGTTTTTAATAAAGTAACAAAGATTGTAGAAAATAAATATTTTATTCTTTCCATAATTGGTGTTATGTCATTGGCCGTTATCGTTAATTTAATAGAATTATTATGTTCTCTAGGACTTCCTACGATGTATACGGAAATACTTAGTATGAATAACTTATCATCAAGTGAATATATTCGTTATAATATTTTATATGTACTATTCTTTATTATCGATGATTTAATAATCTTTATTATCTCTATGGTTACTTTAAGAAGTACCGCAATATCATCTAAATATAATAAATATTCACACTTAATTGGTGGAATTATCATGTTAATAATAGGTATATTAATTATCTTTAAACCAGAATGGTTATCATTTAGTTTTAATTAAAAATTTAATTTCTAAATATCAAAAAGACCTTATTACAGGTCTTTTATTTATAGCTTCTTTTAGGTTTATACATATCAAAATTATCATTATAAACATTATCATATATATCTTTAATCTTATCAAATACTGCGCATTTATTAATATAATTTTCTGTAAAATAAATAGCATCTTCTAAACAATTAAAATTCAAAATAATAACTCTTCCATCATAGTTCATAACTTTTAATTCAATATTATTATTTGGACATATCAATATCCCAACATAATATCTTGGTAAGGATATACCTAATTCGTTTTTATGTATAAACCAATGATTTAACTCTATTCTCATAACTCCTCATTTTTTATAAAAAAAGTAGAAATTAATCTACCCTTTTTTAATTACATAAACTTTTTCCGTTAGCTTCAAAGTATTTAAAGATATCTTTATTAACATCTGTATATACAAATTGCCATAATTCACCAAACATAAATACTTCAAGTTCTTCATCTGTTAAACAATTTAAATCAAATTCTAAATCATCTCTTACAAACCATTGTCCACGATTTAATTCTTCTCTTTTGAAATATTTATATAAAGTTTCTTTTGAAAATCTATGTTGCATATCATCACGTAACATTTGCATTACGCCACCACCAATTGAGTTTTGAACAAGCCATCTTGCTCCAACTGATTGTTCGTAAGCATTACCTTCTTTTTCATATGCATTTAATGTTGTTAATTGCTTAAATACTTTTGTAAAGTATTCACTATCAAACATACCATTTTTATATGCATTGAAATAATTTATATGCATTTTATTTGCTAATTCAGCATCATGTTCATCAAAACATAGATAAGCTACATTAATAATACTTTCTGGATCAACATTTTCTTCTCTTCTAATCATACTTTGATTATAATCTGCAACCATATTAAGTAGATTAAAAGCATTCATAAAATTCTTTAATCCTTCTTCACTATCTAAATTCATATCATATATAGCACCCATACGAATTAATTCATCACGTAATTCTGGTGATATATAATCAATATTAACTAAGAAATATAAACATTGTAAATCTTGAGGCATATGATCATAATCAATAAATTTTCTCAAATATTCAAGAGATCTTCCTACTCCAAATGCATATTCATCAATAGTCATTTGTTCTTTATTTTCTTCTTGTAATACTAAACTATAAGTTCCTTTACTACTACCATTTTCATTATCTTTACCAGTATCTGCTGATGCTGCTAAAGGTGCTCCTAAACTTAATGCCAATGATAATGCTAAAAATCTTTTCTTTAAACTATATAAATTATTATTTTTCATTTTTTATTTCCCCCTATGCCGTTACTGTTCTTTTCTTTCCTGTTTTTACGTAACCATCACTAATTAATGATTTGTCATCACTACTTCTGCTCCATTTGATACTTGTGCTTCCACCTACGCAATCTCTTGTTGCATAACGATAATATTTAACTTCAACTTTTCTTATTATTTTCTTTGAACAAGTCGTTCCACTTAATGTATAACCAGTTGAACATGTATATTTTCCTTCAACTGCTGTAGCATCTTTTGTATCGGTTGTAGTTATAGTTTTTGTACATTTGTCACCTTCTAATTTATATCCAGTTTTACAAACGTATCCACCACCTGCTTCAGTAGCATCTTTACGATCTGTTTTAATTACTTTAACAATACACTTATTATCACTTAATGTTGCACCACTATACTTATCACAATTATACGTTATTGGATCTTTTGTAGCATCTTTGGTATCTGTTATAGTTGTTTTCTTTGTACATTTTGTTCCACTTAATGTGAATCCTGTTGGGCAACTATATTTTGCTTCTGCATCTTTTGTATCAACTGTTGTTATTGTCTTTGTACATTTTGTTCCACTTAACGTATAATCAGTTGGACAACTATATTTTGCAGTTGCATCTTTTGTATCTACAGTAGTTATTGTCTTTGTACACTTTGTTCCACTTAATGTATAACCTGTTGGACAACTATATTTTGCTTCTGCATCCTTTGTATCAGTTGTTGTTATTGTCTTTGTACATTTTGTTCCACTTAATGTATAACCTTTTGGACATGTATAACCACTTATATATCTTTCTGTTTCAGTTCTATGGCATGTCTTTTGAACTGTTTCACAACTTGTCTGTGGAACCATTTGACATCCATTAGTACAATCCATAACCATCTTAGTCGTACATTCTTGTTCATTACACTTATATTCAATATCAATTTCTCTTGTGCTATATTCAGCAGTTGCATTCTTTGTATCAGTTGTTGTTATTGTCTTTGTACATTTTGTTCCACTTAATGTATAACCTGTTGGACAAGTATACTTAACTGTTGCATCCTTTGTATCAACTGTTGTTATTGTCTTTGTACATTTTGTTCCACTTAATGTATAACCTGTTGGACAAGTATACTTAACTGTTGCATCCTTTGTATCAGTTGTTGTTATTGTCTTCGTACATTTTGTTCCACTTAATGTATAACCTGTTGGACAAATGTAATTAACAATTGCATCAATTTTTTCTGTTTTTGTTATTTTCTTAATACACTTTGTTCCACTTAATGTATAACCAGGATATTTATCACAGTTATATGTTACAGGATTTTCATCTGCATCATAAGCTTTTGTTTCTACAATTTCTTTTTCACAATATTTTCCGTTTAATGTATAACCAGGATATTTATCACAGTTATATGTTTTCTCAGAATAAGTTGCATCAATCTTTTCTACTGTTGTTGTAGTCTTAATACATTTTGTTCCACTTAATGTATAACCTTTGTACTTATCACAGTTATATGTTGTTGCTTCCTTTGTTGCATCAACAGTGTCAATTACTTCTTCTTGTTTAGTTTCTGTTTTTACATCTTCTTTTTTATTGCTATTTGTTGATTCTCTTTTTGTAGTCCAATTTCCCCAATCTGACCAATCTGTTAATTTACAAGCAACTGTTTTCTTGTACTCATATTCATATTCCTTTGGTATTTCAACATTACATGAAGTATTACAAAAATCATAGCATCCAATGTTAACTAATATGTAATCTTCCATATCACCACATGATAAATTAACTTTCATTACATATTCTGTTTCAGTTTTTGTAACCTCTACATATGATTTTGTAGTATCACATGCCTTTCCAGCATTGTCCTTTATTGTAAGAACCATTTTGCTGTCTTCCATATCTTTTAAAGATAGAGTAATCTTATCCCCAACTTTAATTGGCATTCTTTGAACTGTAAAATAACTTTTTGCAGCATCTCTAATTATGTTGATGTTTTCTTGGAATTTATCTTCCTTTGCGGTTAATAATTCACAACTTACATCCGTGCCATCTCTGTCAACGGAAGCATCTTCCCCTTCTTCATTTTTAGCAAGAATTTTTACATTCTTATCCGTAGCTGCGGCATTACTTTTAAATGTTATGCCATCTTTTTTTCCTAGAGCTAGGAAAACTACGACTACTAGTGCTACCACAAAAATTGCAATTAACAATGCTGTGCCAATATAACCTTTTTTGTTCTTTTTCAATTTGAGATTTTCCATCATAATCCATTTCCCCCTGAATCGACTCATTATACTATCACAATTCAATATTCATGTCAATAATTAATATTCAATTATTTTAATAAAATTCCTTTAAATATTACTATTTCTTACTTTCATTATATTCATATCATGAAAAATTATTAATTTTAAGAAAAAAAGATGCCTTAAAACATCTATTTTTCATTTATATAAATTAAGGATTTAATCTATTAGGCCCACGGAATAAAAATTGTGTCTCTTTAATTGTTAATCCAAGAAGTAACATCGTAAGACGATCTACTCCTACAGCGAAACCGCCATGAGGAGGACATCCATATTTAAAAAACTGTAAATAAAATTCCACGTCTTTTCCTAAGCCTTTTTCTTTAGCATTTTTAACTAATTCTTCATAGCGATGTTCTCTTTGAGCACCAGAAGTTATTTCAGCACCTCGCCATATTAAATCATAACCCTGTAAAACACCATTTTCGCGCATATGATAAAATGGTCTTTTAGTAGCAGCATAATCAATAACAAACATGAATTCAGAATTAAATTTTTCTTTTGCTAATTGATATGTTAACTTTTCTGCCTCTGCATTCATATCACCTATATCTTCTTTTGGAATATCAAAACCATATCTATCATGTAATTCTTGGTATAAATCTTTTAACTTAATTTTTGGAAATGGTTTAGTTGGAACAATAACTTCTTTTCCAAATAACTCTAATATTTTTTCACCGTATTCATTTTTAACTTTCGTAAGCCCTGCAATTAATAGGTCTTCTTCTAAATCCATAACATCAAGATACGAATCAATATATGAAAACTCTAAATCAAAGGAAGTAAACTCTGTGGCATGACGGTTAGTATTCGAATTCTCTGCCCTAAAACATGGCGCTACCTCAAATACTCTATCCATTCCTGCAGCCATAGCCATTTGTTTATAAAACTGTGGAGATTGAGCAAGATAAGCTTTATCATTAAAATACTTCACTTCAAAAACACTTGAACCAGATTCACTTGCTGTTCCTATTAACTTAGGTGTATGGATTTCTGTAAATTTATTCTTGTACAAAAATTCACGCATTCCCTCTATCATACAAGATTCCACGCTTCTTGCTAACATATTCTTTTCATTACGAATATCAAGCCATCTAAAATCTAGTCTCGTATCAATATTAACGCCATCTAAGTTATTATAATCAAATGGTAATGTATCAGCACGACTAGTTACTTCAATATCCGTTGGAATAAGTTCTATCCCACCTAATTTAACTGCATCATTTTTTAATACTTTACAAGCTACTTTAACGGTACTATCAACGCTCGTATCATTCATGATATCCAATAACTTTTGATTATTCTCATCACTTTTTTCAATTGTCATCTGAACTTTACCTGTATTATCACGAAGTATGACAAACATTACCCATTTTTTATCACGAATAGCATCAACAAAACCAGAAAAAGAAATCTCCTTATCAATATAATTATTTAATTCATTAACTCTTATTTTCCTTATCATAAATCCTCCTTCTAAGAAAATAAAAAAAGTCTCAATCTAAGGACGAAATATCGCGGTACCACCTTAGTTCAGACTTTCTCTGCACTCAAATCTTTAACGCAAATTACACGTTTTGTCTATAATTGATGTCTTCATCTATCTTCCTTAATAGTTCTCACCATCCACTATTTCTCTTAGTAGTAACTAATAGATTACTCCTTCAATCAACAAATACGATTATATTGTATCACAGTTTTGTTATATTGCAAGTATTTTAGTTTATTTTAAAACTATTTCTTCTTTTCCACCCATATATGGTCTTAGAACTTTTGGAATAGTTATCTTTCCATCTTTCGTATAATGATTTTCTAAGAACGCAATCAAGCCACGTGGTGTTGCAACAACTGTATTATTTAATGTATGAACAAAGTATGTACCATCACTACCCTTCGTACGAATTCCAAGTCGACGAGCTTGAGCATCGGTTAAATTAGAACAACTTCCGACTTCAAAATATTTTTTCTGTCTTGGACTCCATGCTTCAACATCACATGATTTAACTTTTAAATCTGCTAAATCTCCTGAACAACATTCAAGTGTTCGAACAGGAATATCCAAGCTTCTAAAATATCCTACAGATAATTCCCACATCTTTTTATACCATTCCATACTTTCTTCCGGTTTACATAAAACAATCATTTCTTGCTTTTCAAATTGATGAACACGATATACTCCACGTTCTTCAATTCCATGGGCACCTACTTCTTTTCTAAAACATGGTGAATAACTTGTTAATGTAATAGGCAAGTCTTCCTCTTTAACAATTTGATCTTTGAACTTACCAATCATACTATGCTCAGATGTCCCAATTAAATACAAATCTTCTCCTTCAATTTTATACATCATGTTTTCCATCTCTTTAAATGACATAACTCCATTAACAACATCAGAATGTATCATAAATGGAGGGATACAATATGTAAATCCATGATCAATCATATAATCACGGGCATAAGAAATCAATGCCTCATGAAGTCTTGCTGCATCACCCATAAGATAATAAAAACCATTTCCACTAGTACGACCTGAAGCATCCTTATCAAGACCATTCATTCTCTCTAAAATATCAGCATGGTATGGTATTTCAAAATCTGGTTCAACCGGTTCACCAAACTTTTCATTTTCTACATTTTCTGTATCATCTTTACCAATAGGAACTGATTTATCAATAATATTTGGTATTACCATCATTATCTTTTTGATTTTCTCGGCTAATTCAGGTTCCTTAGCTTCATCAAGAGCAATTTCTTCATTAATTTTTTTTACTTCTTCTTTAACAGTATTCGCTTCATCAATCTTTTTTTCTTTCATTAATAAACCAATACTACTTGATTTTTTATTTCTCTCACTACGAAGCTCGTCTAACTTAGTTTTAATTTCACGATACTCTTTATCAAGAGTGATTACTTCATCAACTAAAGGTAACTTTTCATCTTGAAATTTCTTTTTAATATTTTCTTTAACTATATCACTATTTTCTCTTACAAATTTTATATCTAACATTTTATTTCTCCTGTTCTAATTTATTTAATATTTTTTGATAAGCTGGTTCATACCTTTTACTTACCCTTTCATAATCATTCGCTGTTGGATTTTTAATTCTTCCTAAATCCATATTATGACGAAGATCCGAGAGTTTAATATTCATTGCATGAACATTTCCACTAGCAATAATTCGATCTATATAATCTCGATAGTCTTCACCTTTTAATTTTGTTAAAACTTTTAGAATATCAATGACATCACTATTATAGCCAATTTCCATTAAATCATCATAAGTAACATCTGTATCTTCCACTACATCATGTAAAAGAGCACAAACCTTTTCTAAATAATTCGAGACTCCTTCATATACCTTCAATAGATGAATAACATAAGGAAATCCTCCTTTATCACATTTATCATTAAAAAGTCTCGTAACAATTTCTAAACTTTTATAAATCAATTCCTTATTTTCTTTTAAACTATTATATTCTTCTTCTGTAAAATATTTTTTTAACATAATTCCTCCATAATAATAAAAAGAATCGTACACAAGGAGCGAAATATCGCGGTACCATCCTTTTTCATCTTAATTCGATAACGGCTTAACCGGGATTTATTAAATCCTCATAAAAGTAGATAAATAGGCTTAAATGTAATTTCACACCAAACAATTACTCTCTTAAATTTAAGTATCTATTATTGTCTTTTATATAATTTACATATATTTTTGCATTTGTTTCATCATTTGATTGATTTGTTTTTGATTAGGAGTTCTTCCCATTCCACTCATTAAAGCTTTAATCATTTCCTCATTAATAGGTGGATTCTTTTTTAAATACTTTGTCATCAGTTTCTTCGATACAAAGAATCCAATAACAAGCCCTGGTATTAAACCAATCACAATCATTAATATATCATGCCACATACACATCACTCCTTACAGTCAATTTTATCATAATTACATTTTATTTCAATATATTTACATCGTTTTCTTTTTCATTATTTCACGATAATATTCTATTCCACTGGCAACAGACATAATTGTTGCAAAATAAATTAGAAAATCATCCACATGAATGTTAATAAGTTCAAATGGCAAATTATAGAAAAACATCAAAGATAAACCGGTCATCATTGCAAACGTTTTAATTTTCCCTGATACACCAGCTGGAACAATAATTCCACCTTTAGCAGCATGCATACGAAGAGCATTAACAACTTCATCACGAAAAATATAAATAACGGCAATTATGGGATGAATAAAACCATTACTTGCAAAGATAACTAAAACAGAGTTAACTAAAACCTTATCTGCAATAGCATCAAGCATCTTACCAGTATCTGTAACTAATCCACGACTTCTTGCTATTTTACCATCAATAAAATCTGAAATGGAAGCGATAACAAATAATATCCCTGCAATCACATATTTTGAATCAACTATTACACCACGAACATTATATTGCGGAAAATTAATATTAACTAAATAAAAAGGAAATAAACATAAAAATATAATTACTATTGTTAAAAATATTCTTGCTAAAGTTATCTTATTAGGTAAGTTCAATAATAACACTCTCCCTTCCTAGTTCTCGCTTAACATCATCGTCTTTTTTAACAAATGATAAAAATAAATACACAACAAGTGATATAAAAACCAATAAAACAATTAATAAAACAATGGGTGCAAAATCATAACGTGATTTACTAATTTTTGTATAAGGACTAGATACTTTCTCTTCCTTTTCTTCATTTTTTTTTATCGCTTTTTCAATATCATCTTTGGATATTTTAGATGTTTTTTCGAATAGAAAATCATTAAATTCATCAATTATTTCATTTTCATCAAGGCCTAAATATTTAGCATAATTGCGCATTATTTTCTTTAATTCGTAAACATCTTTAAATACTTTAAAATTACCATTTTCTAAACATTCCAACTCTTTTGGTGTAATCATTAAATCATTACTTGCTTCTTCTTGTGATACACCATTACTTTTTCTTAATTCTCTTAAACGTTCACCTAGTTCTTTCACACATTTCACCTCTTAAAATAAAATACTTTATAAGCCATGTTCTGTACCTTAATAAGGTGGCAAACATTTATCTATCAAAATGATCCCTAATTTCGTTTGATTCCTCTATTAGAGCTCCCCTACCATAATTTGGGTTTCTCACTTGTGGGGTTTACTATGTTCCACTTCCTCCGTTTCCAGATTCTTCATCACTATAGCACTTTTATAACTAATTTAACCAATATCTTACGACTTAGGTTATTTCGTAGCCGTTAGAATTATATTCTACCTAGGGTTATTTTTTCCCCTAGCACAAACACTAAAGTCGTCGCAGACTTTGTGAGCATGGACTTTCCTCTATATAAAATATATAGCGTTTGCCAAAGTATTTTAATTATTCATCTTTTCCATAAACAACTTTTTCAAGTTTTGATAAGCGTTTTATTATATCAAGATTACTTACATTACTATCATTAGTTTGACTTGACTTTGATATTTCAACCGTAGTTTTTAAATCTCGAATTTCTTGTTTCAAACTTAATATTGTATCTATTTGCTCTTGTTTCTCCTTTTGTAAATCTGCAATTATTCTTTCAAAAGACTGATAATCCGCAATAATCTCATCCAAGAACTGATCAACTTCCTTTAAGCGATATCCTTTTGTATCAATCTTAAACTCCTTATATAAAATTTTCTCTGGAGTCAAATTAATTAAATTTTTATTCATGACTATCACCTTTTCCTTCAAACGGAACCATTCCGTTAGAAATATTATAACATCTTTCTTAATTTACTACAACAAATTTTTAAAATTAACTTTTACTTTCTATTCCAACTCTTAGCACAATAAAAATAGAAACAACCAAGCACATCAAAAATGAACCACCATAAGACATAAAAGGAAGAGGTACACCTGTAAGTGGAATTAATCCCATAATACCACCTAAATTAACAACTATATGTAAAAGAATATACCAAAATATACCATAACACATAAGTCTTCCTCTTTCAGTACTAGCATTTTTACCAATTATAAAAATACGCCATAAAACAACAAACATTAATAAAAGTATAATTATTGCTGCAATTACACCTAATTCCTCTGTTACAATTGCAAATATAAAATCTGTGTATGCTTCTGGCAAATATAAATATTTTTGTGTACTATTACCAAGACCTAGACCTGTAAGTCCACCATTATTAAACGCAATAAAGCCATTACAAAGCTGTGTACCAGTGGAATAAAATTTTTCTTCACTACATGGATTAAAATAATCAAAACGAGATAGTTGCCTTTCAAAAAATATTTGTACACCATTGTTCATTAAAAGTAATAATACTATTATTCCTACACCTAAAACACTAAGAATAATGTTTCTTTTAACTTTTCTTGACATATTTAATGACATAAACATAATAAAAATTATCATAACATAAATGGATGCAGTTCCAAGATCTGGTTGTAAAATAATTAATAATGTAATTAATCCCGTAATAGCAAAGAAAAGAAGATATGATTTAAATCCTTCTCTTTTCTTACTAGTACAAAAAAATGCCATCCAAACAATAGTCGCTACTTTCACAAATTCACTAGGTTGAAATTTAATTCCACCTACAAGATTAATCCAACTACGTGCTTGATTAGTTATCTTGCCATAAACTAAAACAATAATTAAACAGATTATAAGAGCTAGTATGATAAGCCAAGACATATAACCGTATACCTTAGTATTAAATCTTATAATAATAAAGCCTAATATTAAACTTACAATCATAAAAAGCAGTTGTTTATTAAAGAAATAATATGGAGTTACTTTATATTTCATAAAACTTGCAACATTACTTGCAGAAAAAACCATAATTAAGCCAATAACAAGTAAAATTATACTTGTTATTAATAAAGTTTTATC
>CACZNM010000017.1 GCA_902782535.1 uncultured Erysipelotrichaceae bacterium
TCTAATACTAATAATCATTTTATTAATAGTCTCTTTATTGACTTTTATAATAAAAAAATAGTACTCAATCTGCAATAGATTAAGTACATTGCTATTTTTTTGGGCAAGTACTCAACGTGCGAAGTTAAGTATTTCCCTTTTTTAAGATATGCAAGGTCTTTCACTTACATACTAATAATATCATAAAACTAGCTGGTTTTCAAGCTTTTCCTAATGGTGATCTATACATTTGTATAGATTTTTTCATTATTTAAATATTTAATCATATATTTATTTTGGGTGAATGAAATGAAAAAAGAAATAATGATATTTGGTTTATTTGTTTTTGGCTTGTGTTCCTTTCTTTTATTTAATATGAATAAAAAGGAATTAATAAGTGAAAAATTAGAGGCGGTTATTATGTATAAAGATAACGATAAAATGGTTATAGAAGATAATGATCATGTTTTATATTTAATAGATGATATAAATGAAAAATTAGGTACAAGAATTATTTTAGAGTATTCTAATGTTAATAATAATGTTATTGATAAGGTATTATCATACGAAGTAATAAATGAACTAGATAATAAACTATTACCAAAAAATTTACAAGATAATGGAATATTTAGCGATTATTATACTATGGCTTATAATAAACTTAATACAATGTCTATTAATGAAAAAATAAATGAATTATTATTAGTTAAATATCAAAATGGTCTAGATGATATAATTATCAAAAATAATTTTGGGGGAATAATTTTAGATAAAGATTTCTTTACCAATAAAAAGGATGAGGATGTGATAAAGTTTACTAATTATATCCAAAGTAAATCAAAAATACCTCTATTAATAGGTACTAATGAAGAAGGTGGAGAACAAGTACCTGTTAGTAGTAATAATTCTTTAGCAAGTGCGCCTTTTTTATCTTCTAGTGAATTATATCAAAAAGGTGGATTTCCATTAATCAAGGAAGATACAATTAAAAAAAGTGTTATGTTATATAATTTAGGTCTTAATTTAAATCTTGCCCCAGTTATTGATATTTCAGATAGTAATACGTATATGTATGATAGAACATTAAAAGAAGATATTGATAAAACTAGTGAATATGCTAAAACTGTTATTGAAGCGAGTAAAAATACGGGTGTATCATATGTTTTAAAACATTTTCCTAATTATCAAAATAATCTTGATACTAATACTTGGGTTAGTGTTGATAACAGATCAAAAGAAGAAATAATGGAAGATATCAAACCATATAAAGAAGGTATTAAGGTAGGAGCGGAATCTATATTAGTTAATAATAATGTTATTAAAGCGATTGATGATAGTAATCCAGCCTCACTTTCTTTAAATATCCATAATCTTTTAAGAGATGAATTAAAGTTTACAGGAGTTATTATTTCCGATGATTTAGATGAAGGAGCACTAGATAACATTTCTAATAAATATCTAAAAGCCATAATGCGTGGGAATGATTTAATTATTACTAGTAATTATGATGATGCCATAAATGAAATAGGGAATGCCTTAATTAATAATAATATTAGTGAAGAATTAATTAATTATCATGTTTTTCGTATTTTAGCATGGAAAATGTATAAAGGAATGATGCTTGATGAAAAGTAAAACTTTACATTTCAATAGAATATAGTATATAATCTATATAAGGAGTTTAAGTTATGGATTATAAATATATTATTATTATTGTTGTTTTACTAATTATTCTTTTTGCAATATTAAAGTCAATGAGAAAGGATGCTCATTTAGAAGTTAATAAATTAATTGACTATTTGGGTGGAATAGATAATATTGTTGATAAGAAAGTTAATTTATCGAGGTTTATTGTTACTTTAAGAGATGTAAATCTTGCTAATAAAGAAGAAATTCAAAAACTTGGTGCTAAAGGTATTGTAGAAATAGATAATCAATTAAAGATTATCTTAGGACCAAATTCTAAACAATTAAAAAGATATATTGAAGAGATAAAAAAAATGTAAAATTCTACATTTTTTTTATATTTAGTCATAATTCGACAAATATCGACATTTAGATAATGATAAGATATAGGTGGTGATAAAAATGAAAGATGATATTTATGTACTTGCTCATGAAATGAAAAATCCGTTATGTGTTGCACAAGGTTATTTAGAAATGCTAAATAAAGATAATTTAGAAAAATATAAGGAGAAAATTAGAAATGAAATTAATTCTAGTATAGAAATATTAGATAATTACTTAGAATATAATAAACTTTTTATCAATAAAGAAGAGATAGATATTAATGTATTTCTATTAGATATAAAAGAAAATCTTAATGATTATTTAAAAAAGAATCATGTTAAATTAAGATTATCTCTATTAAATGATGAAGTATATTTAGAAGCTGACTATAATAGATTAAAACAGGTTTTTTATAATATTATTAAAAATAGTGTTGAAGCAAATAGTAAAAATATATCTATTAAATATGAGACACTTTATAATGAAATAAAGATAATTATTGAAAATGATGGTATAAAAATAGATAATCTTAAAAAGATTGGTAAAAACTATTCAGATAAAGTTTTGGGTAATGGTATAGGAATTAATTTAGCAAAAAAAATTATTAAATTACATCATGGTAAAATTAAATATTATAATAATTTAAATGGGGTAAGATGTGATATAATATTACCGGTGGAGTGATTATGTTAAATATTGTTTTATATGAACCAGAAATACCAGAGAATACAGGAAATATTATGCGAACATGTGTAGCAACAGGAACTATTCTTCATTTAATTGAACCATTAGGATTTAAACTTGATGAAGCGCATCTTAAAAGAGCGGGAGTTAATTACATTGATAAATTAGAGTATCATGTATATAAAAATTGGGATGAATTTAAAAGTAAAAATATTGGAACATATTATTATTTTACAAGATATGGTAAGAAACCTCATACAAGTTTTGATTATAGTAATCAAGAAGAGAATATTTATTTAATATTTGGTAAAGAATCAACTGGTATACCAAGAGAAATATTAGGTAAAGACTTAAATCATTGTATGCGAATACCAATGACAAAGAACGTTCGAAGTCTTAATTTATCGAATTGTTGCGCTATTGTTTTATATGAGGTATTACGTCAGCAAGATTATCGTGATTTGTTAAGATGTGAACCACATAAAAGCGAGGATTTTATCATTGATGGGATTGACCATCAGTGATTTTTTTTATATAATAATTATAGTAGGTGAGTATATGAAAAGAGCACTATTTTTAATATTAATTTTGTTTAGTTTTAATGTTTTAGCAGATACTTGTAAAACCGATGAATTGAAAGAGTTAAAGGAGTTAGCAAATAATATTGCATTTAAAACAGATTATGAATTAAAAAAAGCTAATGATATTAATTATGCAGAATATACTATTACAGCCTACAATTTGAATAAAAGATTAAAAACATTAGTAGTATGGGATTATTATGCTGGTAATTATCAAGAATTTAAATATAATGATACTAAAGAGGCAACTTTAGGGAAGTTTATAGAGGGAGAAAAAGTAAAAATATCAATTTATGCTTATACTGATACTGATTGTTCAGGTAAAGAGGTATTAACGAAAATAATTACAATGCCATATTATAATGCTTATTATGATGAAGATTTTTGTAGTCTAAATCCTGATTTTGAATATTGCGTACCATTAGTTGAAAAAAAGATTACTAAAGATACCTATGATAAAGCTTTAAGAAAATATTTGTATATTGATGATACTAAGGATGTAAAAAAAGAGGAAGCTAATAATAAAACTAATTCATGGATTATTTTGGGAAGTATAATGGGATTAATAATTATAGTCTTGTTCTTTATCTTTATGAATAAAAAGAGAAAAAAGAGTATTATATAATGGGGGTATATATGAAGAATAATCATTTATTTGCAATAAGCAGTTTTTTAATTGTCTTTATAATGATTTTATCAGTAAGTTTGATATCAAATGTACAGTTTAAAGATGATAATCACAAAGTTAATTATGATGATGAATTAAATTTAGGGGATACAGCGAACTGTAGTCAAGAAAGTAAAACATGTCCAAGTGGGACAACAAAATCAGGTGATTATTGTTATAGTAACTCAATGGGCAGTATTCCATATAACACCTGTGTTAATAGTGCTGGTGGGTATTATGCAAATGGCATTTGCTATAAAAATAGAACTGCTGTTGAATCAAAGTGTTTGCGATGTAATAGCGGATACTGGTTAAGTGGTAATAAATGTAAGAAATGTGATTCTGGATATTGGTGTGATGGTGAAAGACAAAATCCATGTGGAGATGGTTATTATAGTGAGTTTGGAGCATCAACGTGTTCAAAATGCTCAAGTTTGACGGGAAGATATTATTGTAAAGAGCATAAGAAGTATAGTTGTGCAGGCTCAGCACCTATGCCGGAAGATCGTATGTCATGTGTTGTTTGGTTAACATGCTGTAGAAAAGATAGTAGTGGATATAATTGGGAAACTTCTTCAGAGAGTTGTGGAAGTTTTGGTGTAACAACAAAAGAAGCTTGTCTTGCGTTAAATGAGACAGGACCTGCTCCTGTGTGTAGTAAAGGTCAATGGCGAGGACAATATGGTTGTGAAGCATGTTCGATAAATCATTATTGTCCTGATGAGTCAGGGAAAAAAGTATATTGTGGTGATAATTTTGTAACAGATGGAACTGGAGCTATGTCAGCAAGTGCTTGTCATTGCAAAGATGGTTATCATAAATCTGGAAATAGTTGTGTACCAAATAGTACCTCTACAAGAGAGGTATTATTATCGCCAACTGAACCAATGAAACAAGAAATTACATACGATAAAACTGTCGCAGGTGTTACTGGTTATGATCCTGTTACCTGTACTAAAAGTGGTCAAAAAGTTACATGTAGTATTGATAATTCTTTTGACAAATGCGGTGAGCAGACCGCTACAGTTAGTTTTACAGGTGGTGGTAGTGCTTCGTTGAAAATTATTTACCGTGGTAAATGGAATTTGGTAGGTAATAATGTTTGCTATTCAGATAGAAAAACGTTAACTCGTAAAAATAATCGGGAAAAACAGGCATGGGAAGGCGAATGGTATGACCATGAAAAAAACAAATATTGCTATAAAGAATATTATACTCGCTGTAGTGGTGGTGGAGATACTATTATTTCGCAAGATCCTACTTATGCATGTTATCGGACATCTGATTATAAATTATATTGGGCAAATAAACCTAATACTTCTAGTGATGTAAAGCTTTCTTCTATCAGTCAGGAAAATTGTAACGATCAAAATTTCTGTAGAGGTGAAACAAGTGTAGGCAAGAAAAATATCGAAGAGACTTGTCGTAATACAATTAAGGTTGATGGTGTTAATTCGGGAGCAAATTGTTCTAATGAGGAGGGAGAATTTTATAAAATTACCTGTGCAGAAACATTTGTAGCAGGATATTTACCTGAATTAGAAGATAGAGAAGGTAATAATGCTTATACATTAACCATTGGAATGAATGATTTAGGTCAAGGTTTTGGGTCAATTGTTAGTTTAAAAACGGTAAAACAATGTACAGGAACATTTGATAATGTACGTTATAATAGTGCTTATAAAAATTTAAAAAGTAAATTAGACAGTACTAAAAGTGCAGGGGATACAGCAGGAGAAAGGTATTATAGTAATCAAATTACTACTTTACAATCATACGTAGAAAGTTTTAATAATAATAGAATTAAATATGTTGATAATAGTTCAAAAGATGCAATTAATGTTACTGGTAAAATACTATTCAAATACAATAGTAGAACTGAAAGACAATATGATTATGAAGTGAAAAAAGATGATTATAATGTCCAAACTGTACAAAGTCCTTTTGCTTGTGAAGATATGGGAGATATAGGTAATATAACTACAGATATGGAAGATGATATTATCTGTGAAAAAGAGTGTACGACAAGTATATTAACAACGCAAATTACTGAAAATTGTATACAAACTAGTACGGGTAGATGTAAAGGTCGAACATGTGCTACAACTATAAATGAAGATTGTCAGAAAGAAATAATTGAAAATTGTAAAAAGACATGCGAAAATGAAAAGGCAGTCTCATCTTCAAAAAATGAATCTACGAAAGAATGTAATGGTACTACTACGACATTATTAGATGGTTTAGAAGTTATACCTTTTACGACTACAGTGACAGAATCGTATACATTACATGCTCCAGAATTATATTTAGATAGTAGTGGAAAAAATGTTACACCAACGGATACAACGGAGTATACATATGGTGGACGTAAATTTTATCTTGACGGTCTAAAAGTAGGTAAAAATTATAAAGTAACGATATTAATTAATAATTTAGGTATGAATAAATCTTCATCAATAACTAATAAAGATTGTGAATTCCAAGTAACAAATGAGTTACCTAAATATAGAATAATTGATATTGATAATCCTTTTGTTAATCAAAATAGATTAAATAATACTAATATTAATTGGAAAAATAGTGTATATGATTTTACCGATGTAATAAAAGAGAAAAAAGAAACGCTTTATACTTTTAATTTATCTAGAGAAGATATTGAAGTAATCAAGAATGATAATGTACGTGATAATTCTTATTTAGGATTATGTACTGATAATAATAGAGAACAAGGAGTAATTGGTAATATTTGTAGGGAAATTTATAAATAAAGAGTTTGATGAAGAATCAAATTCTTTTTGTATATATTGTTTTTTATGGAAAATAATGATATTATATAACTGTATAAGGGAGTGAGTTATGGGTCCAATTTATTCATATGATAAATTTAATGTATTTTTTAAAAATGGAATGCTTCATCATGCAAGAATTGATTATAGGCGAGTACTTTATGATGATCAATTAGTTAATGTGAAAGATTATGTATATCGAAGAGAGATAAAAAAAAGATTAAATGATATTACTAATTATTATAAGGGAAAGCATATAAAAGATTTTAATATTAAAGATATAATAGAACATCATAATTATGAAGATTTAACAGATGATGAAATCAAGGAAGAAGAAAGATTGAAGAGCCATCGCAAAGATAGAGAATTTTATAATTCACCCTTGGGTAAAGGAGTATATCGAGCTAAGGATAGTTTGTATACATTAGATGTATTATTACATAAAATTGATTTAAGAATGGTTGCTTGGATAACCGTAGGTGGTCTTGTTATAGGTGGAGCTGCATATGTTCTTTGCAAAGATTTTAGTCCAAAAAAAGGAACAATTAATATGGCAACAAGATCTATTGAGACAATGACGACTGAGGCTAATCCTCATTTGGATTATTATGATATTGATACTCTCTTAGCTTATATTGATGATGTTGGTAGTATGGATTTTGATACATACAGTAATGGTAGAAAAGTGTGTGAAGAACTATTAAGATTATATAATGTTACGGATGAAGGTAAAATTATTCTTAATCGTTTTAATACAATATGTGGCTTAAAACAAAATGGAAGATATTCGGAAAGAGAACTAAGACGTATGTGTATGTACGGTACTAACTTAATAATGGGAGGAGATGATTATGGTAATATAGGTATATCAATGGCATATGCAATGAAGTTTAATTATTTAGATCTTAATAATTACGAAGGTTATGCAAGAACATTACAATTAGACTTAGGAAAAAATAATCTTACTTTGAATAGGATTATGTATTCGGCAACCAAAGGAGAAAGTTATAATTATAAATATTTACCACCAATTATAAGATATATAATATTATCACGAGTAGAAATGGCGGTTGAAAGAACAAAATTTGAATTTGAAGAAAATGATAGGCCACTTTGGTGGTTTAAGAGTCTTAAGGAAACATACAACTATGAAGATTTGATAGATGCAATACGTACTGAAAAAGAAAACTGTAGGAAAGAAATATATGCGATGTATTCTACTAATACACCTACTAAAAGGTAAGCATATCAAATATTAAGAGCACTTGAAATAACAAGAGAATAATGATAAACTATACATATCGGAGGTGTTATGCGATATATTGGTCTTGATTTAGGAACTAAAACACTTGGTATAAGTACATCAAATGGTATAATTGCAACAAATTATCTGACATTAAGACATAATGAAGACTATGATTATTTAGTTGATGAAGTCTATAAAATTATCTTAAAAGAGCATATTGATAAGATTGTTTTGGGATTTCCTAAGAATATGAATAATACTATAGGAGAACGTGCTAATATTACTTTGGAATTCAAAAAGAAATTGGAAGACAAGACGAAATTAGAAGTAATTATGGAAGATGAAAGATTAACGAGTGTTGTTGCTAATCAAGCATTAATATTGGAAAACACAAGAAGAGAAAAAAGAAAGGAAAAGGTAGATGGGCTAGCAAGTGTCATTATCTTGCAGTCATATCTAGATAGGAAGGTAAAAGAAAATGAATGAAAAAAATACAATAACCGTAAGAGATGAAAACGGTAAGGAAGTAGTTTGCGATATTTTATTTACGTTTGATAATGAGGAAACAAAAAAAAGCTATATAGTGTATACAGATAATACTAGAGATTCAAATGGTAAAGTACGAGTTTATGCATCAATTTATGATCCAAAAGAAAAAAATAGTAAATTAGAAGAAATTAAAACAGACAAAGAATGGAAATATATTGATACTATTTTAAAAACGTTACAAGAGGAAATGACTAAAAAAGGAGAATAGAAAAGTGAGAAAGTTACGTAATGCCATGGTAATTGTTCTTATTCTTGTTGGTTTAGGATTAGTAACTTTAGGAATTCTTTTTAAGCATTATACATCACCAGTTGGTGATGCAAGTGAAAAGGTAACTGTTTCTTTAAAAGGTACAGGGGAAGCAATTGGTAAGGAACTTGAAGATAATGGATTAATTAAAAGTGCTACTTTCTTTAAGATATATTTAAAATTATTTAATATAGGTAATTTAAAAGCTGGTAAATATGATTTAAATAAGGGAATGTCTTTAAAAGAAATTATTGATGTTATCAAAGAAGGTAATAACTATAATGAAAATGAGATATCCTTAACTTTTAAAGAGGGTATTAATATGCGAAATATTGCTAATATTATTGCGACAAATACTAATAATACAGAAGATGATGTGTATAAACTACTTAAAGATGAAGAGTATTTAAATGGTTTAATTAATGATTATTGGTTTATAACTGATAAGATTAAAGATAGTAAAATATATTATTCTTTAGAGGGATATTTATATCCTGATACATATCGTTTTACGAGTAAGGATGTTAAAGTTGAAGAAATCTTTAATAAATTAATCAAGAAAATGGATAGTGTTTTAACACCACTAAAGGAAAAGATAGAAAAAAGTGAATTTAATATTCATGAAATATTAACACTTGCATCTATGGCAGAAAAAGAGGAAAATAAACAAGAATATCGTGATGAAATAGTCAGTGTTTTTGTCAATAGAATAAAAAGAAAAATGAGCCTAGGCAGCGATGTAACTACGCGTTATGCTCTAAAAATAGATGATGCTAAAAGAGTGCTAAAAAAAAGTGAATACGCATATAATAGTCCATATAATACAAGATTAACAGATGGATCGATGAATGGTAAATTACCAATTGGTCCGATATCAACGGTATCAGAATCAAGTATCAAAGCAGCGGTTGATTATGCTGATACAGATTATTTATATTTTATTGCCAATATTAATTCAAATGAAACATTTTTCTTTACTAATTCCGCTGATTTTGAAAAAAAGAAGAGTGAGTTGGCGTCTGTTAATGGAGGACTTTAGGAGGATAATATGAGTAGTGAACTCATAGAGATTAACAAGATTAAGGAATATGCTAAGGAAGAAAATATTCCCATTATGCAAGAAGAAGGAATTGAGTTTTTAACGTCCTTTATTGAAAAGAAACAAATAAAAAATATCTTGGAGATTGGTACCGCTATTGGCTATTCTGCGATTATGATGGCAAAAGTAAATAGTGATATTCATATTACAACAATCGAAAGAGATGAGACAAGATATTTAGAAGCCATTAAAAATATTAAGAAGTTTAATTTAGAAAATAGAATTACATTAATCTTTAATGATGCTTTAAATGTTGAAATAAGTGATAAATATGATTTAATATTTATTGATGCTGCAAAAGGGAAAAATATTGAATTCTTTAATCATTTTGAAAATAATTTAGACATGGATGGTTATATTATCACTGATAATATGGGATTTCATGGTTATGTTGAAATGAATGAAGATGAAATACCTAGTAAAAATATTCGTGGAATAGTAAGAAAAATCAAAGATTATATCTATTTCTTAGAAAATAATATGGTTTATAAAACAACTATTTATAAAATAGGTGATGGTATTGCTGTTACTGAAAGAAGGTAATTATGAAGATTTTAGTTGGTTTAAATAATAAGAATATTCTTGATTATTTAGATTATACTAAATCTTTTATTATTGGATTAAAAGATTTTAGTATTAATTATTTAGAATATTCAAAAGAAGAAATAAAAAAATTAAGAGAAGATTATCCAAATATCGAGATATTTGTTTCGATTAATAAAAATATCTTTAATGATGATTTAGATTTATTAAAAGATAATTTAGTATGGCTTGATAAA
>CACZNM010000018.1 GCA_902782535.1 uncultured Erysipelotrichaceae bacterium
GCTCTTTCTATAACACTATATGTTTTAATCGCTGTTTGACCAACATATTCTGCTACTAAATCTTTACTTGATACCTCAAGAAGCTTATTCTCCTTAATATAACCAAGATTATATAATATATTAGAAAGACATCTAGCAACTGTAGTTTTACCAGTTCCAGGATTACCTAAAAATAACATATGCAAATTAACATTCGCTATTTTCAAATCACTCTTATCTTTTAAACTAATTAAGTTAACTAAATCATATAGTACTTTTTTAACATCCTTAAGTCCTACTAAATCATTAAGTTCTTTAAATACTTCTTCCGTACTTTTAATTTCTTTTAATTTTGGCACATCCTTATTAAAAGACAAATGATTAATTAATCGATCACGATATTCACTATAATCAGTTATTTCCTTATAAGTATTTGTAATATAATCTAATAATAAGATATTCTTTTCATCTGATAAGCTTATTTTATTAATTATTTCTTGGTAAATATCTTGAATACTTGGAATTATTTCGATTAATTTGAAATTAAAATATTTATTAGCTAATTCGTTATCAAATGATAAAAATACATTTAAATCTTCCTTATTACCACATAATAAAGTAATATTATTTTTTAAATTACTCTTTAAATTATACAAAAACATTTTTCTAGCATTATCATCTAACATTAAAAAAGCTTTTAAATCTTTTAAGATAATAATACCATTCTTTTCATATATATCTTTTATATCTACCTTATTAGATAACTCATATAAAGATAAATTAAAAACATTTTTATTCTTAATATAATGATTATTATTAACACTTTTAGAAAGTATATTACCTATTTTATTGACATTTTCTTGTGTATTACCATCAACAATTATATTGAAATCTATATAATTATGCTCTTCTTTTCTTGCATATTTATCCATATATTCAATAATCTGTTTTAATAAATTTTTAGACTCATTATCCATATATAAAGAATTGATTTCCTCTAATAGATTAATATCATTATCTTTATCATCATTATTATCTTTATCTTCTACTTCTAAATCTTTTTTTTCAACACTAAAAAAATCATTATAAATATCACTAAAATATTTGTTATTCATAGTTACTCCTTAACAATATTATTTTATCAAAATTAACTAAATAAGGCAAATATTTGAACATAATCTGCTTTAAAATGTTATTATAATTATCTTTTTATTAAAAACAAAAACTATGTTAAAATGACATAACCAACATGCCATTAACGCCAAAAACAAAGGTTATGTCACTTTTATATATTTTTTATTTCTTTCTCTTTCCAGCTATATTATCTTTTGTATAATCTGAATCATTTGATAAAATCCTAATACAATTATAAATAGATTTATCATCATCTGCGTCCATCCATGTTGTATAGGCCATTGCCCTTGCAATAAAACTATCACGTACCTGCACTATAACATCTGCACCAGTTCCAATATCTCCTTTTTCTAAGCCCTCATCAATTGTTCCTACCTTTTTAAATTTTCCATTAACGTCTGCCAATGAAAAATTACATCCCAATTGTAATAAACCATCTACTAACTCTTCTTGTACCATTCGTGGATTTTCTGCAATAAATTTAAGACCATCAATTACTTTCTGTGGCGTAATTGAGTGATCATTATGTAATCTATTTTCTTTAACTTTCTCAGCAATTAATTTTTCACGTCTTTCATGGTCCGCCTCTCTTTCTTTTTCTTTTTTACGTTCTTCTTCCCGTTCTCTTCTTCTTTCTTCCCATTCTTTTAATTCGCGTTCCTTTTCATTAGCAGCCCTATCTCCAAACATTTGTCTTGTTACACTAACCATTACTTTCTTATCTTCTTCTGTAAAATGACCAGAACAACAATAATACTTCCCCTTTTCATCATCAATATATGGATTATAATATAAAACTTCTCCAGTTTCTGATGTTATTGAAATAATTGCTGAATTAGGTCCAATAAAACGTGGTCCATCAGCATTAACCCAAACAGAGCCATGAGGTCCTAAATCGTTAACCCTATATAATATCCCATCATGTTTCTCTATCATCCCACTATACCAGTTTTTGACATGAACAATTTTACCTACGTGTTGTTTTAATTTGTCAAACATTTTTTTTATCTCAACTTCTTTTTCCATCTTATACACCTTCCTTATAATGTGATAATACTATATTTCCATACCTGTGTCAAGAAATATAAAATATCCATACACGCTTTCATCTATAAGAAATTATTTGATAATTTAGTCTTATCTCATAAAATAAGATAAATTTAAATAATAATAGCAAATTACTACCATATATATGGTATCAAGCGATATTTAACTTTCTTTTCATAAGCTAAATATCCTTTTAAATCCTTCTCTAAAACTTTTTCTTCATTTTTTATTCTTTTAATAATAATCGGTGGATATAAAAGAAAAACTATTAATGAATAGAGTGAACCTAAGATTAATGGCATCATAAAAAATAATCCAATAGTAATAGCATACATAGGATGTCTTACTATTCTATATAATCCATTGTCTATAACTTTTTGATTGTCTTTTACTTCAATTGTTCTTAATAAATAAGCATTTTCTTTTAAAACAATTCCATACAAAAGATAAAAGATCACGAACAAAATAGAGGAGATAATTATTACTATATTAGGTAATTCTAACCATTTATAACGATAATTAAGACCAGCAAGGATAAATCCTGTTATAAACATAATAGCACTATATACTAATACCTCTTTTTGTTCACTCTCTTTTTCTTTGGCATTTAATCTACTTCTAAGTAATTCTGGACTTTTAAAAAGCATAATTATCCCAACAATAAACATTGGAATAAATAGTAATCCTATAAATAACCAACCATTCCAATAACTTAATGTTCCGGCAGGTAAAAAGATTAATAACCCAATAATTATTAATCCCATTAAATATTTAGTTATAGCTTCAAATAATAATCTTTTCTTCATCTTTACCTCTTTCTTTTAAATAATAAGGCTAAAATAAGCAAAATAATACTTGGTAAAACAAATTCCAATAATCTTATTAATACATAAGCACTAAAAGGTGCAGAGAAAGTTAAGCTATCATATTTTGAATAATCTATATAAACAAATACTATAAACAAAAGAATTAATATTATAGAAATAAATAATAATAATTTATAAACTAAATCTCTTTTCATTATTCACCTACTTTAGAAATTATTTTCTTCTTGATTGTCCTTTTAAATTCATCATATAATTTCTCATATCTAATAATTTTTGAATAATACTTTTGTGATTTTTATTTCTCAATCTTCCTCTTTTATTGACTTCTATTTTCATTTTTTCATATAATTCTCTACTTATCATATCAGAACGAATAAAATCAATAGCAAATTTATTTTGGTTAAAGGCTTCCTTCACTATTTCTTCGTAACCTTCTATGCGTGGATCAACATATTCTATTTTCTCACCATCTTGGCGAACAGCATCTAAAGCTAATTTTCTATAATATGGTAATTTAGAATCAATAAAGCGTATTGCATAACCATCTTTATGAACAGCTACTGTGGCTATTTCCTCATATCCTTCTATTTCTGGACTAACAAATTCCATACTATAAGGATTATTACGTACTGCTTCAAGAACAATGTTTCGATAATTTTTAGTATTAGGATTAATGTATGATAACAATTTACCTTCTTGTTGTACGGCAAATAATGCAAGTTCGCTATAACCATCGACGTCTGGACTTAAATATTGTATTGCATCAGGGCATTGATGAACCGCGGTATATACCACTTCCTTATAATTAGCTATTTTAGGATTAATATATTTTAATAAAAGTCCATCACGCATAACAGCCATCATAGCAAGATCACTATAACCATCTAATTCTTGATCCATAAAACATATAGCAGCTTTAGACTGATTAAACGCCGCATAAGCCACTTCTTTATAATTAGCTATTTTAGGATTAATAATTTTCAATAAAAGACCATTCGTTTTGACTAATTCTAATGCTACTTCTTCTTCATTAATAAATTTTTCTTCACTACTAAGTATAAGATGGATAGCTTTTATATCAATAAAATTCTTTATATCTTTAATATCTAATCCTTTTATTAATTGATAATCCATAGCAATACTCCTTTTAGCAAGTAGCTTGTCTACTAATGGTTCCTGTGACCATCCAAATCCAAATCTTTTTGTATATAAATCCATTACTTCTTGTGGTTCTAATTGAATATTATTTAATACTTTTTCTTTTATTAAAAATAATTCTTTTAAATTATCAACTATTTCTAGCTTTTCATCTACTTCTTTAGCATTTAAAAATTTCATTTCTTTAAGTTTTGTCTCTAAAGCATCAACCATTTCTTCTTCAATATTTTGATTTTCTTCAATTCCCCTTATTTCACCTATTTTATCATGACCATCAAGTCTTATCGCAATTCTAGGCACTTTATACTCATTATTTTCATCAAGTGTATAGTATACATAAAAATCTCCTCCAGGATATGTTACCCCACCACACACTTGATCTATAGCCATATTTTCACTTGCTGTACACCATCCTGTATTATATCCATCAAGGGATTTAGCAAGTTTCTTTGCTTCTTCGATATTTCCTTGATTATATTTTATCCATTTACCTTTATTCGATTTTATATTCTTTTTAATTTTTTTTTGATATTCAATGTACATCTTCTCAAAAGATACATCTCCTATTTTCTTTCTTATTTGCTGACGATTTTGTTTTTCTTCGCCTATTAAATCAATAATATTTCCTATACATTTAGCGATGATTTCGGGATTAGCTTCCACAAACGGCTTCGTTGTTTCCTTCGTTCTTCTTGTGTATTTACCACTCATTTCATCATATGTTCCCATTTTTAACATTTGCTGAAATACCCAATATTTTGCCCACATGGGATATTTAGTGTTTTCATCAGTTAAATAATCTATCCATTTTGATAATGATTTCTTTTGAGCTTCAATAATACCCTTTTTTTCTTCATCATTTAAATATGGTAAATTCTCTTTTTTGACAACATATTTATCATAATATAACTCTTTAATCATCTCTTTTTTATGATCTGAATATCTTGCTTTTTCATGCATTTCTTCAATTCTATCTAAATATCTTTTGATACTTTCTTCTTTAGTAGCTCCTCCTCGTTTATAGGAATCTGCTAAATTGTTATACATCTCTCGATAAAGAATATCTAAAAATATTTCTCCATTATAACTCATAATATCATCGTTATTCATAATTCACCTTCTTTTTTTACTCTCTTGATTCATTAATTCATATTTTAAATCTAAATCGTTAACATATTTTAATGCACTATTACATTGATGTACTGCTTCTTGTGCCAATTCTTTATAGTATTCTACTTTTGGTGAAATATATTTTAATGCCATGCCATCTTGCTTTACTGCTTCCATAGCTATTTCCTTGTATTCTTCAAATTCCCAATTTACAGCTTGTATAGCATTAGGATATTCACGAACGGCCTCTAAAGCTATTTCTTTATATCCTTCTACTTTGGAGTCTACAAAACCTATTGCCATACCATTTTGACGTACTGCTTCCATAGCTATTTCTTTATAACAATCCGCTTTAGAATCAACATATTGCAAAGTAATACCATTCCCTTTTACTGTTTCTAAGGCTAATTCTCTGTAACCATTTGCTTTTGAATTAACAAACTGTAAAGCCCGAGAATATTGACTCACTATTTCTTTAGCTAATTCTAGATAATTCTCGACATTTGGATTAACATATTTTATACCCCTCCAACTTCGACTTACTACAACTAATGCCAATTCTTTTTCATCAATAAATTCTTTTTCATCTTCATTCCATGATTCAAAACCTGTTCTAATCCATCTGATTTTTTCTCCCATAGTTAGATTTTTTATTATCTTATAATCATTAGCAACGCTTCTTTTACTAATTATCTTTTTTACTAAGGCATCTTGTCCATAACCAAATCCATATCTTTTAGTATATAAATCCATTATTTCTTGAACGGTTAAGGGAATATTACTTACTGTCTTGTTCTTAATTAACACTAAATTTTTTAAATTTTTTACTATTGATAAATTAACTTCTACATCTCTTTGATTTAGAAAGGCCATTTCTTTTAATTTTAATTCTAAAGTATTTAACATTGCTTCTTCAAGGTCTTGATTTTCTCCTACTCCTCTTATTTCGCCAATTTTATTATGACCATCTAATCTTATTGCAATTCTTGGTATTTTATATTCATTATTTTCATCAAGAGTATAATATACATAAAAATCTCCCCCAGAATAACCACCATCTCCACATACTTGATATATAGCCGTATTTTCATTTGCTGTACACCATCCTGTATTATATCCCTCAAGAGATTTAGCAAGAATCTTCGCATCTTCTTTATTACCGTAGTTATATTTTACCCATCTTCCATCATTTGTTTTTATACGTTCTCTATACTTCTTTTCATACTCTATATACATTCTTTCAAAGGATACATTACTAACTTTTTTTCTTATCTGTTGCCCACTTTGCTTTTTATCTCCTAATAACTCCATTACATTTTCGATACATTTAGCGATTATCTCCGGATTTACTTCGATAAACGGCTTTACTGTTTCCTTAGTTCTTTTTGTATATTTACCACTTATCTCATCATAGTTTCCTATTTTTAACATCTCCCTAAATATCCAATATTTTGCCCACATTGGATAAATAGTTTTTTCATCCGTTAAATAATCTATCCATGAATCTAATCTTCTCTTTTGTGCTTCTATTTTTTCTTCTTTAGCTTTTTCACTTAAAGATTCTGGTAAATTCTCTTTTTTTATTACATATTTATCATAATATAACTCTTTAACTAGATTTTTTTTACGTTCAGAATCTCTTGCTTTATCATGCATCTTTTCAATTAATTCTAAATACTCTCTGATACTACCTTCTTTATTTTTTTGTCCTCGTTTATATGAATCTGCTAATTCGTTATACAAATTGTGATACAGGATATCCAAAAATAATTCTCCATTGTAACTCGTGACATTATTATTCATATTTTTACCTTCTTTTTTTATTTTCTTGATTCATTAACTCGTATTTTAAATCTAAATCGTTAACATATTTTAATGCATAACTACATTGACACACCGCTTCTTGTGCCAATTCTTTATAGTTTTCTACTTTTGGAGAAACATATTGTAATGCTAAACCATCTATACAAACAGCGCGCATCGCTATTTCTTTATAACACTTTATTTCTGGATTAACATATTTTAATACACTAATATATTGACGTACTGCTTCCTTAGCAACTTCTTCTTCATCAATAAATGTGATATTATTTAAATCTGGCCAGATACTATTTTCTTCTAACAACATAGTAATTATTATTATTAATTTGATTTTTTCATCTATACCTAAGTTTTTTATCGAACGATAATCTTCAATAGGATTTCTCCTTTTCATTATCTCTTTTACTAGCTCATCTTGTTCCAAACCAAATCCATATTTTTTTGTATACAAATTCATTATTTCTTCTGATGTTAAAGAAACTTTACTTTGTGTTTTTTTATTAATTAACATTAATTCTCTTAAATCATCAATAATCATTAAATTCTTTTTGACATCATTTTGATTTAAAAAAGTCATTTCTTTTAATTTTAATTCTAAAATATCTATCAAGTTTTTTTCAAGATTTTGACCTTTTTCAATACCTCTTATTTCTACAATCCTAGTATGACCATTTATACTTATAGCAATTCTTGGAATTTTGTATTCACTATTTTCATCTTTAGTATAATAAATATAAAAATCTCCTCCTGAATATCCTCTACCTCCACATAATTGATCTATTGCCCATCCTTCACTTGCTGTACACCATTTTGTATCATATCCATCAAGGGATTTCGCAAGAATCTTCGCATCTTCTTTATTACCGTAGTTATATTTTACCC
>CACZNM010000019.1 GCA_902782535.1 uncultured Erysipelotrichaceae bacterium
TTATGATAATGTCCCCAAAGGGATAAGTCTACTCTTTTCGAATATGGTAATTGATCTTGGCTATTTTGTGGTTTAGTCGATAAAATACGTGATGTTCCTCCACCTGGATGATAGAATTCTACTAGTGAATTACCTAATTTATAAAAAGCTCTATCTTGACCTAAATAAGTGAAATCTTCTCTTTTCTTTTCAAGTTCCTTACCAAAATCAAGTCCATAGTTAAAGAAATGCGTTTGATCATGACTACCGGTTATTCCGTACCAATGAACGCCAGAATATTTTGGTAATGTTTCCGCTACATAATTAAGTTGGCCTGATGCTCCCCAAACAAAAACTTCACTATTATGAATAGGACGAATTCTTGAATAATCACCATCACAAATATCGCCCATATGCCAAAATTCCTCAATACCTTCATTATAGGCAACATAAGCCGATGTATTAACCATTGATGGTTGACTATAAATACTACAGTAATGCGTATCCGAAAAGACCGCAACACGCTTTTTATGCAATTCTTCCATCGCTGGCTTGACTTCAGTATCAAATTTCTTTCTTTCACTACGTTTTTCAAGATAAACTTTTCCATCATGTTCTTTAATTTCAATATTCATGCCCATCTTTTGTAAAACATTAACTAATCCATATATTTCAGTTTCATTTAATTCTAATCTTTTTGAAAGTGATACTAATTCTTCTTCTTTATGCATTAAATTATAAAGTCTTCGAAGAGATGCATAATTATAATCTTCACTTTTAATACTATTTTGTAATAATTCCCCATTTTCACCTCTTGTCATATTTAATCTTTGAAAATCAAAATATCTTGTATTAACTGGTTCATAAGTACTAACTGTTGGAATTATTCTTTTTAAATAACCACTTCGATCATATTCAATATCAAAGATATAAGCACCAATCGTATTACTTTGATTATCATTAATCATTTTAGGTGTCCTACTTACACAAGATGGAATAGAGAATATTTGCATTCCTTTTTGTTCGGGAAAATGTTGGAAATTCATCTCACCACTTAAAAGAATAATATCGTATTTTTCATATCTTGACATACTTCTTACGTATTTCTGTGGAGGATACGCAATAGTATAAGCTTTACCATTTTTTAATTGTTCTAATCTAACGGAAACATTATTAAAGAATACATTACAACTTTTTGGACCTAAATATTTTAAATCATCTCTTTTACTGGCAATATACTCACCAATATTAATTTCAGAGGAAAAAGTGTGATCATGATTACCAGTTATAAAGTATGTTTCAATTCCTTCAATATGAGGGAAATTTTCAATAAAATGATCGGCTTGATGCGTTGCATCATTCGTTATTAGGCTATTACCAAATTTCTTTAGTATATCACCTTGGTATTTACCTTCAACTAAATTACCTAAGATAAAGACTTTTTTTACACCATCTTTCAAGAATTTTAAATACATATCATTTAAAACCCTGAATTGTTCACATTTACTACCGGCTCTAATATCGGCGATAACCGCAATTTTCGTTGGTTCATCAACATTTTCTTTAAAATAATAGGTGTTAACATGTGATAAATCAGGATGCTCATTTCGAAACAAATAGCCTTCTCCTTCTTTTTCATAATAATCAATGTTAACACCTTTTTCTTTAAGTTTATAAACATAACCTAATACTTCAAGTTCTGAAATATTAAATTTTTCACTGATACTTTTAACAGTTTTTCCTTTTTGTAATTCATTCTTTAAATAAGATAATAACTCATCCATACTCGTTCCTCCCTATTCTATAATAATTATATAAAATCTTCCAAAAGATATCAATTCATTTATTCAATATTCGACATTTTTAGACATCTTTTTATAAAAATTAACTAATAAATTTTTCAATATTATTAGTTATTTTTTTAATAACTTCTTGATTAATAGGGTAACGATAATTACTAGAAGGTACACTAATATCAGGACTATTGATACTGATGGCAACTTTTGGATTAATAGTTGGATAATACAATACAAAATTAGTGGAAATAGTTTCTTTATCAATCTTACCATCATGATTACTATCAATAAAACTTTCACTAGTACCTGTTTTTCCTGCTGCTTTTAAATTAGTATATCTTTTTCCACTACCATAATTAATTACGGCTTTTAATCCTTCTCTTACACGCTTTAAATATTCGTCTTTAATACCTATTTCATTTAATACTTCAGGTTCTATTTTTAAAATTGTTTGATGATTACTATCCATAATTTCATCTAATAGGTGCATTTTATAACGTACACCTCTTGCTATTGTACTAATATATTGATTTAATTGAATATTAGTATAAGTATCATATTGACCAATGGCAAAATTAAGTAATAATCCCGGTGATCTATTATTTCCCTTATATCCCATTGATTCATTCAATAGTTCAATACCTGTTTTATCGCCTAAACCAAATCTTTTAAAATAATCTCGATAAATATCAAAAGCTTTATCATCTATTTTTAATGTTTCGTTATAGCGATATTTACCTTTCCCTACTCTTATCGCTGTTTTAAATTGATAAACATTACTACTATATGCAAGAGCATTAATATCATTTATTCTTCCCATATTATATATAGAACATTTTTTAGGTGTTCCTTTAATCTTAATACATTCATCAAGCATTACTTCTCCAATTTTAATCGCTCCTTCACTGTATCCTACCAGCATACTAGCTCCTTTAACAACACTTCCTGCTGTTACAGTATCCGTTATATTATTAATCGCTACATCCACTATTTGACCATTTAGATACTCTTTCCCTGACATTGCAAGTATAGAACCATATGTATCACTAATTAAAACATATGAATGATTATAATACTTACTACTATAACTTTTTTTCGCTTTTCTTACTTCTTCTTCTAAAATATTATCCACCATCTTTTGTAAATTAATATCAATTGTTAGTTTTAAATCCTTTCCTTTATCAGGTTCTTTAACTAATATTTTTTCATTATTCTTAATTAGATATGTTGCCTTAGAACTTTTTAAATAATCTTCATACACAAGTTCAATATTAGATAATCCTACTTTATCATTAATCATATATCCATGTGCTAAATAATAATCTTTATTCTCACTAGGAATATTCCCTACTTTTCCTAAAATACTTTTAAAAGTATCACCATAAAGATATTTTCTTCCATATAAATATTTAGTATTAAAACCATGTAAATTATCATTATTCTCCGAAAAATACATAAATTCTTCCATTGTAGCATTTTCTTTAATTATTTTTTCCATATAACTATAACCATTATTCATTAAATAATAAAGATATATGGCTTTTTTATCAGAATCATTATAAATATCTAAATCACTATTAGTAATTTTACTTTTCTTTAAATTATAGTATTCATTATTACTAATTAATCTTTTCTGATATTCTTCTTTTTCTTTATCTGTTAATCTATTTAAGATAATATCCTCATGTTCTAATAAATAAAAATCTTTTAGATAAGAATTTGTTAATTTATGATAATCAAGTTCTATTTTCTTTGATATATCATAAGCAAGTTTTATTTCATCTTTAAGTATAATATTATCTTCTTTTTTATAGATAATAGTCATAATTAGTTGATTATCAACCAGTAAATTATTATTTTTATCATAGATTCTCCCTCTTAATGAAACATCTTCTAGAACTATTTTATTATTTTTAGATGATAGTTTCTCTAAATAATAATTTCTTTCAATAATCTGTAAATAAAAAAGTCTTACCGTAATAATCGTAAATAAAAAATAGGTAAATATCGTTAAAAATCTTATTTTTTTCATATTAATATTATGTAACAAATTTAATAAAATATAAAAAAAGAGGAATAATCCTCTTAAATATAATCATCAATAGTCATTAATCTTTCATCTATTTCTTTAAGACTAATTCTATTTTTTGGTACTTCATCAACAATTAATGTTTCAACATCATCATCTTTTTTAATTAAATTCATTACTTCATAAGTATCGGTTATTTTTTCTTTTGAAATATTATTACCTGTTGAATAACGATCCATAATTGATAATTCTGTTAATTTAATTTCTTTAATTTCAGAAAATGATTTAATACCAATGTAGTTTTTTGAATCCATAGCGAAAGTTTTTACTATTTTATATGGATTAGTTTTAACTTCACGAACTAACATTAAACCGCGACGTGCTCGACTACTTTTTTCAAATTCGGATAGTTTAACACGTTTTCCTGTACCTTTATCCATAATAATTGATAAATAATCTAAATTACCAAAATTATTAACACTAACAACATAATCATCTTTTAAATTAATGGATTTAACACCACTTGTTTTAAGTCCTAAAATAGGAATATCATTAATATCAAACCAAAGTCCATAACCATTATATGTTGCAATAAAAATATTATTATAACTTGATATAAAGGCATTAACTAATTTATCATCATCTTTTAAATTCATACAGTTAACTGGTTTAGTATAACGGGATACTTTAAA
>CACZNM010000020.1 GCA_902782535.1 uncultured Erysipelotrichaceae bacterium
GTAATATTGGATAATGTAGCAGTTATATTCCCTCTTACAGAAATAGCATTTTCATCAACATTACTTGATTTATATTCTCCACTTGTAATATTCTCATCTTTTTTAATTTCTTTCGCAGCTGAATATGATACTTTAGAATTATTATTCATTCCTTGTGAAGTTTTACCTCGATTACCATTATTATCTAGTTTACTATTTCCACTTATTAATAAATACCATAATACACCAAGAATTATTACTAAAAAGACTATAATTACATAAGTTAGCGTAGGATTTTGCATTACTATCTCTTCTTCAGTTTTACTACCTCTTTTAATATATATTGTAAGCGCAATAACAAATAATAATATCTCAATTATCAATATTATTAAAACTGTTTTACTAATATCTTTATTTTGTGATACTCTCACAGCACCTGCATCATTAAAGATGATTTCTTCGCCATTAGTATAACTATTTATTTTTGTATACAAGCCATTAGTTTCTTCTCCATCAATAGTTCCACCTGCATATATTTTATAAGAGTTATAATTTAAATTTTTACTACTATATAATATATTCCCAATATTTCTACTTGTTTTAAAAGCCGTGATTACTTTATCATCTTGATCTTTAATTACAATTAGTGTATCAGCCTTTATCGTACTAAAACTAGCATATATAAAATCCTGTTTTGAATCACTTGATATTGCATCTTGCATATTACCTGTTGCAATTATAGTTCCACTATTTAGATATGTACCATTTGCAGAATCAAGACCTGCATCAGGACTAGTAGGGTGAGCAAAAGCATAAATAGTACCACCATCTATTATTAATTTGCCATTAGAATCAATGGCATCACCTTCATCAGCACTATCCGATACAATCGCAAGCAAGGAATTAACATTAATCGTTAAATCATTACGAACAGTCTTTCCATTACTACTTGCCGTTGTCGTATTCAAGCAATCATCAAAAGCTAATATTTCATAATCACCTGTTCCACCACTAAAAGTTAAATTACCTTTTGTTTCTATTCCTTCATCACTTTTACTTGTTACCTGTAGATAACCTTCTCCTTCAAAATATAAATCTATATCTGACGAGATAGCACCACTTGCTTTATAAAAGTAATAAGGATCTCCATCTAATAAATCTTCATTATCAGCTTCAATAGTTGCAAATAAAATATTTTTTATTTCATCACTGGTATATACACCATAATATGCAGAATATTTATTATAATTAGTTAAATTATCATTAGAATAATATTTACTGTACTTATCTAATTCATCAGATCCTATTAAACTTACTTTTTTAAGCTTTCCACCTTCAAGATAGTTTTTAGTTTTCGAAACTGTCTTAATTGTTACCTTACAATCCGTATAGTTTTTATCTTTATTATAAACATATACAGCAGGGGCTTTTTTAGAATCTGTATCAAGCGTAGCATTATTTAATATAATATTAATATTACCTTTTACATTATTCGTATTAACACCAATCATTGCACCTTTTATTGTACCCGTAAACTCTATATTCCCAGTAGTATTAATATTTATTGCTTTAATATCTAACGTTTTAATTTTTATATCATTAGAATCAGCTTCAATATAATCATCTAAATCAAGTATTTTAACTTTTGATACTCCATCAAATAAAAAATCAGTGATATAAATACTTGGTAATTTATTAGAATTATAATCTTTTAAAAATTCTTCTAAACTTTGATATTCCGTTATACTTTCATAATCATTTTTATTATTAGCATATTCTAAATTATCTAAATTGACATATATATTACTACTATCTGCTTTAACATTTAAAGAAACTGCCAATAAAAATAATACTAATATACTAAAATATTTTATAATATTTTTCATTTATTTCACCTAATTATTATTTGTACTACTATTCTCTCCAGGTTTAGTAGGTGGTTCTCCATTTTGTCCACTAGGCATACTGGGTGGATTACCTCCTGGCATTCCCATTCGACTAGTATTAGTAGTATTAGACGTTTTTATATAAACATAAAAAGCTCCGGTTGCAATTATCGCTCCAACTAATACACCTATAATAAACAATAAAATCTTATCTTTCATTTTCATCCCTCCATTCATTGCTTAATTGCCATAATCATATTACTATTTTCTTAAATGAACCTTAATACTGTATAATTAATTTATCCAAGATTTATATTCATCTTCATTTTCATGACCTGTAAATCTTTTAGCACTAATGAAATTTAAATTAGGAAAATTATTCTTTAAACTTTTATATGTTGAATCAACACTAGATGATCCACTTGTTACAAAAACAAAAAGTTTTTTATTAAGCATATTATTCTCTTCTAAAAATTTATCAATAATTGTAGGCTCTTTATACCACCAAATAGGAAAACCTAAACAAACTATATCATAAGATTCTAAATTAGGTACTTTCTTTATTATCTCAGGCTTGATGTTCTCATTCATTTCAATTGATGATCTACTTTGTTTATTCATCCAATCTAAATCATCTTCCGTATATTTATCAACAGGTTCTATTTCAAATAAATCTCCCCCAACTATAGTTGCTATTCTTTCTGCAACCTTTTTTGTATTTCCACTTGCTGAAAAATAACTTACTAATATTTTACTCATTATAATCTCTCCTTTATTTTAATTATAACAAAAAAACCTTGAAAAATTAATAACAAGGTTAAATATTATATATTAATTATTTATAAAGCTTTCTATTTAAATAATCTAAATATACTAGAATTAAATCTTTATCCATAAGATTTTCTGGTAATTCTATTGGATTAAAAAACTTTAATCTTTTTGTTTCTGAATCACCTTTTAAATTAGATATATCTGTTATTGAAATATCTGCAAGATATAAAGATGTATTATTATAAACAATATCACCATTAGGATAACTATTTTTTCTAGATTCTCCTGATAATGTATCAATTAACTCTATATTATTGGGATTTATCTTTATACCAGTTTCCTCATATGCCTCCCTTATTGCTGTAATTCTTAAATCTTCACCAAGATTTTGACAACCACCAGGCAATCCCCATTTATTTCGATCTGTTCTTTCTTGTAAAAGAATTTGACCATCAATATTTCTTATTATAATCGCTGAACCTGTTTGAATAAAAGGAATATGATTAATCCTCTCATCTAAAGACATCCTAAATAATACTGGATATCCACCATAATTATTACATAGATTTAATAGTTCATCTTCCTTTAAAGTTTTAACTAATTCTACAAATTCTTCATGCGTATATTCTCGCATCCTTTTATAATTCATAAATACCTCCTTAATATCAACCTAAAGATACATCTAATATCATCATTATCATAAATCCTAATGCAAACCCTATTGTTCCTAAATTAGAATGTTTACCTACTTGTGATTCTGGTATTAATTCTTCTACTACCACATATATCATAGCTCCCGCTGCAAAAGATAATAAATACGGTAATATAGGAACTACTAAGGATGTTAAAAGCACAGTTAATAAGCCTCCAATAGGTTCAACAATACCAGATAATGTTCCGTATAAAAATGATTTGCATTTTGAATTTCCTTCTTCTTTCAATGGCATAGAAATAATCGCCCCCTCAGGAAAATTCTGGATTGCTATACCAATCGATAAAGCTAATGCTCCAGCGATGGTAATTGTATTATTGCCACTAACTGCTCCTGCGAGTGCCACGCCTACAGCCATCCCTTCAGGAATATTGTGAAGTGTAACCGCTAATACCATCATTGCAGATTTACCAAGCTTTGATTTTAATCCTTCTGGTTCCTCACTTTTTATATGCAAATGTGGAATTATATTATCAAGTATTAATAAAAAAACTATTCCCAATATGAAACCAATAGTTGCGGGTAACCATGAAATTATATTTTGTTCTTTAGCCATATCTATTGAAGGGATTAGTAAAGACCATACTGAGGCGGACACCATTACTCCTGATGCAAATCCTAACAATACTTTTTCTAATTTATTATTAATTTTATTACGCATTAAGAATACCATTCCGGCACCTAATGTCGTTCCTAAAAAAGGAATGATTAAACCAATAAATAACTCCATAAAATCACCTATCTATTTTCTTTATCATTGTTTCCATTCGTGTATGATAATCATGAGATTGATAGAATTTTTTTGCAATAGTGTTATAAGCAAATGCATCGACCAAAATATATTCACAATCATTTAATTTAAAATATTCTTCCATCTTATCCATTAAAGCTTTCCCTGTACCATTACTTCTTATTTTAGATGTTACTATTAATTCCATAATTACTCCTCTTTTAGGACATTTATAATCGAGATAATCATATTTATCATATGGAGAAATTTTGCCCATAATAAGACCAATTGCATTGCCAACATCATCTATTGCTAGATAACATTTACCATTATTTTTATTTATATCATCTAAATCAACTAATACCATCTTCTCACGATATTCAGGATGAACTTGATCCAATTCATCTTTATCAATTGATACTATGTATTCTTCTAATTCAACTAATAAATCTCTTACATCTTCCAAATATTTATTAGAATATTCAATAATTCTCATATTACCACTCCAATAAACAATTATATAATAATTATTATCTTTTTTCTTCTTTTATTTCCATCAATATATCTTTATATTTTTCATATAAACCATAATTATTATCTTTTATATCTTTCTTGCCAAATTCTATATAATCATCTAAAAACTCATCTATATTATCTTTCGTTACTTTATCTTTAATAAGCTCCATACATACTTTTTCAAATCCTCTTATTGCTAATATAGCTAAAATATCATGATAAGTTTTCTCTGGTATATTGGATTTTTTATATAAATCCATTACAACTTCTTCCGTTAAGGGAACAGGATTTTTCACTATTATTTTATTAGTTCTATATATTCCATCTGGAGTAAATGTACCAGGACACTTAATTACTTCCGCATCAGGAGGTAATTCAACATCATATAAAGTATCTCCTCTTCTAATCCATCTTATTATACTTTCGTCTGTTGAAAAGTTTATTCCTTTAATGGTATCTAAAGTTTTTGCATTTGGATCCCATTCAGATGATACAGTAACTTCACCAATCTTAAATTTCATACCACTAGCATTAGATATATCTTTATCCATTACTCTTACATACTTCATTTTTACCTCACTTTTGACTCTTTTATATTTAATAGCAATTCATATATTTCTTTATTACATCCAGAATCCAAAGTATTCTTTCCCAAATAATCAACAAATTCTTTTAAGAATTCATCTACATTATCTTTATTAACTCGATCATTAACAATATACTTGCTTATTTCTTTTCTATCTCTCCATAATAACGTTACTAAACATTGCGCTAATACTTTGTTTGGTAATGTTGTCTTTTTATATAAATCCATTACTATATCATCAGTAATTTTTCTTGGATTAGTAACTATTATTTTATTAGAACGATATACACCTTTTTCTTCATTACACAAAACAACTTCTGCATCTTCTGGTACAATTACATCATAAATTGTATCTCCTCTATGAAGCCATCTTAATATTTTATCTTCTGTTCCAAAATTAAATCCACCAAATTCTTCAGGAGTATTAGCATTAGGATTCCAATTATTGGCAATATTTACCTCATCTAACTTATATTCAAA
>CACZNM010000021.1 GCA_902782535.1 uncultured Erysipelotrichaceae bacterium
CTCCTTGTTGACCTCCCTGTTGACCTCCTTGTTGACCTCCTTGTTGACCTCCCTGTTGTCCTCCTTGTTGACCTCCTTGTTGGCCTCCTTGTTGACCTCCCTGTTGTCCTCCCTGTTGTCCTCCTTGTTGACCTCCCTGTTGGCCTCCTTGTTGACCTCCCTGTTGTCCTCCCTGTTGTCCTCCTTGTTGGCCACCTTGTTGACCTCCTTGTTGACCACCTTCTTGGCCACCTTGTTGACCTCCTTGTTGACCTCCTTGTTGGCCACCTTGTTGACCACCTTGTTGGCCTCCCTGTTGTCCTCCTTGTTGTCCTCCTTGTTGACCTCCCTGTTGACCTCCTTCTTGGCCACCTTGTTGTTTCTCTTTTTCCTTTTCTTCTTTTTCTTTTTGTTTCTTTTCCTCTTCTTCTTTTTCTCGCTTTTCTTCTTCTATTTCTTCTGTTAAATCAAGATTCGCACAAACATCAAAATGTATTTTAGCTTCTCTTAATAATTCATTTTTCTTTTCTAATTCTGCACTGTTTTCATTAGCTAACTGCATGTATGTTAATCCTAAATTAATTTCTATACTACATATTTTACTTTTTGGTACATTATGTTTTAATGCCTGCAAATATTTATCCTTAGCATCTTCATATCTTCCTTCTTTATAAAAGTAATTACCGTAATTATAATTTGCCACATATGGTTCATACAAATTTAACATTGACATTAACATTAATCGGTATTCTTGCTTAGTACCAGGATAATTTTCTATAAATTTCTTATTAATCAATATCTTAGACTCTAAAAATCCAATTAGCACTAAACATACTATAACAACCCACAAGAATATTTTGTTTTCTAATTTTCTCATAGCTCATTTCTCCTGTAGTAAAATAATTCATATAAAGTTAATACTAATGCTGCAAATGTAAAGTAATAATAAATATCTTTATCATTTTTTTCATCGTCATCTTCATCTTCATCTTGCATACTCTTTATTTCTTCAATTTTTTCACTTAACTTACTACTATCTAATTTAAAATAATCAAGCTCCAACTTTGTTGCAACAGCTTTTAAGTTGTTTTCATCCATTTTAGAAATAGCTACAACAGGTGGATTAACACTATTATCAAGAAGATATCCCTTACTATCTACTAAATTGTTCATATTAACGCTAGAAATTACCTGCATTTTTCCGCCTTCAGTTGTCCCAATACCAATTACTGCACCATTATTAATCATAGTACTTATGCCATCATATTCGGACAAATTAGTTTTAACTCGTTCCTCATTATTCAATTCTCCATCACTCATAAAAAACACAATTCTTTTTCTTTTCTCATCATGATTTTTATCTGCCTCTATTGCTGATTCAATAAGCATTTTTATATATTCATTAGGTGATGATAACGATGAACCCAATGCATAATTAGGATCAACAGTTTTCAAACTTTTTACAACATCTTCTATAACAGCAACATCACTAGTAAACGGATATTTAACATACGAATTATTATCGAAAGTTATTACTGCAAATTTTGAACCCGGCAATTCTTCAATTATATAATTAACGGTCCTTTTAACAGCATCAAGTCTTGTGCCATTACTCATATCAGTTGCATTCATACTAACTGTTGTGTCAATAACAAACATAACATCAAAATTAAGTACATATGTTACATCTTCCTGATCTTTTAACATTGGTCTTTGTGACACGATTAATAATAATAACAAAATTAATACCCGATTTATAATATGTTTTCGATTAATTAATACAATTATCAACAAAATAATAGTAAATGGAATCATTGTTGAAAGAGGAATAATTGGTTTAAATATTAATTTACTTGTATCTATCATATTCTAACTCTCCAATCTAAGACAAATAAAACTGGTATTAAATATAATAAATATGGTACTAAAAGCTCAGGTAAATCCTTCTTTGTAACAAAAGCTGTTTTGACCATTGAATTCTTATTTAACTCTTGTATTTTTTTATTTATTTCATTAACGGAATAATCTGCAAAATCAAAATATTCTCCACCAGTAGTATTAGCAACTTCAACTAATCCATCACGATATTTTGGCTTATCTTTGATTGACTTTGTTCCAATTGGATAAACTTTTATTCCCTTCTTTTTGGCATACGCTGCCGCCTCTGGAATTGTGATAATTTGTGTACCAGCAACCATATTATCTGTTGATAAAATAACTACTTTTGTTCGATCAACATCATCATTAAAAGTATTAGCGCAAGATGCAAGTCCATCTCCTACTAAACTAGAACCACTTAAAGCATTTATACCAGTATAAAAAACGCTAATTAAATACTTTTCCTGTGCCGTTTGTGTCGTACCAGGTTTTGAATATAAACTATTGTTACTAATTCCAATAAACTTTTCCATTAAATCAAGTGTATACAAAACATAATTATAATCTGTAGTTAACGGTACTAGTGTAATAGCAGCATTATTAAAAATTGTTATACCAAATCGTTCATCTTTAAGCGATTCTACCGTTTTCTTCATTGTATTAATTATTTCTTTATTAAGTCCTTTAACTGAAGGGGAAAAATCCATACACAACATAATATCACGATTATCAAATTCTTCTTCATGCTTCTTTGTTTTATACAATCTAGCTGTAATAACTGCAAACAAAAGAATAATAAGAATACATGTAATCTTAATAAGTATATTATATATATGATATTTAGCATTTAATAATTTAAAATATCCAGTCTTTTTTACATATTTTGTATTAGCAACAATAACTCCTTTTTTAAACTTTTTCTTCCTTCGCCAAACAAGAAGAATAATCCCTGCTAACACAAGTGAATACATAATTATTTCTGGATGCATTAATGAGATTTCTGATTCCATTTTCTTATAATTCCTATACTATTATTTATTGATTTCATTATATCACCACTACCTCTCTTAGCAAATTCTGGAGGATAACATTCTTCCATTAATTGACTTAATTCTCCCATTCCAAGTTTATAAGCATCACTTTTAGAAAAACTTGATGCCTTAATACCAGTTGCCTTTTCAATAAATTCTCTTACAATATTACTAAGTTCAATGTATCCATTTCGAACATCAATTCGATTACTTTCAACTTTTTTATAAAGATTTTCTAATTTTCTTTCATATTTAGATTTCAATTTTGGAACATTAGGTTTATTAATTATTTTCATAACCTTTTTTCTAAATAATTTATCTAACACAAAGGCAACAACAAATATAATTAAGAAAATGATTAAACCCTTTACTAAATTTTCACTATAACTAAATGGTAATTCAATATCTCTGTCTATATTCATATTATTCCTCCTTTAAATTTGCTCCTTCATTTTTATTCTAACATAAACTTACTCATAAATAAAGAATATTATAATATTTTATTGCAGTCCTTTACATAGTATTACTTTTTAAATAATCATATAATTTTTGAGCTACATCATGAGGTAATATTTCTTCTAATTCATTAACATTTGCATCCCGCATTTTCTTCAAAGAAGAGAATTTCTTCAATAGTTCTTTCCTTCTTTTTTCTCCAATTCCAGGAACAAGATTTAAAACACTTGCAAGCATTCCTTTATTCTTAATATTTCGATGATAACTAATTGCATAGCGATGAACTTCTTCTTGAATATTAGCAAGATATAAAAACAAATTACTCTGTGAATCAATTTGAATTTCTGATAAATCTCGATTAATAATTGAACTTGTTTTATGATGCTCATTTTTCTTAAGTCCTATAACATTAATAGGAAGATTCAATTCATCAATTATATCAACAACTACTTTAACTTGTAACTCCCCACCATCAACAACAATTAAATCTGGCAAAACAGCATTCTCCATTAATAATCGGTAATACCTACGATATACAACTTCTCGCATCGCTTTCAAGTCATCTTTAACAGAAACATCTATTTTAAATTTACGATACTCATTTTTTAAGGGAATAAAATTTTCAAAAACAACCATTCCTCCTACATAATAAGTGCCAAATAAATGCGAATTATCAAAAGATTCCATTCGACTTACCTTATCGATATGTAAAAGACTTTTTAATTCTTCAATCGCTAATAATCTCTTCTCTTCATTTTTGGTAAGTTCATTTTCCTTTTCCTCTAAGTATATTTTGGAATTATCAAATGCCAAATCAAGAAGTTTCTTTATATCGCCTTTAATTCTCGTTGAAACTTTGATATTTAAATAACTTGAAAGTAAATCACTATCTATAAAGTCCGGTACAATAATCTCTTTAGGAAGAATATTTTTTTCATAAAATTTAATAATATATTCTAATAATCCTTCCTCTTTATCACTCATCGTTTTAATAATTTTTTTCTCTCTTCCAAAGAGAGTTCCATATCGAATAAAAAAGACTGTAACAGATAAATAATTATTTTCTTGATAACAATTAAACAAGTCAAAATTATAATCCTTATTATTAAGAATAATGACCTGATTTTTTAAGGTAACATTAATATCATCAATCATTTTTTTATATTCTAACGCTTTCTCATAATTAAGTGTATCTGAAGCTTTTTGCATTTTTTCCTTAATTCTCTCAATTAGAGATTTGGCATCACCATTTAAAAACACTTTAATTTCTTTAACAATTTCTTCTATTTTGCTTTGATTAATCTTTTTTTCACAGTAACCTAAACACTCTCCTAAATGATAATATAGGCATACTTCTTTTTTTAATCTTTCACATTTACGAAGTGGATAAACTCTATTTAACATTTCAACTGTTCTTTTAGCACTACCAACATTAGGATATGGTCCATATAAATTATTTTTATTTTTTCGTAACTTTGGATTTCTCACAATTTTTAAAAGAGGATATTTATCATTAGTAAACTCAATATATGGATAACTTTTATCATCTTTTAATAAAACATTATATTTAGGATTATATTTTTTTATTAAGGTTATTTCCAAGATTAAACTTTCTAATTCACTACTTGTAACTATATATTCAAAATCACAAATATTTTCAACTAATACCCTTGTTTTACCAGTAACAGTTCTTGTAAAATAACTTTTAAGTCTTCTCTTTAAATTTTTCGCTTTTCCAACATAAATAATTATTCCGTCTTTATCTTTCATCTGATAACTTCCTGGAAGCTCTGGAACAAGTGCTAATTTCTCTTTAAACATAAATATTTCACCAAAATTATTGTATCATAAAAACACACTTTATGTGTGTTTATTTTTTACATATTCACTATATATTGTACACAAATTACCAAAGAAAATAAAATAACACAATACCTTAATCAAAACAATCTGATTTCTAAAGTAATAGAAATTCATATTATCTTTAATCCACATAACCATATTTTGATCAAAAAGGGTTCTAAGATTAATGATTAAAATTGTTACTAATGCTAACACAGTACTAACATTAAATAAAAGATTATCATGACCTTTTCTAAAAAAGAAGCCAAAAACAAAGATAATTAATATAAGTAGTAATGGTATACATGTCAATATTAAATTCCCTAATTCTCCATCACGCATTGAATTAAGCATTAACATAATATAAAGTGTTAAAACGAAATCAATCAATAATAACATAATTTTAATAAAAAACAAAACTTTATTTACTAGCTTATGCATGTTTATTCCCCATTTCATTACTTATCTTAAGGATTATATACGAAAATTTTTCGTAATTATTAAGGATATATTTATAAACTTCATCCATTTCATCGCGAATATTTTTATTAAAAGAATATGCATAATTACTATTATTTAAAAGTTCCTTGTCAACATAATTTGCATTGTTTATCAAAGTATTTACAAATTCATTGTAATTATCACCACTATACTTTTCTATTTCACTAAGATTATAAATCCATCCATTATTAATAATTTCTAAAAAATAATTATTTAATTTATATAAATCTTGATATGCTAACTTATCCTTAGGGAATAATCTAAAAGCACCATCTTTTTTCAATAATTCTAATATCTTAGAAAGAGAACCATATAATTTACTATCATGATTATTATTTACATTATTTTCAATCGATAGAACATTATTCTTAAATTCTTTATAAACATTCAAAGAATCCATAACAACAATTCTCTCATTTAAAGAATTAGCATGTTTATAATTAATTACAATATTATAAAGTGACAAAGAAAGTAAAAGAATACAGATACCATAAATAAAGTAACTACAATATTCTTCTAGAAAACGTTTCATTTAATCTCCCTTATACTTACAATGTAATGATAATGTTTCAAAAGATTCTCCTCGGCTTTTTCGTTTAGCCATATTCTTAAAGAATAATCATTGATGGAATTACCTGAAACGGTATTATTATCTAAAACATTGTTATTAAGTGAAGATAATACTCCTGATTTAATTGTTTTATTATCTAATTTTAATTCGTAATTTAATTCACTTGTAGAAAAAATCATACCTTCACTACAACCATCATTCGCTTCACTTGGACTAACATTTTGTAAAAAGATATCGTATTTAATACTATCACTAGCATTATTTTTTATACGAAAATAATATGTTGGAATATTCTCTTCTAAATCATCTGGAACAGCATTAATATAATTAATACCACCATTATTTATAAGTTCTAAGCGAACTTTTTCTCTAGTTATACTACCTTCATAATCTTTAAAATAGAGAAACCAAAAATATGTTGCAACAACAATGAAAATCACAAGGCTAGCAAAAGCCATTTTAAATACTGTTTTATTCCTCATACTCAAGCACCTTTCGTTTCTTTATCTCTTCAGTTTCTTGCTTTTTCTTACGTGAATTTTCAACGTTTCTGACTAATTTAAAGATATCATAACCTAAAATACACAAACTTGGAACTACGATAGCAATAAGCCATCCATATGATGATACAAGGAAATACTTAATATATCCAATTTTAGGAACTCGCATGATAACTTTGCCCGTTATTTGTCCAAATTCAATTGGTGAACGATCTACCGTTTCATTATTATCACCTTTTGTAACAAATAATACCTTATTATCTTTTGTTTGAATATCAACGACACGGTGTGTTATTAATATACCATAATATGATTCATCCATTGCACGATATGTAATAACATCGCCCTTTTCAATATCATCAATACTATCTACTCTTCTAGTTACTACCGCATCCCTTATTTTAATAATTGGTTCCATACTGCCTGAAACGATGACATATGCACCATATAATGGCGTTTTAACGTTAGCAGCATTCTTCTTTATATCAATAAAATATGCTAATAAAAGTACACCTACACCTATCAACATAACGATTATGGCATACATAATAATGCTCGTCATATATCTAGATAACCATTTTATATCTTTCCACAAATTCTTCATAACAACACCTTTATTTTCCAACAGCGTACACATTAACACGTGCAACAATTGTTTTATTATTATATTCTTCTGTTACAATAACATCTTCACTAACCCACATTCGTAACGTATAATCTCTATATCCCTTTAAAATATCACTTTCCGTAACAGTTCCATGATACATTATTATTTCATTATCTTTATTGTTATGCAATGCATACTCATTAAAAGTTTTAACTCTTCCAGTATTTCTTATAGTTTGGTTTAAAGCCTCTCCATCACTTTCCAAATAAACTTTAATCCATGGATTTTGTACATCACTATTCTCCATTTTTTCTAATGTTATATCATAACTTGCTCCAAGAGATCCTTTTTTAAATTCCAATTTAAAATCAAATGTTTTATATTCACCACTTAATTTTCTACCAACTTCATCTTTAATAGGAAACTGATTAATCAAATAAATATAATTTCCTTGGGTAAGATCTTCATTATATACATACTTAATTGGACTTTCGCTATTCGGCTTAACATTTTGTTCTTTTTTTCCATTATTTTTATTATCATTATTTTTATTACCATTATCATCTTCAGGAGGTTCTTCTTCCTTAATAATATTTCGAATATTATTTATTGGTTGTTTTGGCAACTTATCTACATAAATAATTTTTTCTATATTTGATCCAAAAAAATATATTACGAGAAAAATAACAATTATGAAAAATAATGTCAATGTATATACTAGTTTATTTTTCCTTTTCATAAAAAGTCCCACCTTCTCTACTTTATATCAATAGAATAACATAATTAATAAAAATATACAATTATTTAAAATCAAATTTATAAAAAAAATCATATTATTGACAATTATTTGCCTAATATGATTTTATTAATTAACATTACCTATTTTATTAAACGGAAAAATAACAAGTCTTGTTTTACCACGTATATCTTTTTTATTTATTAATCCTATTATCCTGGAATCCTTCGAATTCCCTCTATTATCACCAACAACAAAATAATAATCTTCGGGAATAATCGTTTCATTAATTTCTGATAAATCAAAATTATGCGTTATATCATGCGTAAAATTCTCTTCAACAATTTCTCCGTTAATAAATAATTTGTTATCTTTATAGGAAACTGTTTCTCCTGGTAAACCAATAACTCTTTTAATAATTCGTTCCCCATCTGTATAAATAACTACAATATCAAAGCGATCAAGACCATTCAAATGATACCCTATCTCATTTAATATCATTATTTCCCCATCATTTAGCGTTGGATACATACTACTTCCATTTACTCTAATTGGTGTAAAAACATATCTTTTAATTAATAATGCTATTACAATAACAATAACGTATGATAAAATACTTTTTATATTTTTTTTCATAATTAATACCAAAAAAGATAAGTCAATGGCTTATCTTTATGCTCTTTCTTTAATTCTGTATTGACCTTCTAAACCACGTAAGAATGTTAATTTAGCACGTCTAACTTTACCAGTTCTAACAACAGTGATTTTTGCAATTTTAGGTGAATGAACAGGGAATACTCTTTCTACTCCTACACCATATGACATTTTACGAACAGTAAAACTTTCACTAATTCCAGAACCTTTACGAGATATAACAACACCTTCAAATGCTTGAATTCTTTCACGTTTACCTTCAATGATTTTAACATCAACTCTTACAGTATCACCAACACGAAATTCTGGTACATTTGGATTAAGTTGTTCTTTTGTAATCTTATCAATTACGTTCACAATATCACTCCTTTTCTAAATAATATGATCATATAAAAAGATATACAGCGGATCACACTCCTAAAATTATAACATAATTCTTAATATTTGCAAG
>CACZNM010000022.1 GCA_902782535.1 uncultured Erysipelotrichaceae bacterium
AAAAAAATAAATGGTGGACCCTAAAGGACTCGAACCTTTGACCGATCGGTTATGAGCCGATAGCTCTAACCAACTGAGCTAAGGGTCCAAAACATTTACTTCAATATAATAGCATAAAACAAAGATAAAAATCAAGAGAAAGATGATTAATTTACGAAAAAATGAATTCTCGTGTAAAGAATATGCTAAAAATATTTTTTGTGTTATAATATTCTTATAAGAGAAGAGTAGCATATATTTATTAAGGAAGTGAGAACATGAATATAATAAGAAAAATATTAAGATTATTTAAAAGAAAGAAAAAGAAAAATGAACCATGGTTAGATTATTACTCTAGGGAAGAAAGAAAAATTAAATTTACTAAAAAATCTATTTATAATTTTATGCATGATAGTGAAGTTATTGATAAAGATTTCTTTGCCTTTAATTATTTTGATCATCGAATTACTTACCGTGAGTTTTTCTCTAATATTGATCTTGTAGCACGTGGTTTAAGGGAATTTGGTGTTAAAGATGGTGATATTGTTACCATATGTCTTCCCAATATGCCAGAGGCTATATATGTTTTTTATGCATGTAATAAAATAGGAGCAGTAGCGGACATAATTCATCCTTTATCTAGTAAAGAACAAGTTAAATTTTATTTACAAGAATCAAAATCGCGTTATTTATTTTTGGTAGATTTCAATTATGAAAAATTACGTGATATTATTCCAGAGACTTTGGTATATAAAACAATTTTAGTATCACCTCGCGAGAGTATGCCCTTAGCCCTTTCAATTGGTTATGCGTTAACTCGTGGCATCAAAACAAAAAAGCCAAGGCATTATGAACATGAGTATTTATCATGGAAAGATTTTTTAATATACGGTTCTTTAAATAAAAAAGAGTATTCCGCTAAAGTTAAAAGTAATGATTTAGCTCTTATTCTTCATAGTGGTGGAACAACAGGAACACCTAAAGGAATAATGATATCAAATTATAGTTTTAATGCTATTGCCCAACAAGGGGCAGTTAATGTCATTGATGTTAGGCCACAAGATAAAATAGTAACGATTCTTCCGATTTTTCATGGTTTTGGACTTGGAATTTGTGTTCATACACCATTATGCCTTGGAGTAGAGACTATCCTTATGCCAGAATATGATGCTAATAGATTTTATAAAATATGGAAAAAAGATAAGCCACATGTTATTTTAGGTGTACCAACGCTTTGGGAAGCAATGATGTCGAATAAAAAATTTGATAATGTTGATTTGAGTAATTTGAAATATATTATTTCGGGAGGAGATTATCTTCGTATTCCTCAAGAGTTTCGTATCAATAAGTTTTTGCATGAACATGGTGCCAAGGTTAATATATTAAAAGGATATGGTATGACAGAATCTGTTGCAGCTACTTGTTATACTTTCCCTGGAACGAATGAACCGGGAAGTATTGGTATACCAATGGTAGGTAATTCTTATAAAATATGTGATCCAGAAACTTCTAAAGAACTTCCCCTTGGTGAAGAAGGCGAAATATGTGTTAATGGTCCAACATTAATGATGGGTTATTTAAATAATAAAGAAGAAACCGATAAAATTTTAAGACGTCATGATGATGGAGACTTGTGGCTTCATACTGGCGATATTGGATATATTGCCTTAAATGGTGTAGTATATTATACGCAAAGATTGAAAAGAATGATTGTTGTATCTGGATTTAATGTGTATCCTGCTCAAATAGAAGAGGTTATTAGTAAACATGAAATGGTTGATAAAGTATGTGTTATAGGTATACCACATCCATATAAAATGCAGGTTCCTAAAGCCATTATTGTCTTGAAAAAAGATATAAAAGATAAGAAAGAAATTATTAATGAATTAAAAGAAATGTGTAAAGAAAAACTATCTGTTTATTCACAACCAAAAGAATTTGAATTTCGAGAAACACTTCCTAAAACATTATATGGAAAAGTTGACTATAAAAATCTTGAAGAAGAAAATAATAAAAAGTAACATATTTGTATTATTTGATAGTTGGATATCTATGATTTCTTTTATAAGTCTGAAGATTAATTCTTTAGGCTTTTTTTGTTAAAAAAAATTGTCCATTTGGACAATTTAGTTAAGTGCTTTTAATAAATCTCTATCAAAGTTATTATCGAATAGGCTAATAACAATGGCTTTTTTATTATCAACGTGTGTTTTATGTATATATAATGTTTCATTATTAGAATTTGTAAATAACTCTTTTTCAAAGAAAATAGTGATATTTTTTTCATTAGTATAGTTTATTTCTTCCAATAATTTTTTTAGAGTATTAAGTTTGGAATTTATTAAGACTTCATCGTATATAGGAATAACGTAGATGTTATCAAAGTTTTTAACAGCTTTATCATATAAATAAATATCAATATTATATTTGCTTTTTATCTCACTTAATAATTGATTATTTTCAAATTTATATTCTTTTTCATCTTGAAGAATCATTGATTTATTTATCTTATTATCATGTAAATAATCCCAAATATAAATGCTTATATTATTTTTGTTTTTAACAGTAAAGTAGGCATAATTATCAATATTTACGTTTGATATAGATAAATTTTTAAATTCGTCAACTTTTTTTTCATAGATTATTCTTTTTGTATCCAAATTATATATATTTAAATAATTATTACTATTATCGTATGTTAATAAATAATCGCCATTCTTATGCATTTTTAAGTTTTCATTTTCAGTTATATCATTAAAGTAATATATTTCATTATTATAACGAAATTTTAAACTATTATTTTGATATTCCAAATATTTTGCTGATGATATATCAATATTTTCATAGTCGAGATAATATATTTTTTTTGTATTCATATTATACAAACAGCCTATATTTTTATTGTAATTATAAAAACGGATATAGGTATTATCGCTATATATTATTTCTTGATTATATCCACATGTTTCTGGTAAGACGTCATATACGCCACCTTTATAGAATATTTTGTTTTCTAAGACAGAGAAATGATTATTATTATAAATACCGTATGTATATCCAGATGTTTCTTCTTCCATATCTTCTTTAATTAATTCTAAATCCTTGTTAAATTTATAATATACATTACTATATAACGATGTTAATAGCCAATTATTACCTTTCTTTATAATTTTAACAGGATATAGCATATTTTTACTAATAAAATGATAGGAATTAACGAGTTTATTATTCGCTAAATCATATTTATTAAAGACATATTCGATATTACTTTTGTGCTTATTTTCTAGAATATCACTTACAACATAATATAAATAATTTCCATCTAATTTCATATCGAGAAATTCACGATTTTCTACAATGTTATATTGATATAGATTTTCTTGAACTTCTGTTTCACTATTTAAGTCATAATTAATTCCATATAGTAATCTACTACCTAATATAGCAATAACTATTAGGAGAAAATAACCAATTTTTTCTTTCATTTTTCCTACCTTAAATATATAATATCACATTTTAAGAAAAAAAGCATTAAAAAAATAAGCCAACTTGGCTTATCTAAAACATGAACAACTTCCATTATCAATATTACTTACAACGTTTTCTTCACAGCAAGAATATTCTGGACGATATGTATGACGATATACATGATGATTAATTATTTTGGTACGAATAGGGCATACGTGCGGAACGATATGCATGATTGTTCTGTTTACACATTTCTCTTGCATAGGTTCAACAATTGGTTCTTGATAACTATCTGTTTGATAATTCATATCCGTATTGGGCATATTTCCAAAATTCATATCAACATTATTAGTCATATTATCAGAATAATAATTATTATTTATGTCAATATCACGATCATAGCATCTATCTTGAAACATAAAAACCTCCTATCTAATTTATCGTATGAGTGATATTTAATTATTAATGTGCCTTTACCTATATTGTTATAAAAATAACAGAAAAAACTAGCATTTTTAATTTATATGCTATATAATTATATTATCTTTTGGAGGTGTTATGGAAAAAATTAATATTTTATTTAAGGAAGAGGAAATACTTAAAAGAGTTACTGAGATTGCTAATCTTTTATATGAAAAATATGGTGATGAAGAAGTTACTTTTGTATGTACTTTGAAAGGTGCCGTTTTCTTTGCATGTGATTTATTAAAGAAGTATAAAGGGGATGCCAGATTAGAATTTTTAAGAGTATCAAGTTACGAAGGAGAATCATCAACTGGTAAAATAAATTTGAAATTGCCACTCAAAGCAGAGAATATTAATGGTAAAAACGTTGTTATTATTGAAGATATCGTTGATACTGGATATACATTAAGTTACATTAATAACTATGTTCAAGAAATGAAACCGAAATCATTAGTTTCCTGCGCACTATTAGATAAAAAAGCACGACGTGTTGTTTCGGTTGATCCAACATATTCAGGATTTGTCATTGATGATTTGTTTGTGATTGGTTATGGACTTGATTATGATCAAAAATATCGTAATTTGCCATATATTGGAGTAGTGGTTAAATAAAAATGTATATGTAAATAATTGTCAAATTTGAGTCAATTATTTACATTTTTTTATGTGATATTATATTTACAATAGAATGTATTTCTTATATAATTAAATTATAGTTATATAAAGGTACGGTGATAAATAATGTATCTAACGAAAAACTATTCAAAGTATGTTGTATGTTTATATTTATTATGTGCAATTCTATTAGTGAGATGTATAAGTGTTAATATTTTAAATAACAAAACTGGTAATAATTTAGATGAAATAAACGCCGATTTAAAAAGTGGCTTGGGAAGAATTGATTTAACTATTGATGGGGATTATTTACATGTTTCAACTAATATAAGTTCTACCCTTACTTATTCAAAACTTATCAAAAAATTAAAAAACGATTCAGTAAAAATATATGATATATATAGCAATGAGATTAACTTAGCTGATTCTATAGTTAGTACAGGGTGTAAATCATTTATAGATGGTAAGGAATATACAATAGTGTTACATGGTGATATTAATAAAGATGGAAAAATAGGGGCACTAGACTATATTGCAATAAGAAATCATATGATGAATAAAAGCATTATTAATAATGATAATGTCGAGTTTATGGCAGCAGATATGAATATCGATAATAAAATAAGTGCATTAGATTATATCGCTGTGAGAAAAATAATGATAGATGGATATGAAGAATATGATGAAAATGATAATAATAATGAAAATGTTGATCATTTAAATTTAAAAGAAGGAGACGATTTTGAATTAAAATTATTATATACAATTGATGATAAATTAAGTTATACAAGTAGTAATAATGATATTTTATATGTTAATGAAACAACCGGATTTTTAATTGCTAAAAAGGCAGGAAATGCTGAAATAACAGTAAAGAATGATGAAAATAATTATTTGAAAAAATTACAAGTAGAGGTATCTTCAAGTGGTAATATGGATGTAATAGAGTATAAAGGATATGATGAAGGTATAGCAGTTACGATAAATGATAATAAAGGCGAAGACGTTAAAGTTTATTATTTAAACCAGAACGATGAATGGATTAAAGTTGATAGTGAATTAGTAAGACAAATAGATGGAAATCATGTGCGAGCTGATATTTTGGGATTAAGTAAAGGTAAGTATTTAATAAAAATTATCGATAGTAATCAAAATGTTAAAATAATTGATAATATAAATGTAACAAATTATGATAGATCAGGATATGCTCATTTTGATCGAAAGGATAATACAATAGGCGTTGGTGCTTATAATGATGATGGAACATTAAAAGAAAATGCCGTTGTATTATATGTGGATGATAAAACCAAAAATACCGTTCAATTAAAAATTGATGATGTTGTATACACAGGATTAGTTGATATATTAACCAATCTTGATAAACTAAATAGGCCAATTGCATTAAGAATCTTAGGAAGAATTAGTACAACACAATTTAATTATGTTCCTTATAAACATAATTCTGAAACGAAAGAACATGCAATAGAATTAATGGATTTTCTTGGATATAGTCTAGATAATAATGCCGATAATTTACCAGATGGATGGGTTAAATCTAGTACTAGTCCATATATTCGCATCTATGAAGATCAAATAATTTCTAATGGAATAAATAGTGAAAGTGAAGATATAAATAATGGAATAACAAGATTGGATGGATTAAACAAGTATAATTATATTTATGTTGATAATTCTCCTGCGGTGTATGATGGTGTATCTTATCCTACATTTGATTATTATTTTAATAGAATATTTGTGAAAAACGTGAACAATGTAACTATTGAAGGAGTTGGAACTGATGCAGAAATATATCAATTTGGCATTTATTTTACCGGTTCATCTTCAATAGAAATTAGAAATTTAGCATTCTCTAACTATCAATCGGGAGTAATATCGTTTAGAGGCGATCAGGCTACGACAAGTGTCTTACAAAATAGTCCCAATCGAACAGAAAGACTAGAAAAATATGGAAATTATTGGGTTCATAATAATACATTTAATCGAGGAAAATTGAAATGGGATGTGCGTGATAAATATGTGGCTTTAACGGATGATAATGGTTATAAATCTGATGAAACTAATCCATATATGCATTGTCATGGGGTAACTGTTTCATATAATCATTTTAATGCGGTTAATAAAACACATTTGATTGGTAGTAGTGATGAAGCCTATCAATATAACTTTACTTTACACCATAATTTCTATGATAGTTGTGTTCAGCGTGTTCCACTTGCAAGACATGCTAATATTCACATTTATAATAATTATTATTATAACAACGGAACTACGATAGATGCACGAGCTGCTGCAGTAGTATATTCAGAAAATAATTACTTTGAAGATAATACAAAAGTATATTTTGTAAATATGAATAGTGCTGATAATCCCAATACTAAAATAAAAGAATATAATAATTATTATGTTTATGATAATACTGAATTTGATTCTAGTAGTACAAGATTTACTTCTAAGCAAGGAAATCTCAATAATATATTAGTAGCGAAAAATAGAGATGATAAAAGTGATACAGAAAACTATGCTAATTTTAGAGATAACTATTCAAATTTTGATACTGATTCAAATTTATTCTATTATAATTCAAATAATAAAGTAAGCGATGTATATAATATGCTTAATCCTAAAGATGTTAAAGAGTTTTGTATGATGAATTCAGGAACACTTAAATAAAAACTATCATAAATATATTTGTAAAATATTGTCAAATTGACGTCAATCACTTGCATAATTGCTTTTAAAATATTATTCTTAATATAGAGGGAGAGTGAAACGTGTGATATACCCATCAATCGATAAATTATTAAATTTAATTGATTCAAAGTATGAATTAGTTCATCTTGTTGCCCAAAGAAGTAGAGAAATTAAGCATAAAGGAAATTTACAATTACCCCAAGACAGTTACAAATCTTATAAAAATATTGGAAAAGCCTTAGAAGAAGTTGCCCAAGGCTTGATAACTATAAAAAAATAATTGACAAAAGGAAGTAATTCCTATAAACTATAATTAGAATAGAGGTGGTAATGTGTTACATAATAATAAAGGTCAAGCCTTAGTTGAATATGTTTTAATCATTGCCCTAATTTCTGTTGTAATTATAGGGCTTGTAAATGTTTTTGGAGGATATTTAAAAGATTCAATGACGAAAACAAGCTGTGGTCTTGTTGGTCAAGAATATGTCAAGGGAGCTAAAGCAGGGGAAGGTTATTGTAAGTAGTAGTATTTGGTACTATTACTTTTTTCTATATAAGGAGATTTATGAATTATAAGAAAATAAAAAGAGAGCATTATAATATTCACATCATTAATGATAAACGTTTTCATACGGTTATTATGAAAGTATTTTTTACGGAAGATGTTTCACATGATAAAATAACTTATCATAATTTTATCACGAATTTATTAACTTATGCTTCCAAGAATTATGATAGTAAATCTAAATTAATAAGAAGATGTCAAGAACTATATTCCATGTATCCTTATGCATCATCAGGAAGATTAGGTAATCTATTAATAACTAAATTTACGTTATGTACCTTAAATTCTTATTATATCGATGAAAACTATATTAAAGATAATATCCTGTTATTAAAAGAAATAATTTTAAATCCACTAATAGAAAATAAATCTTTTAGCAAAAAATATTTTGAAATTGTTAAAGATGAACAAATTAATGATGTTAAAGTTCAAAAGGAAGATCCACGTCTTTATGCTAACTTGCGTCTTTTAGATATTTTAGAACCTGATAAAAGTAGGAATTATACTTTAACTGGTTTTAGTGATTTAGAATTAATTCCAAAATTAGATGGGAAAATATTATATGAAAGTTATCTTGAAATGCTAAATAATAGTAAAATAGATATCTTTATTTCAGGAAATATCATTAATGAAAAAGAAGTAATTAAGACGATTACCAATAATTTTTCTTTTTCTAATAACCAATATAAATTATCTTCACCGTATATTAGACATTTTAGGAAAAGAAGAAATATAATATTTCAAAAAGAAACATTACCATATAATCAGTCAAAAATATCACTTGGCATAAAGGCTTATGACTTAAATAGAAGAGAAATAAAGTATGTTTTACCAATATTAAGTAATATTTTAGGAGGAGGATTTAATTCACTTTTAATGCAGGAAGTACGCGAGAATAATTCGTTAGCCTATTATATTTCCAGTTATTATAATAAACTTGATAGTATGATTGTTATTAATTCAGGAATTGATAAGAATAATTATGATAGAGTAATTAACTTAATTAATGAAGTATTACATAAACTTAAAATTGGTAATTTTAAAATATCATATTTAAAAGAAAATATCTTAGAATATATTAGTGAAATAGAAAACTTAACAAACAATAATAATAGTATGATTGAGTATATGTATGGAAGAGAATTATTTAAAAGTGAAGCGATGGAAGAAAAAATAAAAATTGTTAAAAAGATAACTAAAAAGGATATTGTTAAACTAGCGAATAAAATACGAATTGATGCGATTTTTTACTTAGAAGGTGAGTTATGACGACATATAGTTATTTTGGCAAGGAACAAAAAGTATATTATGAGAAATTAATAAATGGATTAGAAGTATTTATTATCCCTAATCACAATATTGATAGTTTTCATATAGAATTAGTTACAAAATATGGTTCAGAGATTGAAAAAGTGAAATTACTTAATGGTAAATATTTAAATATACCAAGTGGAACAGCTCATTTTTTAGAACATAAGATGTTTGATATGGAAGAACTTGATGGAACAAGTTTCTTTTCCAAATTAGGAATATATAGTAATGCTGGAACCAATTATTTTTCGACACGTTATTTTTTAGATGGTAATAAACACTTTAAAGAAGGGTTAGAATATTTATTAAAAATGATCTATACACCATATATAAATGATGAAACAGTTAATAAAGAAATGGGCATTATTGAAGAAGAAATAAAGATGTATGACGATGAGCCAATTTGGATAATGGATACTTATTTTAGAGAGAATTTTTACAAGAATATCTTAAAAAAGAAAATCGCTGGAACAGTAGATTCTATTCATGAAATAAATAGTGATATTTTAAATAAAGTATATGATATTTTCTATCAACCAAGCAATATGTTTTTAGTTGTTAGTGGTAAAGTATCAATAAAAAAAACATTAGATATTGTTAAGAATAATAAAGAATTAAATTCGCATATAACGAATCATGAGATAGTTTATGAGAAACATTCTGAACCAAGAGAAGTATTAAATGAATATCAAGAGGTAAGATTGAATGTGCTAACAACAAAGTTTCGTTATGGCTTTAAATTTGATTTAAATGATTTTTCTTTTGAATGTAAAAATACACTTAGATATTATCTAAATTTAATCTTTATGGCATTATTTGGTGAAGGAAGCAAGTTTGATGAAATAGTTCCTGAAAGAAAATTAGCTAGTAATTTTTATATTGATCATTTTAGAAAAGATAATATTTATACTCTTGATATTGAAGGAGAAAGTGATTATGCTGATTTATTTAAAGAAGAAGTTGATAATACTTTAAATAATATTTCTATTAGTAAGGAAGATTTTGAAAGAATAAAGAAAGTATGGTATTCCATTATTATTAAAGGATTAGATAATATTGAAGTACTTGCTAACTCTGTTGTTAGTGATATTTTGCTTAATGATAAATATACTGATGAAAAGAAAATAATTGATAGTTTAAAGTATAGTGAATTAGAAGAAATAATTAAAGAATTAAATTTTAATAATAAAACTTTTATTTTAGTTTTACCGAAGGAATAGAGTATGAAAAAATTTGATGTAGAGAAAATAGTTAATGAAATAATAGAATTTATACAAGATTATTATGAAAAAAACAAATTAAAAGGTGTAGTTATCGGTCTTTCTGGTGGAAAGGATTCAGCAGTTGTTCTTGCACTTTTTGTGAGGGCTTTAGGTTGCGAGAATATTCTATCTCTTTGGTTACCTATTCATTCTAGTGAAGACGATTATAAGGATGTTTTAGCATTAGCAAAACAATACAAGGTTGAATTAAAAAAACATGATTTAACATTGATTTATGATAATTATGTTGAAGATATAAAAAAAATTAATGATGTTAAAAATACAGATTTATTAAACGCTAATATAAATATTAAACCACGACTTCGCATGATGACATTATATTATTATGCTGCACTTTTTTCAAGTTTGAAGAAGCAAATGTATATTGTAGCAGGAACTAGTAATAAGTGTGAGAGATATGTTGGTTATTTTACTAAAGGTGGAGATAATGTTAGTGATATTAATGTTCTTACAAATTTAACTGTTAGTGAAGTAATTAAAATTGGTGAATATCTTGGTGTACCTGATAATATAATTCATAAAATTCCTAATGATGGATTAAGCGGTCAATCTGATGAAGAAAAATTAGGGGTAAAGTATTCTGATATTGAAAAAGTTCTTAATGATTATGATATTGATTTTAATATTAAAGATAAAATAAATAAACTTCATGAGAATAATCTTCATAAATTTAATATCCCAGAATATATGGGGCAAAAATGCGATTAGGAATATATATTGGTAGTTTTAATCCTGTTCATATTGGTCATGTGAAAGTTGTAAACTATCTTTTGGATAATAATTACCTAGATAAAATATTAATAGTTCCAACCTTAAATTATTGGGATAAAAATGATTTAGTCGATATTAAAGATCGAATTAATATGCTTAAATTTTTTGAAACAGATAAAATCACGATTGATGAAGAACATAATCATTTAATTTATACCTATGAATTACTTGAAGATTTGAAAAAAATATATGATGATGAGTTATATCTAATTATTGGCGCCGATAATATTCTTCATTTTAATGAATGGAAAAACTATGAAAAACTTCTTAAATATCCAATTATAATAATGAATAGAAATAATATTGATATTAGTGAATGTATAAAAAAATATCCTAAAAATAATTTTGTTATTATTAGTGATTATCCTTATATTGAAATATCATCTAGCGAAATAAGAAATAGTTTAGATAGTAAGTATCTTGATAAAAGAGTACTTGAATATATAAAGAAAAATAATTTATATCGAGGTAGTAATGGAAAGAATAATTAATAAGATTAAAATATATATTAATGGAGATAGTAAATCAAAAAAAGTTAAAGAATCATTAGAAAAGGATTTAATAAATAAAAATTTTCTAATAGTTGAAAAAAATTATGATCTAGCGATATCTATTGGTGGAGATGGCACTTTCTTAAAAATGGTTAATGAAAATAATTTTAATAATAATATCTATTATATAGGTATTAATTCTGGAACATTAGGATTTCTTCAAGAAATAGATTTAGATAAAACAACAAATTTTATTAATAGGTTAGCGAACAATGATTTTAAAGAAGAAAATATATGTATTGGTAAAGCTTCTATAATAACAGAGAAGAAAGTATATCAATATAATTTTTTAAATGAAATAGTATTTCGTAAAAATGATTTTTCAACTTTAGAGGTTCCTGTTTATATTGATAATATTCATTTAGAGGATTTTACTGGCGATGGTTTACTTATTAGTACATCAACAGGTTCAACTGCTTATAATATGTCTTTTGGTGGAGCAATAGTTTATAATAGTTTAAAGACATTATCTTTAACACCTATTGCCCCAATTAATAATAGAGCTTATAGAACCCTTACTAATTCAGTAATATTACCCGTTAATACTAAGATTGAATTTAAGGGTAATAATGATTTATTTCTAATGATTGATGGTAAAAATAAGGAAATAAAAAAAGTAATTAAGATAGAAATTACTATTGATAAAAAAGAAATTAAATGTCTTAGAATGAACGATTTTCACTTTATTAAAATTGTTAATAATAAGATATTAAAATAATAAAAAATATGCTATAATTTATGTTGAAAGTTGTTATTGGGGTGATATTATATGAATTACGATAATAAGAAATTAGTTGATGATTTAATAAAAAGATTTAAAATTGAGTATGATAAGAATGATCGAAGTGGAGTTTATGGTTTTACGCAAAGAAAAATGGCTTATAATTCTAATAAGATAGAGGGGAGTACATTAACGGAAAAACAAACATCTTCTCTTTTTGAAACAGGAACTTTATCAAGTGATGGTGAATTATTAAGATCAAAGGATATTGAAGAAGCAACAGGTCATTTTATTATGTTTAATAATATGCTTAAAACGTATGATGAAGAGTTATCTGAGAGTCTAATAAAACTATATCATTTTGATTTAAAGTCTGGCGTTTTTGAAGATAAAGCTAATGGGTATGCCATTGGTGATTATAAAAAAAGAGCGAATATAGTATCTGATATTAATGTTGCATTACCTAGTGAGGTACCAGAAAGAATGAAAGATTTAATAGAGAAATATAATTCTAAGGAAATGCATTCTTTATCTGATATTGTTAAGTTTCATGCAGAATACGAGAAAATTCATCCTTTTCAAGATGGTAATGGCAGAACAGGTCGTATTATTATGTTTAAAGAATGCTTAAAAAATGGTGTATATCCTTTTATTGTTGAAGATAACATAAAAGGAGAATATTATCATGCACTTAATAATGCTCAAAATAATGATGATTTTGGAGCATTAATAGATTTTTGTGAAAAAGAACAAAAAAGTTATTTTGATAATGTCAAAAATTTAATTTATTCACAAGAAGAAATAGATGATATAATGGTAAGTTTGAGTAAAAAGCGCTAGAAATAGTGTTTTTTTGTAATAAAAAAAGACTTGTCAAAGTTATAAATTAACTATATAATAAGGTAAATATTTTTAATAGGAGGAGAGTTATGGCTAAAATATTACCAGATATTTCAAGAACTTTTAGCGAATTTTTATTATTACCCAATTTAACTACAAAAGAATGTATTCCAGAAAATGTTTGTTTAAAAACACCACTTGTTAAGTATAAGAAAGGAGAAGAAGCGTGTATTTGTTTAAATGTACCTTTTGTATCAGCGATTATGCAATCCGTATCTGGAGAAAAGATGGGAGTTGCGCTTGCTCGTGAAGGTGGAATAGCATTTATATATGGTTCACAATCAATTGAAGATCAAGCAAAGATGGTTTTAAATGTTAAGAAAAGTAAGGCAGGTTTTGTTGTAAGTGATTCGAATGTAAAGGTTGATACAACATTACGTGAAGTATTAGAATTAACAGAAAAAACTGGTCATTCAACTGTTATGATTACTGAAGATGGAAGTGAAAATGGTAAGTTTTTAGGTCTTGTTACAGATAAAGATTATCGAATATCAAGAGATAATTTTGATGATTTAATAGGTAAATTTATGACCAAAAAAGAAGATTTAGTTATCGGAAGAGAAGGGATTACTTTATCAGAAGCAAATGATTTAATTTGGGAAAAGAAAATTAGTTGTTTACCTATTTTAGATAAAAACGATCATTTAAAATATTTAGTTTTTAGAAAAGATTATGATGATCATAAAAATAATAGTAATTCTCTATTAGATGAGGAGAAAAGATATATAGTTGGAGCTGGTATTAACACACGTGATTATAAAGAAAGAATTCCGGCTTTAATAGATGCAGGATGCGATGTATTATGCATTGATTCTTCGGATGGGTACTCTATCTGGCAAAAAGAAACAATAGAATTTGTACGTAAAAAATATGGTGAAAAAGTTAAAATTGGAGCAGGAAATGTTGTTGATAAGGAAGGATTTCGTTATTTAGCAGATGCTGGTGCTGATTTCATTAAAGTTGGTGTTGGTGGTGGATCTATTTGTATCACAAGAGAGACCAAAGGAATAGGTAGAGGACAAGCTAGTGCTCTATTAGATGTTTGTGAAGAAAGAGATAAATATTTTAAGGAAACAGGTATTTATATTCCAGTATGTTCAGATGGTGGAATAGTACATGACTATCATATAACTCTAGCTTTAGGTATGGGAGCAGATTTTGTTATGATGGGTAGATATTTCGCTAGATTTGATGAAAGTCCAACTAAAATCATTAAGAAAAACGGTTCATTTTATAAAGAGTATTGGGGTGAAGGAAGTAATAGAGCTCGTAATTGGCAAAGATATGATTTAGGAAGTAATAAGGCAAAGCTTTCATTTGAAGAGGGAGTAGATTCCTATATACCATATGCAGGGAGTCTAAAGGATAATTTGAAAGTAACAATTGATAAAATCAAATCGACAATGTGTAATTGTGGTTCTATTTCTATTTCTGAATTTCATAAAAAAGCTCGTTTTACTTTGGTTTCTAATATTAGTATTCGTGAAGGTTCAGCTCATGATGTACTAACAAAGGAAGTAGAATGATGAAAGAATCAATTTTAATTCTCGATTTTGGAGGACAATATAATCAATTAATTGCAAGACGAGTAAGAGAACTTAATGTTTATTCTATTATTAAGCCTTATAATATCTCGATTGATGAAATAAAAAATATAAATCCTAAAGGCATTATATTTACGGGTGGGCCAAGTAGTATTTATAATGATGATTCGCCAAAATGTAGTCTAGAAATCTTTAATTTAGATATTCCTATTTTAGGTATTTGTTATGGAATGCAATTTATCGCTCATACTTTAGGCGGGATAGTAAAAAGAGCTGATACACGTGAATATGGGGAAATGAATGTTAAATTAGATAATGAAAATATTTTATTTAAGGATTTACCAAAAGCAAATATATGTTTAATGAGTCACACTGATTATGTATCAAAATTACCTAATGGTTTTATAAAAACTGCAAGTACCAAAAATTGTAAGATTGCAGCATTGGCAAATATAGATAAAAAAATCTTTGGTGTACAATTTCATCCTGAGGTTAATCAAACTGAAAATGGTTTAAAAATAATTGATAATTTTATAAAAAAAATATGTAAATGTAAAAAGGATTGGCGAATGGATACATTTACTAAAAATGAAATTTTAAAATTAAAAGAAAAGATTGGCAATAAAAAAGTTTTATGTGCATTATCTGGTGGAGTTGA
>CACZNM010000023.1 GCA_902782535.1 uncultured Erysipelotrichaceae bacterium
AATATCTAAAATAGTTTTATCTATTTTTTTAAAGAAAAAGACTAAACTAGATCCTAATAAAGTTATAAACCAAGTAAAAATTGTTGCTAAAAAGGCCATTAAAATCGGATTAATGTATAAATTATTCATGAAAACCACCATTATAGTGTATTAAATAAAATAAAAAAGGTATAGGCAAGAGGAATAATGTATAAAATATGTAAATAATATGAAGTTCCTTGAGTAAAAAAATAAAAAAATGTTATAATTAAAAAGGAGGATTCATGAAAACTATAAGAGATTTTGATTTAAAAGACAAAAAAGTAATTATTCGAGTTGATTTCAACGTACCAATAAAAGATGGTATTATAAAAGATGATAATCGTATTAAGGAAAGCTTGGAAACAATTAATTATGCAATTAATCATGATGCAAAAGTTATTCTATTATCTCATTTAGGAAGAATTAAAGAAGAAAGTGATTTAGCAAAAAATAGTTTATTACCAGTTAGTATTAGATTAAGTGAATTATTAAAGAAGAAAGTTATATTTATTAATAAAACAAGAGGTAGTGAATTAGAAAAGTCTATTAATAATATGCAAAATGGTGATGTATTATTAATGGAAAATACTAGATATGAAGATTTAGACGGTAAAAAGGAAAGTTCTAATGATTTAGAATTAGGTAAATATTGGGCAAGTCTTGGAGACATTTTTATTAATGATGCTTTTGGAACGAGTCATAGAGCTCATGCTTCTAATGTTGGTATTGCAAGTATTCTACCTAGTGGTATTGGCTTTTTAATTGAAAAAGAATTAAATAATATGTTACCAGTTATAGAAAATCCTCATCATCCATTTACCGTAATTATGGGTGGAAGTAAAGTAAGTGATAAAATCGGTGTTATTGATAACTTAATAAATAAATGTGATTATCTATTAATTGGTGGTGGTATGGCATATACCTTTTTGAAAGCTAAAGGAGAAGAGATAGGAAAATCTTTGTTTGAGGAAGAGTATTTAGATTATTGTAAAAAGTTATTAAATAAAACAGATAAGATTATTTTACCAGTTGATCATGTGGTAAGTAAGGATTTGGAAAGTACGGAATGTACAGTTAAAGAAGCGATAGCAAGTGACGATATTGCGCTTGATATTGGTCCTAAAACAATTAAGTTATTTGAAAAGTATGTTCATGAATCTAAAACAATTGTTTGGAATGGTCCAGTAGGTATGTTTGAAAATCCTTTATATCAAAATGGAACGAAAAGTATCTGCGCAATGTTTAATAAAAATCAAACCGTTATTATTGGGGGAGGAGATTCAGCAAGTGCTGTTATTAATTTAGGCTATAAAGATAATGTAACACATATTTCAACAGGAGGAGGAGCTTCTCTTGAATTATTGGAAGGTAAAGAATTACCAGGAATTAAGGTAATAGGTGAATTATGAAATTAGTAATTGGAAATTTGAAAATGAATTTAAATCAAAAAGAAATAGAGGAATATATAGCATTTTTTAAAAATAAAAAATATTCTCATGCTTTTTTCGCACCAACATATATATATTTAAAAGAATTTGTTGATAATGGTCTTAATACAGTATCACAAGATATTTCACCTTATAGTAAAGGTGCTTATACTGGTGATGTTAGTGCTAATCAATTAAAAAGTATGGGTATTAATTATTCAATAGTTGGTCATTCAGAAAGAAGAAAAAACTATGCTGATGGTATGCTTGTTAATGAAAAATTAAAAAGATTATTAGAAAATGATATTAATCCTATTTTATGTATTGGTGAAGCATTTGAGGAGAGAAATAATAATACTTATTTAAATGTTATAAAAGAAGAAATTGATGAAGCTTTTAAAAATATTGATACAAATAAGCTAAAATGTGTTATCATAGCATATGAACCAATTTGGTCGATAAGTACAAGTGGTACGGGAATAGTACCAACAAATGAACAAATAAGTGAAATTAGTTCTTTTATTAAAGATTATGTTCAAGATAAATATTCTTATACGCCAAAAGTATTATATGGAGGAAGCGTTAATAATATAAACGTCGATACTTTGGAAGAAATAGGGAATATAGATGGATATTTAGTAGGAGGATGTTCACTTAAAATCAAAGAATTTAATGAATTAATAGAGAAGGTTAAATAGAGGTTAATAATGGGGGAAAATAATAGCAATTTAAAAAAAATGATAAAGATATATAAACCAAATGGTGTAGATTGGATGAATTTTACGCTATCAAGACGAAATCCATATACTTTTCATCATATAATATCAAGAAGTGATGGAGGCGATGATACGATAGAAAATGGGGCTATATTAACTAGAAGGGCTCATGATTTATTGCATATTCTTGAATATGCATGTCCAGAAGTTTATGAAAAATTAAATGCCTTATTTACGGAAATAAATGCTAATAGAACAGCACCTAATGACGAGACAAAAAAAGAAATAGAAGAAATTTTACATGATATTTTTGATGGAAGTACATATGAAACTACTATTGAAATTGATTTATCAGATTTTAGTAATATTTATTATGGAAATAAGAAATATCGAATGAAAAAACTAAGAAAATAGACAATTTATGTCAATTCGACAAAACTTTTCCTTTTTTGCTATATGAAAAAAAGATGAATTAATATATAATGATAATTGCGTGTAGTAAGAAAGGATAAATAATGAACAAAATTAAAGTATTATTAATCGACGATAATAAAAATTTAGTCGATATGGTTAAGGAGTACTTTAGTAGTCACGCAGTAATTGAAGTATCAGATGTAGCCTATAATGGTAATGATGGGTTAGAATTAATTAAAAAAAATAAATATGATTTAATTCTTTTAGACCTTATTATGCCAGGTATGGATGGTATTAGATTATTAGAAGAGGTTAATAAGGAGAATTTAAATTTAAAAATAATTGTTGTAACCTCATATAATTCTCCAGAAGTAATAAGAAAAGTATCGGGTCTTGGAATAAAGTATTTTATGTTAAAGCCATTTGAATTAACGGAATTAGAACATAAAATATTAGAATATTCAGACAATAAAATATATAATCCAAAAACAATAGATTTAGTTTATAGTGATTTACAAATGTCGATAACTAAACTATTACATGAATTAGGTGTTCCTTCACACATAAAGGGATATAATTACATTAGAGAAGGTATTACGATGATTTATAATAATCCTAATTTGCAAGGTGCAATAACTAAAGAATTGTATCCGGATATTGCTAAAAAATATCATACAACATCATCACGTGTAGAAAGAGCAATTCGTCATGCTATAGAAGTAGGTTGGAATCGAGCGAATTGGGAGCTTATGGAAAAAATCTTTGGATATAGTGTTGATATTGATAAAGCAAAAGCCACTAATTCGGAGTTTATTGTAACGTTAGCTGATAAATTAAGGCTTGATTATCATGAATATGTTAATAATTGAAGAGAAATCTTCTTTTTTATATACAAAAAAATCTGATTGCTCAGATTTAATTTTTCTTACTATTTAGTTTCCTTTCTTGCTTTTTCTCTTTATTTTTGTAAACTTTATACATAAATGGGTTGATAATCATATCAAATTCACCTATATATTCTATAATAGATGAATTAAATCCTAATTTACTTAATAAAGTTGGATAATACTTAGAAGTTGAATTAAAATTACCGGTTATAGAACCTAAATTAATATATTTATAATTCATTTTACCAAAATACTTCATTATTTCGTATGTTAATATTGTTGATATATTGTTTCTTGTATAATTAGGATCTTCATAATTAATCAATATCGATACACCATTCGTTTCTTCAATAGTTAAAGCAACACCACAGATTATTCCTTCGGGATGCGTTTTTAATACTTTAGTTGATGATACAATATCTTTTTTATATTGACTTAGCATTTTATCGGAATCCATTTTATCATTAATCGCTTTTTGGATATTGTATTTAACATTATCTCCACTTTGAATAATATCACCAAGTGATTTGTTTCGTTCTTCTTCTTCATTATATAATTTATTAGCATTACTTACATAACGTTTAGTATCTAAGAAAGCATAGAAAACTTTAACTCTACCACGATATTTATCAAACAAACATTGAAAATATCTTTTACTTCTTTTTATATTACTTGTCTTGATATAATCATAAAATCTATCAATATTACCAGTATTATCATATGATGCATTAAAAGCCATACTGTTAGCATAAGTTATTTTTTCCTTTATTTCAGGACTAAAATTGTTATATATAATTCTGGCATCATTATTAAGTCTTGCTGATACATACCAACGAGGTAATACTGATTCATTATATAAATTAAATCCTAAGTGTTGATAATTCAGTTTTTTAAATTCACTTAAAATATTATTTACAACATTATTAAATTTAATAATATTTCCTTCTTTATCTCTTTCACTGGCAACGATTAATGGATCTATTTTTACGAAAATAAACTTTTGTTTTTTTAATAATCTTTTTAACTCTTGTGTTACATCTCTCAACATTTGTATATTAGTATAATCAATTAATAATCCTCTTGGAGAATATGCATATTTATATCCTAAGAATGTTGTTTTATAAAGCATTAATCCTGCTCCAAATAAATTACCGTTATTGTCAACAAAACCTAAATAGTGATATTCATATCCTTCAGTTTCTTTTTCAAATTCAGCATAACTTGAACTTTGACAATAATTGTTGCCTGGATATCGCGAGGCAAAATTATCAAATTCTTCTTTTTTTAGGGAAACAATTTTCATAACTCCATCACCTACAACAATTATAAGGTAAAATTAAAATAATCGCAATATTTTACGTTAAAAAATGTTTGTATTAGTCAAAAATGTGTTATCATATAAATATGATTAGATTGAGGTATATATGAAAAACAATAAGAAAAACAAAAAAGTAAGTTTAATTAGTAAAATAAAAAAGCTTTATAATAAAAAAATAGTTAATAATAAAATGAAATATAATATGAAAGAAATCATATTATTTATGATTATAACTTTTGGTTTTGGTCTTATTATTGGTGGTATAGTAATGTATGGTAAAGGTGGATACAGATCATCCTCTCTAGCTTTAAATGAATTTATTTCCGTATATGATGAAATTAGTTCATCTTTCTATAAGGATGTAAATGATGATGAATTATTAGAAAATGGTATTAAGGGAATGATTAAGTATTTAGGCGATCCTTATTCATCATATATGGATAGTGATACCGCATCTGATTTTAATAAGGATGTTGAAGGTATTTATCATGGTATAGGAGCGGAAATTAAATATGATGAAAAACAAATAGTTATAGGAAGAGTGTTTGAAGATTCTCCTGCCGAAAAAGGTGGATTAAAGGAAAATGATATCTTATTGAAAGTAAATAATCAAAGTATCGAAGGATATTCATTAGCGAAGATATCTAGTTTGGTCAAAGGAGAAAATGGTACAACCGTAAATTTAACTGTTTTAAGAGATGATAAGGAGATCAATTTAGAACTTACAAGAGGAAATGTAGATTCTGTAAGTGTAGTTGGTGAATTGATAAAAAAAGATAATAGAAAGATAGGTTATTTATATATCTCTATTTTCGCTGCTAACACATCATCACAGTTTGAAAAAGAATTAAAAAAATTAGAAGAAGAAAACATTGATTCTTTAATTATTGATGTTCGAAACAATCAAGGAGGATATTTAACAACTGTTACTGATATTATTTCGCTATTTATTGAAAAGGGTAAACCTATTTATAGATTGAAGACAAAAGATGATGTTGAAATAATTAATGATAAAACAAAAGAACAAAGAGACTATCCCATTGTTGTCCTTGCTAATTCTGCTTCGGCATCCGCAAGTGAAGTATTATTAGGAGCCTTAAAAGAAAGCTATGGTGCAACAATTGTTGGAACAAAATCTTATGGTAAAGGAAAAGTTCAAAAAGTAATGACACTATCTAATGGGGCAATGTACAAATACACCTATCAAGAATGGTTAACTCCTAATGGAAACTATATAGATGAAGTTGGCATAAGTCCTGATGTTGAAGAAAAATATGAATATAATGAGAAGAATATTGATAATCAAAAAGAAAAGGCCATCGAAGTTATTTTATCAAAGTAGTAGGTGAGTATGAATAAAGATAGTATTTATCAAATTATTGGGTATCATGGTGAATATAATAATAATGTCAAAAAAGCTTTAAAAAAATTATTGAAAGAAAATCATCCCGATCATCATGGTAATATAGAATTATTTAAATTAATTAATGAAGTAAAAAAAGAATTAGAAACAAATAAGGTATCATATAAAGTTGGCGATAAAAAAGTTAAAAGCAATATTGATGATATTGATTATGAGTATTGTGAAGAAATGATTATCATATTAGAAAAGAATCTAGCAACAATTAATGAAAAATACTATAAAGAGAAAAATACTATCAATAACTTAGATATTAAATATAATAGTTTATATACAGGTGCTTTAAAAAATGAAAATATAATATTAAATATTGATGAAAAGAAAAAGGAACTTAATAAAATAAAAATAGTAAGTTTAATAATGATTATATTATTGATAACTGTATTTATTATTATAATTGTAACGAAAAATAATTATCTTTTAATACTATTAGTATTGATGGGGATTATTTTAATCTATGAAATCACAAATTTTTTTAGAATAATTAATAAAATAACTTCTCATGATGAGTTAGAAATAAAAAAGTATGTCGATTTATTTGATGATATCAAAAAAAATCAAAATTTAAAACGTGAGCATGAGAAACTATTAATAGAAATACTTAATGAAAAGGGGAAGATAGAAAATAATTTAAGATTTTATAGAAATTTAATAAATAAAAAATAAGGGTGAATTTATGACAATTATAAAAAGAATAATAGAATGGTTTATAAAGTTATTTAAAAAAATATTTGGTAAGAAAAAAATAAGTAAAAAGATTAAATCTTCTATCAATAAACAAAGTAATAAGCATTATTTTAAAGAATATGGTTTGAATAATGATGTTTTTAATACGACATTTCCGATATATTTAATGATTGATAATGCAATGAAAGAAGAATTAATTAATCAAATAAAATTAATCGAAAAGAAAATTGAAAAAGAAAATATTGTTCATAAAGTTGTTAATAAGATTATTAAAGAAATTAAGACAAATAATATATCGTTTTATCAAAAAGAACTAATTAATGAGAAAATAGAAAATGTTCTTGAAGATAAAAAGATAGAAATAGATACTAATAATAAAATATTATCTCTTGATAAAGAAGTAATGGAAATAATAGAGAACTATGATAAAAATATTAAAGAGAAAACAAAAAAAGAATATGATATAGTAAACTATGTTACCTTAACAACTTTATTAATTGATGAAACAAATATAGAGATTAAGAAATTAGAAGAGGATTATCATCATCATAAATATAATAAATATTATTATGAAAGACAAATAAAAAAGATAAAGATACGTATAGACAATTTAAGAAAATTACGTGAAAATGACAGCGTTCAAGAAGAAATACGCTTATTAAAAAATGATTTATATACGAAGAAAAAAGATAAATATGATCTATTATATAATGATGAAGTATTTTTAAATATTGAAAAGATATGTGATGATTTGTTAAAAAAAGTAAATAGACGAATTATCGACTTAAAGAAAGAAAAAGAAGATAAAGAAGAAAAAGAAAAAATACAAAAAGAAGAAAAAAAGAAGAATCACGAAGAGAAAAAAGAAAAAAGAGATAAATTAAAAGAAAAAAAAGAATTACTAGAGAATATTTTAAAAAGATATCAAGATATGGAATTGGCAAGAAAAATATTGTTATTATCACAAAATAATCAAATGGAATTTAATGAAGATTATTCAATAGTTAGATATGTTAATTCTTTATATTTTGATTTTGTTAATGGAGAAAGATTCAAATTTAACTATGAAAGAAATAAAGTTAAACTTGAGTTAGTAAAACTAATAAATAATATGGAAAGAATAAATTCTTTATTTGATAAAAGAGAAAAAATTGTACCTTTTGAACATATTAATTATTCAATGGTTGATTTAGTAGATTTGGCGTCATCTAGAAAGAAAAATTTGGATGAATTAATGGAGATAAAATATAATTATCAAAAAGAAAAAGATGAAGCGAGTATATTAGTAGATAATAAATTAGGAATCATTAGGGAAAAAGAATTAGGTAAAGAAGAGAAAGCAAAAGTGTTAGTTAAGAAAAATAATGAAAAAAAATAGGTTATCCTATTTTTTTTATAAATTCATGAATTACTTTTTTAAAATTAACTTCGGCTTTTGATGCGGTTTCTTTTACTTCTTCATGAGATAGTTTTTCATTGGTTACACCAGCAGCCATATTGGTAATACAGGTTATTCCTGCTACTTTAAGTCCTGAATGATGTGCTACAACGGCTTCAGGTACTGTACTCATTCCAACTGCATCAGCTCCCATTGTTCTCAAAGCTCTTATCTCGGCTGGAGTTTCATAAGTTGGACCTTTCATATAGGCATATACACCTTCTTTATAGTCTCCTGTTAGATTTAGCATAATATCTTTTAATATTTCAATATAATCTTTATCATAAGTAGTACTCATATCAATAAATCTATCGCCAAATTCATTCATATTAGGACCACGTAGGGCACTTTCAGCGAAGAATGATAACTGATCATTAATAATCATTAAATCACCTTTTTTAAATGTTTCATTAATCCCACCAGCAGCATTAGTTAATATAAGTGTTTCAACACCTAATAATTTAAAAATACGAATAGGGTATGTTGTTTCCTTTAAATCATATCCTTCATAATAATGAAATCTTCCATTCATAGCGATTATGGGAACATCATCAACTTTTCCAAAAATTAATTCTCCTTTGTGACCTGCTACTGTTGATATTGGAAAATTAGGTATTTCTTTGTAAGATAGAGTAATTCTTTCCTCTATATCATCTGCAAGACTTCCTAATCCACTTCCTAAGATAATAGCTATTTTAGGAATATCATTAACTTTCCCTCTAATGTAATCAACTGTTTCTTGCATTTTAATCATATAATCATTCATAAACTATCTCCTTTAGTTCAAGTATAACAAAATTAATTTGTTTATTCAATAATGTGAATTTATTTTGTTAAATATGTTTATTTTTGAATGATTTTTTTTTATAATAATTATATGAAGGGAATAGTATGAAAAAGATATATGTTATATTAATAATCGTTATTGTTATTGTAATTGGAGTTTTTGTGTTTATGAGGATTAAAAGGAAAGTAGAACTTAAAGTTGAAATTAAAGATGTAGTATTATTACATTTAAGCTATACTAAAGGATATATGATGAATGCTAATATAGAATATGAACTTGATTATGATAAAGAAAATGATAAATATTTTGTATCAGTTAAACCATGTTTAGTAAGTGAAGAAGATAAAGTAACTAGTTTTGTAGATAATGATTTTCGTGAAAA
>CACZNM010000024.1 GCA_902782535.1 uncultured Erysipelotrichaceae bacterium
AAAATATGAATGATACAATATGTGCGATAAGTACTTCTTTAAGTGTTGGTGCAATATCAATAGTAAGAGTAAGTGGAAATGATGCTATAAGTATAGTTAATAACATATTTAAAGGAAAAAATCTAGAAGAATGTCCATCACATACTATTCATTATGGTTTTATTGTTGATAATAACGATAAAATAGATGAAGTATTAGTAAGTGTTATGAAAGCACCAAAAACATTTACTAAAGAAGATGTTGTTGAAATTAACTGTCATGGTGGTATTGCAACAACAAATAAAGTATTGGAATTACTATTACTTAATGGGGCAAGACTTGCCGAACCAGGAGAATTTACTAAAAGAGCTTTTTTAAATGGCCGAATTAATTTAATGGAAGCCGAAGCAGTCATGGACTTAATTAATGGCAAAACAGAGGAAGCAAGACGTATTGCTATGAATAATTTACAAGGAATGGGAAGTAATCTTATTTCTAGATTAAGAGAAGACTTAATTAATATTATCAGTAATATAGAGGTAAATATTGATTATCCAGAATATAATGATATCTATGAAGTAACGAAAAATGATATCAATAATAAATTATCCTTTTTTAAAAAAAGTTTAGAAAAAATAATTAATGAATACGAGAATGGTAAAATATTAACTGATGGTATTAAAACAGTTATTGTAGGACGCCCTAATGTTGGTAAAAGTAGTATATTAAATAAACTATTAAATGACGATAAAGCTATTGTAACCGATATTCCCGGAACAACAAGAGATATTGTTGAAGGAGAAATATCTTTTAATGGTATCTTACTTAATATCATCGATACCGCAGGTATAAGAGAAACAAATGATACAGTGGAAAAAATAGGTGTAGAAAAAAGTCTTTCTAAAATGGATGAAGCAGATTTAGTTCTAATTATTCTAAATAATAATGAAGAATTAAATGACATAGATTTAGAAATTTTAGATAAAACAAAAGATAAAACAAATATTGTTGTAATAAATAAAAATGATTTAGATAGTAAAATTGATATTAGTAAATTATCTAATCGAAATATTGTTTATACTAATACTAAAGATTTATTAGGTATTGAAACCCTTAAGGATAAAATAGTAGAACTATTCAATCTAGAAGAAATTAAAAAAAGTGATTATAATTACATCACTAGTAGAAGAGGTATAGCCAAAGTTAAAGAATGTCTTATAAGATTAAAAGATATTGAGAAAGCTCTAAATAATGAAATACCTCTAGATATCATTGAAATAGATTTACGTGATATATGGAATATTTTAGGAGAAATTATTGGTGAAAGTTATACAGAAGAGCTTCTAGACGAATTATTTAGTAAATTTTGTATTGGAAAGTAAAAAAAAAGAATTTGTTATTCAAATCCTCCTTGACTAACAAATTTTTTTTCAAATAAAGGTAAAACTTTATCTAAGAAGAAATCATCATCAATTGTATATAATTTATTATCTTCTAACTCAACAAAGGTTACATCACTTTCATCAGCATCATTTACAAGATAAAGATATACACGATGATTATAAGTAACATCTTCGATTACTAGATATTTTTTATTATTTAAAACTAAAACCATTTCGTTTAAATCCATGTTATTTCCTCCTTTTACTTTCTCTTTGCAGCTTCCGTTGTAGCATAATCTTGAGCAACATTTACCAAATCAAGATTTCCAAGATATGTTTCATGCGCTAAAGAATGCGCTATATCTTTATCTGGTGACCAATTCTTGGAATCCCGTAATGCACGCTCCTCACTCTCTGTATGTGAATCATAAGCGGCTCTTAACACGTCATCGAACTCACCTTTATATTCTACATTCAGTCTTTCACGCATTTTTTTTATAAGTGAATATGCTTTAGAATGTTTCATAGCAGAAATGATAGTAGAAAGTAAAGCGGTTACTGCTGTAGAGGAAAACATTTGCATAAGAAACATCTTATTATTTCCATTGAGAGCAATTTCATGTCCAATAGCAACAACGAAACCAGCAAGTAAACCATATCCAACACCATGACCTAATGATTCAAAAAGTTTTGATCGAAAATTGCTTAATTCTTTTTTAATATAATCTCTTCTATTTTTTTGATCTAAACTCATAAACTCAACATATTTTATTTCACCAACTAATGTTCGTGTTTCTTTTTCATGAGCCCAATCTGAACTAAGCTCTGACGCTTTATGTTGTCTGTTTGTAGCAGTTTCTATTAATGATTTATTAAAATCTTCTCTACCTTCAGAAATAAATTCTTGTCTTATTTCTTCTTCTGTCATAGCTAGATATTTTTTTCTTTGTGCAAGAATGTCTTGATATTTTTTTGCATACCTTGCCTTTATACTATCAATCGCTTTTTGCTTTTCTTCTTCAGAAATATAAGATTTATCAGCGTCCTTTCTATATAACTCAATGCCTTTATTTATTTTATCTTGCCATATTTCTGCAAACTGTTCATCAGTAAGGCCTATACCATACGTTGTTTTAATATCATCAACTATACCATCAATAATCTCTTGATTACTACGTCTTGCATCTTCAAGTCGACTTTTGATTTCTCCTAATTTTTCATTTTCACTATTTTTCATTTCATCACCCTTCTACAATAGAAATATATCATTATTTATTTTTTTTGTCAATTTAATTACAAAATAAATTAAACTTTACTACTTTGATATTTTTGTGTTACAAAATACCCTATGATAGCAAAAAGCAAAAATAATATTACTAAAGCATAAACAAAGTAAGCAAATCCAGATATAGTATCACGAAAAAATCTTACAATGAATTCTATCATATTATACCTACTTACTCATTAAATATTTAGCTGTTCTAACCATTTGAGCACTATAACCCATCTCATTATCGTACCATGCAACAACTTTTAATAACTGTTTACCATCAACATCTAAAACATTGGTTAATAGTCCATCTACAACTGCTCCATACATCGAACCAATTACATCACTTGATACAATCGGATCTTCCGTATACATTATTGTTTCACTTTGATTCTTTTTAAATAATTCATTAACTTCTTCCTTAGTTGTATTACGTTTTAATTCAAGTACTAAATCTATTACTGAACCTGTTGGTACAGGAACACGCATAGCCGTTCCATCAAGTTTTCCTTTAAGTTCAGGAATAACGGCACCTATAGCAGAAGCTGCACCAGTTGAAGCTGGAACAATATTAGCAGCACAAGCACGACCACGACGAGAATACATTCCTTTTTTATGCGCTACATCTAGTGTTGCCTGATCATTCGTATAAGCATGAACTGTTGTCATAAAGCCTTTTTCAATACCAATATTCTTATGAATAATATTAAGTACTGGTGCTAAACAATTGGTTGTACAAGAAGCTGCAGATATTACATCCTCACTTCCGTCTAGAATGTCATGATTAACATTATAAACAATTGTTTTTAATTCTCCTTTAGCTGGTGCAGATATTATAACTTTTTTAGCACCTGCTTCAATATGGGCATGGGCTTTATCATAATCAGTAAATAAGCCTGTACATTCCATAACAACATCAATTCCTAATTCTTTCCATGGTAAATCATGAGGATCTTTTTCACTATATACCCTTATTTTTTTACCACGAACAATAATATTCTTATCATCATGTTTAATGCTATCTATTTCGTAATTACGATGATTTGTATCGTACTTTAATAAATAAGCAAGTTGCTCTGCATCGCACAAGTCATTAACTGCTACAACCTCCAATTTAGGATCTTCGTTCATTAAACGAAAAACTAACCTTCCTATTCTTCCAAAACCATTAATCGCTACTTTCATATTATTATACATTCCTTTCTTTTTTTATCATATTTTTTCATTATTTTAAATATTATAGCATCCACCACCAATAAATTCACGTAATATTGAATCAGCTGGAATCGCTTCACTAGGTATTGGTAGGAAAACATCCAATACTTTCATTAATCTAACTGCTTCCGAATAATTAGGGTCATCTGGTTTAACTGAATACAACAGTGGCATTACATATGTCTTTAATATGCAATATTCATAAATTAATGCAGTATCAAAAACATAATCTGCTTCATCTTGGTATGGAAAAATATACTTCTCTTCCCCCTCTCTTACATCCTTCCATATTTTTAATGTATCAGAAACTGTATAACCACGTGTTCTATTATCTCTAATCATTCTTCTTAATAATCGATTATCTGTTAAATATATACGATTATCTCTATCAATATTAACCGCAGTTAATGGTGACAAATAAATCTTATATTTTAATTTTCTATCTACTTCCGCCAATAATTTTGGATTCAATGCATGTATACCTTCAATAAGTAAAATATCTGTCGGCGCTAGAGTCATTTCTGTTTTAAATTTTTTCTCACCACTATAGAAATCAAATGTTGGCATTTTTACCGTTTTACCGTCTAATAAATCTTTAATTGTCTTATTAAATAATTTTAAATCAATAGCTTCTAAACATTCAAAATCATATTCACCATTTGCTTTTCTTGGCGTATCAACTCTTTCTTTAAAGAAATTATCCATTGATATCATTTTAGGTGTTAAACCAAAACTATGTAAATATACCGCTAGTTTAGCACAAGACGTTGTTTTTCCACTACTTGAAGGTCCCGCAATTAAAACAACTCTTATTTTATTATTTGTTTTTCTTATCATTTTTACTTGATCAAGAATTCGATTATTCATTAATGTTTCACTTATTCTTATTAAATGGTCCATATAACCCATAGATACTACTTTATTTAAATCACTTGAATTTTCTACATGAATCAATTTACCCCATTCCTTGGCTTCTTTAAAGACTTCAAATAATTTTTCATGATGTACATAATCATCCATTTTTCCAGAATAAATAATTGGAAATTGCAAGATAAATTCTTTTTCATCTAAATATGTAAGTTTAAATTCTTCTAAGCATGACGTTTCACTTGGCATTTTACTAAATATATAGTCATACATATTGCCTATTTTATATAGATGAACATATGTACTTGTCATATATTCTAAAAGATGAACTTTTGACATATCATTATTTTTTCTAAAATACTCAACTGCTTCATTTTTTAATACCGTAATTTTTGTTATTGGTAAATTAGCTTCAATAACTGCTTCCATCTTCTTAGCAATTGTATTTAATTCTTCTTTAGTAATATTTTTTTCTGTTTCAATACATACTGATTTATCAACTGAATGTTTTACGGTTATCTTATTCTTATTACCATATACTTCATTAAAAGCATAATTTAAAAGCAAAATAAGGCCATTAACATATATTCTATTAGCCATTGGACTAGTAACATCCAAAAACTCAATATTATCACCGTCATTTGGAACATGACTTAATTCACAAACTATATCATTTACTAAAGCAACTACTGGCAACCTTCCTTTATTTTTTATCATTTTAGATATTTCTAAAAGAGGAGTTCCTTTACTTACTTCTCTTTTTACACCATCAATATTTAGAATTATATTCTCTACTAACATACGCATCTTCCTTTTCTATTCTTTATTTAAGTATATCATAGTTTTTTATATTTTAAAACAAATATACATAAAAAAATTCTATTTACATATTTTATTAAAGGTGATTATATGCATTTAATACCTATTATTATTGATAAAGAAAATAATGGTGAACGTAGTTATGATATTTATTCAAGACTCCTAAAGGATCGTATTATCTTTTTAACAGGTGAAATTGATGATAATAACGCCAATACTATTGTTAGTGAACTCTTATATTTAGATTCCATTAATCACGATGATATTTCTCTATATATTAATAGTCCTGGCGGAAGTATAACAAGTGGAATGGCCATTATGGATACCATGAATTATATTAAAAGCAATGTTTCAACAATATGTATTGGTATGGCTGCAAGTATGGGAGCTTTTCTTTTATCATGTGGACAAAAAGGTAAAAGATTTATCCTTCCAAATGCTGAAGTTATGATTCACCAACCACTAGGTGGTGCAACAGGACAAGCTACAGAAATTAAAATAGCAGCAGAAAGAATTTTAAAATTAAAAGATCAATTAAATAAAATATTATCCTTTAATACCAATCAAAATATAGAAAAGATTAAAAATGATACAGAAAGAGACTATTATCTTAATGCTAAAGAAGCTCTAAATTATGGTATCGTTGATAAAATATTATAAAAAAAAAGATAAAATATTTATCTTCTTCTATTTAGTGATTCATCATCTAATAAACCATCTAATTCTAAAACATTTCCCCTAAGAGTCTCTTTCTCTTTATTTTCATAAGCAGCTACATATTCCTTTGAAGTCTTAGAAACATAAATTGCAACCGCTTGTTCCATAGTACGAAGAACATTTGGATCAAAATTTCTACTTAAACTGGGGTTACCTAAAATTGTTAAATAATTATTCATTCTTACATCAAGATTCTCTTGCATAATTATATCCTCCTTCATTATAGCCAATATATCATATTTACCAAACATTGTAAATATATTTACATCTATCTATTTATTAATTATTTCCATATAAATTAAATCAATGTATTTCCCATCACAATATATAGATTCTTGGCGTCTTCCAAATTCTCTAAATCCACATTTAGTGTAACAATTAATTGCACGTTGATTATCAGAAAGTACAGTTAACATAACACTATGCAATCTTAATTGATTAAAACCAAAATCAAGCAATAGTTTAATCGCTTCACTACCATAACCTTTACTTAAATTATCCTCTTCACCAATAAAGATTCCTAATTCAGCACAACCATTTTTATAATCAATTTTATCAAAAGCAATTGAACCTACTAACTCATCATTAGATAGATTTACTATTGCAAAATGTGCATCTTCTTTAGAAGCTTTTTCTAAATATTCTCTTTCTCCAAAAAGCGATACCATTTGATTATGAACGGATAAAAATCTTGTAATATTTGCATTATTTAACCATTTGGTATATTTTTCGCTATCATTGGGATTAATTGGTGATAAATATATTGATTCTCCTACTATTTTTTTAAAATATTTCTTTTTTTTCACTCTCTTTTAATCTTTTAGCTATTTCTCTTATTTTTCGAAAACGATGATTAAGACCTGATTTGGTAATTGATTTTCCAATTTCCATGGTCATTATTTCACTTAACTCTTGCAAAGAAGTTTCTGGATATCGAAGCCTGTATACACAAGCTTCTTTTGTTTTTTCATCTAGAAATTCTTCACCTAATTTGTCATAAATTAAATTTATTTCTTCAATTTGCTTATTACAAGTATTAATTGTTTTTTCAATATTGGCTTGTTCCATGTTATTAAGCCGATTAGTCATATTTTTATGATCACGATATATTCTGATATCTTCAAAGTACATTACAGCACTAGAAGCTCCTATTATTCTTAAAAAATCCCCTATTTTCTCGGCTTCTTTAATATATACCATATATTTCTTATCTTTTAAAATAACCTTACTATTTAAATAATATTCATTCAATAAATCGTTAACAAAATTAGCTTCATTTTTTTTATCAATAAAGAATTCTAAATGATATCTACTTGTTTTAGGATCATTAACACTTCCACAAGAAAGAAAAATCCCCTTTAAATACGCTCTTCTTTCTTCTTCTGAATCAATTAAATAATCTTCAACCTGTGATAGATAATTACCGTTATCATCAATGACTAATAAATCTTTTAAAATAAATTTAGTATCGCCTTCTGCTTTAATGACATATAATCGATTACGATTAAAAGTATTTTCTAAATCCCCTATTGTTACCATAATATTATAAATATCAGAAAGTAGAAGATAGACTCTTTTAGCAACTTTAGAATTTTCTGTTGTAACTGTTATTGTATACTCATCATATTTAGCATTATTACGAATTATAGCCGAAAGCATAGCGATATTTTCATTTCTTTCTCCATCATAGCTTGCTACTTCATTTTTTACATTACTTGTAAATGATATCATAATTAAACCTCATTATACATATTTCTATTTCGACTTGTAATAATCAAAATAATACCTATAATAATCATTGGTATTCCTATTAATTGTGCCATTTTAATACTACCTACCATCAAACTATCTGTACGCAAACTTTCAATAAAGAATCTTACTATACCATACCAAATTAAATATATACCCGTAATAACACCAAATTTAATTTTCCTATTACGTCTTAAAATTATTAAAGTAATAAAGCATATTAAATTTAACAATGATTCATAAAGAAAGGTTGGATGATAATATACACCACTAATATTCATACCCTCAATAATAAAGTTTGGTAAATGTAATTTTTCTAAAAAAGTTCTTGTAACTATTCCACCATGAGCCTCACTATTAAAGAAATTCCCCCATCTACCAATTATTTGACCAATTAATAAAGCTGGGGCACAAATATCTAATATTTCAATAAATTGCCATTTATTTTTTTTGCAATAAATTAGTATCGCTAATACCGCCCCAATAATTCCACCATGAATAGCAAGACCACCATTCCATACTTCAAGTATTTCAATAGGATCTTGTAAATAATAATCTAAATTAAATAAGACATAATAAATTCTTGCACCTAAGAAACCACATAGTATTGCTAAAAAAGCCATATTTTCAAACTTTGTAGTATCCATTTTTTTACGTTTTATTTCAATATAGGCAACAATAATTCCTAATAAAACACCTAAAAACATTGTAATAGAATACCAATATATTTTAATAAATCCTAATTCAAATGCTACTCTATTCATAGTTCCTCCTTGTCATTAGTATATATTTTTTATTAAAAAAATACAATAAAAAAGTGTATTTTAATTATACACTTTTCTTATTATTATAATAATACATTACTAATTATATATAAAGTTATTTGCTATCATTTTGTCGCATTAATGGGAATAAGACAACATCACGAATAGAAGGTACATCATAAATCAACATTAAAAGTCTATCTATGCCAAAACCAAGACCAGAAATTGGTGGCATACCTTGTTCCATCGCTCCCATAAAGCTTTCATCAATTTCCATTGTCTCATCGTCACCTTGTTCTTTTGCAATCAACTGATCTTCAAATGCACGCCTTTGAACAATAGGATCAACAAGCTCAGAATAAGCCTTACATAATTCTGTACCTCCTGCTACTACTTGGAATACATCAATAATACGATTATCTTTATCATTACGACGAGCAAGAGGGATTAATAAAGCTGGATAATTATATATAACTGTTGGTTCAATAATACCGGCTCTAATAGTTTTCTTATATACAAAATCAATTATTTGACTTAAAGAATGATAGTCTTCTAAATCTTTCATTGTAAATAATCCTTTTGCAACTATTTTTTCCTTTAATTCATTAGGATTATCAATCGCAAGAAAATCAAAACCAAGAATCTTTCTTAATCTTTCTACATAATTAATTCTTGTAAAATCTTTACCAAAGTCAAGGGTATTACCTTGATAATTAATTGTCGTAGTACCAATAAGTTCCATCATTAAATTACGAATAAAATCTTGATAGAATTTTAAATTATCTTCAAAATTCCAATAGGCAGCATACCATTCTACTTGAGTAAATTCTTGTAAATGCTCTGTATCCATACCTTCATTTCTAAAACATTTAGCAAGTTCATATACACGATGAAATCCCGCTGATATACATTGTTTCAAGTATGTTTCTGGAGCAATACGAAGATTAAGATCAATATCAAGGGCATTATGATGTGTATAAAATGGTCTGGCAGCCGCTCCACATACAGCACTTTGTAAAATAGGCGTTTCAACTTCTAAAAATTCATTTTCTCCTAAATATTTATGAATAAAGGAATATAATTTACTTCTTCCTAAAAAGACTTTTCGAGATTCTTCATTAGAGATTAAATCAACATATCTTTCACGATATCTATCTTCTACATCTGTTAGACCATGAAACTTCTCTGGAAGAGGTCTTAAAGCTTTACCTAAAAAGACAAAATCATCAGCACGTAGTGTTTTCTCTCCCGTTTGAGTAGTAAACATTTCTCCTTCTACACCAATAAAATCACCTACATCAATCATTGATTTAAAGAAAGCATATTTCTCTTCCCCTACCAAATCTATCTTAATAGATACCTGTAAACTTCCCTCTAAGTCACGTATTCTAAGAAATGATAATTTTCCCATTTTACGCATAAAGATAATTCTTCCTGCAACTCTAACATTTTTTTCTCCATCATTTAAATTACATGCATCATGTAAACGATGAGTAATTTCAAATCTTTCTGGATAAGGATTACATACTTTTCTTATTTCTTCAACCTTATTTCTTCTTACAATTTCTTGTTCTGATAATTCTCTCATTTTATTTACCTTCTTTCTTTTTTGTACCCTTTTTCTTTTCACCAACAATTTCTGCGTCTTTAATCTGTTCATTAGGATCATCTTTTTGATAATTAATATTAACAACTTTCGTATTTGCTATCAAATCATGTAAACCACGACCATCATTTCGATACATAACAAAGATTAATGAAACAATAAAAATTAACGATAAAACTCCACTAGCTTTCGGTTCAATATCAATATAATTAGTTTTTGATAGAGAATAAAACAAAATTATTATTATAGCATTACTTAAAACACTATTAATTATCAAACTTCTTAAAAGATAATTAAAGATATTTAATTCTTTATCATTATTACTTATCATTCTTATTTTCATTAAATATTTACCAAGGGTTATTCCGTGACAAAAATATGGCATTATTACATAATAAACAATTATTACTATTAAGGTTACTATCGTAATGTAAATACTGCTTGCAACCAATTCATAATTTAGTTCGCGACTTTTCGCTTGATATTCTTCTAATTCAATTTCTTTTTGACTATATTTAGACATTGTTTCTAACATCTCTTTTGATACTTCTTCATATTTTTTAGTATCAGTAAATGTTGAAGAAATTATCCCTGCTAGTAAAGATACAATCAATATATCAATAAAAAACGCTGCTACTCTTTTATATACTTTAGGTTTTTCAACAATTAATACTTCATTATTCATGATATTCCTCCTCAAATTCCTTTAATATTTTTATTATATCACAGGAATTAGTTGCTTTATACACTTTTTCTTTAATTATGTTACTATTTTTTAGTCCTTTAAGATACCATGCAACATGATTACGAATTTCTAGGCATACTAACTTCTCTGGTTTTATCTTTTTTAAATAATTAATATGTTTAATACACATATTAATCTTTTCATGATAATCTCTATTTTTAGGTTCTATTCCTTTATCTAGATAATCATTGATATCAGAGATAAACCAGGGATTACCAAGTACACCCCTTCCTATCATAATCATATCACAGCCTGTTTCATCAAGCATTCTTTTAGCATCATAAACGGTCTTAATATCGCCATTACCAATAACAGGAATCGATACACTTTCTTTAACTTTCTTAATAATACTCCAATCAGCTTTGCCAGAATAACCTTGACAACGTGTTCTTGGATGTATACAAATAGCACTTGCTCCAGCTTCTTCACATATCTTAGCGATTAAAGGTGCATTAATACTATTCATATCCCATCCACTTCTTATTTTAACTGTTACAGGACATTTTACACTATTAACAACGGCTTTAACTATTTTCTTTATCTTTTCAGGATTTTTAAGTAATGCACTTCCTGCTTGTGATCTTAAAGCCACCTTGGGAACAGGACACCCCATATTGATATCAATAATATCGGGATGCATTTCTTTTTCTATATATTTTGCAGCTTCAACAAATGTTTCTTCATCACTACCAAATATTTGTTGAGCAAGGGGTCTTTCATCATCTTCCATATATAACATTTCTTTAGTTTTATTGTTACGATAAAAAATAGCTTTATCACTGACCATTTCAGCATATATTAAAGCTGCTCCTCGTTCTTTAGCAATTTTTCGAAAAGCACTATTACATATACCAGCCATAGGTGCAAGAGCAACTTTACCTTTAATCTCAACATTTCCAATTTTAAGCATCATAAAACCTCTTGGGAATATTATAGTCTAAAAAAAGATAAAAGAAAAGAGTTAAATTAATAACTCTTATTTTGCCTTATAATTGTAAATTATTTGATCTACTTCAATTAAATCAATGTTTTTAATGCCATTGTATTTAGCTAACGTATAGCAATTAACATGCCATGTTCTAGCAATTAAACTTAATGTGTCACCCCATACTACTTTGTAACTCTTTGCACCAACTTTGGAATTAATTCTAGTGTTTTCTTTCCATTCAACACCATTCCTCTTTAAAAGTTTAACTTTTTTTGTAGTACTTGAACCATTATTTTTGCTATCATTTTTCTTTGAATCATCCTTAGAATTTTCTTTACCGTTGTCATCCTTCTTATCAGTACCACCTTTATCATCCTTATCAATTACATCTGGTGTATTACCTTTATCTTCAGGATCATCTTTACCACATCCAGCGGCAACAAGTAAAGTAAAGACTAAGAGAAAACATAAGAAAAATGTGCTTAATTTGTTAGATTTCATAATGTTCCCCCTACCTTTCCTATCTCTACAATGTAATTGTATCATAGCATCAAAAGTAAAAGAGAATATTTGACACATTATGACATTATTTTTTCAATGTTTTATTATTCTCTTCATCATCATCAAAAGATTGTCTAATTTTTTCTGTTGCCTCTTCTTTATCTAACAGATTATTATAATAATCCCTTGTAATTTTATTACATTTTTTTAAATGGAAGTAAATTAAATCTTTTTCATCTTCACTACAGTCAGACATTTCATATATTTTAGATAAAAAGTATTCTATTTTCTCTTCATCATCTATAAAATATCTATTATTTTGATCAAAACAATATATTCCCCATGGTAATTCATTCTGATTATCAAAGCTTCCATTTGTAACTAATCTCCATAAGATACCACTTTCTGTGAAAGAAAACTCACTATATTGATTACTATAAATACCACTTCTTATACACATCGGATAACTTATTAAATGATTATGACATATTTTATCATGATATTCTTTGGCAACATCCTCCAAATTATTCCACGTAATAATTTCTCGCCAATATGATGAAGATTTATCATTATATTCACTTTCAAAATCGTTTTTCCAATCAAAAAATTCAAACGCAGTATTATAAGAACCTACCCATCTTGAATGAACAAAAGAATTTCGTAACTTGTTTCTTGGATATTCCTTTTTTCCTATAGTAATTTTTTCATCATTTACAACTGTATCAAAAATATATCCACAATAAATAAAACAACTTATTTGTGAAAATAAATCCCAATCATATACTGCACAAAGTTTATTGGGAATTGTTCCAAATTCATTGGTCACATTTTCAAACAAAATATTTTTTTCATCAAATAATAACATCATTTGGACTTCTTGTTCAAAATCGCTCATACTTTTATTCTTATTTAATATCAAATACTGTCCTACAAAATATAACATTGTTTCATAATTAAATCTTTTTAATTCTGGTAAAGGCATAGCAGTCATTACTAAATATGGTAAAATAGCTCTTCCATTAGCCAGTAATTTTTCCCAACCTTTTAAATCCTGTTGAATCTTTCTTTTTTGCGAATATGTTAGAGAAAAAGTTTTAATAACGTCAGGATCAGTAGGATTATCTTTTGGATAAACTTTTTTCATCTCAACATTATCCAATAGTGCAAAGCAATTTTTACTATTTAAAGAAGATAAATCCTTTTTTATATCTAAAACATAATGATTTAAATCTTGAACCGTCAAAGCTTTAGACATTAACTCATAAAAATCTGCACAAGATATTAAAACATGAAATGGTCTAGGATCTGTATATATTGCTTTTTCTTTTTTAGTTCTAGAATCCGCTATGTCAATTTCAATATATATTTTATTATTAATTCTCTTTAATTGATATTGTTCTTTATTATCGCTATGGTTTATAACATTTCTTATATATCTTATAACCCACTTTTTATCAGGAAACATACTAGCATCATTAGGATTAACAAATATATTTTTATTAATATCAATATTCTCTGGTAAAACGCTTTTAAAATTGGCATCATATAAAATAGAGTTTATCGACTTCATTAAATAGAAACCAAATACTTCAATCATTTCCATATAATAATATTGTGAAGCATACATGTATCGATTAGTAGAACGCATGTATCCTACAAAATTAATCCAAAAAGAGACATCTTTATTAAGACATACTGTCGACATTAAATATGAAAAATCATATAAATAATTCGCAATATCCTCCTTGGTTAAAGTATACTCATTTTTATCCATAATCCCCCCAAATTAATGAAGTATATTATACCATAAAAATTAAAAAATTGCAAAATAAAAGCCTACATTGTAGACTTCTTTTTAATAAACTATCGTATTTTTTTATTCGTATATCCTTCTAATTCTTGATAATCATTACTAAGTGATTCACGATATTTATCTCTTACAATTAATCCAATTGTTTTAAGCCAATTATAATATGTCTTATTATAAATAGAATTGGCTTTTATAAAATATTCATTATCATCAATAGCAAGCGTTACAATATCCTTTTTCTGATTTAATATACTAACTCTTTCTGTATGATAATCTGGAATAAATTGAGACAAACTATATTTAATGTTGCCTTCTCCATCTACTATATCAGTATATATATCAACATTATACGTACTATCCAAATAATTTCTATTACTTTGTCTTACTATAATATAATCTCTACCATTCTTATAACATACTGCATATTCATAACTATTATCCTCTTTATTCTCTTTCCATTCTATATTAAATCCATTAAGACTGTTATTAAATATTTTTACCTGATTATCTGAAAGATTAATTTTAAAATACTCTTCTCTCATCGATTTTGCAAAGACACTATTATTTTCTATTCCTTTGCCATCATTAGGTATTATAATTTTTAATCCAGATAATTCCTCTACTCCACTATTAATAATATCAGAAAATACTCCTAAAACAATTGCTGATCTTGCTGAATCAAGCTTAATTTTTCCATCATGTACTAAATTTATAATTTGATTTACAATATCATATTTCATATACAAAACCTCCATTTAATTAGATTATCTAAATATCCTTCGTTTTACAAGTATATTTTCATTATTTGACAAAAAAAGAGCCTATTTATTAAGCTCTTTGATTAATTCTTCTTTGGTCATTTTAGTATAGCCTTTAATACCAGCTTCTTTGGCTTTTTCACGAAGTTCGTCTTCTGTTAAATCATTAAGTGTAGTATCTTCTGGTAATTTACCATTTTCTTCTAGATATAATATTTCTTCATGAGTTAATGTTTCTTTCTCAAGTAGAGCATTTGCTATTAAATGAACTAAATCAATATTATCTTTCAATATCTTGGTAGCTTTTTTATAACATTCGTCCATTATCTTGCGAATTTCAATATCAATCTCATGTGCAACCGTATCAGAGAAATTACGTGTTTTATTATAATCACGGCCAATAAAGACGCTTTCACTTTGTTGTTCTAATTGAACTGGTCCTAAATCACTCATACCATATTCAGTTACCATAGCACGCGCTATTTTAGTAGCTTTTTCAAAATCATTATGTGCACCTGTTGTTATTTCACCAAAGTTAATTTCCTCTGATACACGACCACCTAATAATCCTGTTATTTGTTCCAATAATTCCGTTTTTGTTTCTGTATATTTTTCTTCCTTTGGAACCATCATAGCATATCCACCAGCATAACTACGTGGAATGATTGTTACTTTTTGGACATCATTAGCACTAGAAAGTTTTAATCCTAATACAACATGTCCTGCTTCATGATGAGCGACCATATTACGTTCTTTTTCAGTATATTTTTTACTTATTTTAGCAGGTCCCATTAAAACACGATCAGTTGCTTCATCTATCTCGCTCATAGTAATAAATTCTTTATTACGACGTACGGCAAGCAAAGCAGCTTCATTAAGTAAATTTTCTAAATCTGCACCACTAAATCCTGGTGTTCTCTTAGCAAGATTAGATAATGTAATATTTTTATCTAATATTTTATTTCTTGCATGAACTTCAAGTATTTCTTCACGACCTTGTTTATCAGGTAAATTAACAGTTACTTGTCTATCAAATCTTCCTGGTCTTAAAAGGGCTGGGTCTAAAACATCGGCGCGGTTTGTTGCAGCGATAATAATAATACCTTCGTTAGCACCAAAACCATCCATTTCGGTTAATAATTGATTAAGAGTTTGTTCTCTTTCATCATGTCCACCACCTAATCCTGTTCCACGTTGACGACCCACAGCATCAATTTCATCAATGAAAATTAAGCATGGAGCGTTATTCTTAGCTTGTTTAAACATATCACGTACACGTGAAGCTCCAACACCAACAAATAATTCAACGAAATCAGATCCACTAATATAATAGAATGGCACATTAGCTTCACCTGCAACAGCACGAGCAAGTAATGTTTTACCAGTTCCAGGAGGACCAACTAAAAGTACTCCTTTAGGAATTCTTGCCCCTAATTTCTGAAATTTCTTTGGACTTTTTAAGAAATCAATTAATTCTTTTACTTCTTCTTTTTCTTCTTTTAAACCTGCAACATCTTTGAATGTAACCTTATTACGACTATCAGATAATCTTGCACGACTTTTTCCAAAATCAAATGATTTATTCGCACCACCGGCTTGTCTATTTAAGAAGTATAATCCTCCACCAACAATTAATACAAGTGGTAAGAAATTAACTAAAATAACTAATAATGTACTTGCACTTGGATCTTTATTTACTTTAATCTTATAGTCATACTTTTCATATCCATCTACAAGTTCCTTAATTACTTCATCTGAAAGAGGTGCAGTAACTTTAAAAGATTCATTTTCTTTATAATCTTTTAATTTACCCTCTATGTAATATACTCCACCATCATTACTTGGAGTAACTTCCATTTCTTTTACTTCGCCACTAGATACTTTTCCCATAAATTCATTAAATGTTAAATCATTTACTTTAACACTCATTATTTTATACATATAGAATAGTACAAACATTAATCCTATTAATAAAATATAGGGAATTACATTCTTTTTCATTTCTTTTTTATTCATATTCATCTCTCCTTCATAAACATTTAAATATTATATCACATTTTTCGTCCTTTAGTCTATTATATTTAGATTTTTTTACTTTAGGAATCCAAATTATTTTATTTTCACTATCAACAACAATTGGCCAAGAATTGCGTTTATTAACTGGAATCTTTGAATTAATTAAAATATCACTCACTTTTTTAGAACCTTTCATATTTTTGATAGTCATCTTATCACCATCACATCTTGTTCTAACATGTAATGGTAATGAAACATCACTACTATTAATTCTTAAAATATCATTACCATCTGTACTTGAAGAATCAATCATTTTTAAAATCATACCATTTGGTAGTACAACCTCATCAGTAAGAAGAATATCATATGATATAGTATCATCAATATTCTTTTTAAAATATGCATTATTATATTCTTTAATGAACAAATAATTATTTGGCAAAGATAATGATGCACTAGCTTTTTTAGAATTAATTAGTTCAATTACTAACTCAACATGTTTATTATTAATATCTGTTAATTCATCTTGATAAATAAGACTAAAAATATATTCTATAATTCTTTTTCCAATTAATAAATCCGTCTTTTTAAATTCCTCGATATCAATAATACCATCTTTATATATTCTTTCCATTTCTAATTTTGTTAATTTGGTTAATAACTTATCACAAGATATCAATTCTTCACTAAAATGAAGAAACTTTTCATGAACATTTGCATCTTCTTTCTTTAAGAACGGTAAAACATATTTACGATATCTATTTCTTGTATATTTATCTTTATAATTACTTTTATCAATACGATAAGGTATATTATTATCTTTATCAAATTGTTCTAAAGCTTCTTTTGTTACAAAGATTAAAGGTCGAACTATCTTATAGCCATCCATATCAACTATTTTTTCAAAACCACTATATCCTTTTAGTGTTGATCCTCTAACAATTCGCATAAGAACGGTTTCCATTAAATCGTCACCATGATGACCTGTCATTAAATAATTTGCTCGATATTTTTTAATCAATTCATGATAAAAATTATATCTGATATTACGTGCTTCATTATGAAAATTATCATCACCATATGTTTTGATAGTCATACTTTCAAAAACAACGTTATTATCCAAGCAATAGTTTTTTAAAAAAACTTCTTCTTCCTTACTTTCTTCTCTTACATTATGATTGACATGCGCAACAATTAATTGATAATTAATTTTATCTCTTAATTCAATCAAAATATGTAATAAAGCCATAGAATCGGGTCCTGCTGATACACCTGTAATAATTACATCATTTTCCTTAAGTTTTATTGTATTTGTTAAAAAATTATATACTTCTTTCATAACAAACTCCCTGAAAAATATTGTATAAAAAAAAAAGAAATATATCAAGTTATTTTATAAAACTACTAAAAGAAAAAGTTAGGTAATATTCCTAACTATCTACCACTATTCATTATTAGCGGGTAATCTTATTATTAATTCACCATCTTTAGAGTAAAAATACTTCTCTCTAGCATATCTTGCTAAATAATCAGAATCTTGTAATTTCAATATTTCATTATTTAAATCTCTCTCAGTTTCTTCTAAAACCAACATCTTCGCTTCAAGTTCATGAGCTTCTTTATATTTATCAACTATCTGCCCAATAATATTCGATAAAGTTACTAAAACAAAGGAAATGATTGCAAACGAAAAAAGACCAAATACAAGCATGCGCTTAGCATTTTTTTTAACAGTAAATTTCTTTTTTTTCTTTTGCATACACTCCTCCTATTTTTAGGATATCAAAAAAAGGAAGATAATTCAATTATTTAAAGTCTTATTTTCTTCCACTTTACTCTTAATTTGACACATATTTTATTATACAGTAAAAAGCCTATAATCATGACTATAAGAAAATATATATTAATTATTCCATTATTAATAATATAAAGAAGATAAAAATATAAACAAAAGAAAAGCAGATTAAAAGTCATATTTGTGATAATATTGACACATTTATATCTAGTAAATAATGCATTATAAAAAAGATTAAAGAAAATGCAATATATAATACCAAATAAAAACGATATTGTTAAAGATTTAATTTGAATAGATAATGCCATTATTTAAATAACCTACTAATAATAGAAGATTCTTTTTCTTTTTTAGTATTATCATCAATATAGTCAAAGCTTTTAATAAAACCTTTAATAGTTACTGTTCCTTGTATAGTATCTAATTTAACTAATTCCAAATCTTCCCCTTTAAGTGCTAAATACCCCATAATTGTTTCTAATAAAAATTCTTCCTTATCAAAGCTTTCTACCTTTTTTACTCCAGTAATTATAATATTCTTTCTTTCTACGATACTAATACTATGATTAAATGAGTTAATTTCTTTTTCTTTTTCCATATATCCTCCACTTAATTATATGTAAAAAAAAAGAAAAAAGAATAAAATCTTTCTTCTTATAATTCTTCTACAAATTCAGATGTTTTAGCTCTTTCAAAAGCACCTAAAATAACTTCATTAAACATCTCACGTGTTTCTTTGTTAATAGGATGAGCTTGATCAACATGAACTTTTAATTCTGGATTAATAGTTCCATCTTCGTTACGTCCTGAAATAACTTTACTTGGCATAGCAACTACCATTTTTTCAGGTTTTTCAATGATTCTGATGTCTTTTACAACAAAGCAATCATCTAAAGTAACTTCTACTACTCCTTTCACATTTGAAGTTGGTTTGTCGAATTTTCTTCCTTGCACTTTCGTAATTTTCATGCACTTACCTCCTTGGAAATTATTCTAAATAAATTATATAATAATTATTTTTAAAAATCAATTTATATTTGTCAAATTTTGAAAAATAATTTTATGCCTCATTAGCTTCAATTCTTATCTTAATTGTATAATGTGCATTACTAAATTCTTTTGTTGTATAGATAATTTTCCCTGTTGAATCTGCATTTGCTGGATATAAAGTAACTGTACTTGCTTCATCATCATTTTTCATATATCTTGTAGCAGTTGTTGTTCCAGAAGTAGCATCAGCAAGCGAAGGATTTCCTTCCGCATTATTTGCTCTTTTGGTTGTCGATGAAATAAAAGCAAGATTTTCATCAACCCACATATATAAAGAATAAGTCTTCGTAGTTAATGCTTGAGTATTTTTAATTAACCCCGTTGCAATTAAAGCTTTATCATTTGTAAACGTTGGAGAAGCTGCCGTAGCAAAATTATTTGTAGTAATACTAAAGCCATCACCATCAGTAGGAGCTTCAAACTTCATTTTGATAATATTATCTGTAAGCCATGTCTTACCAGTTACATCATCACCGCGAACAGCATACACATTAAATGTTACACCATCATCCAAATTGTTATGACCAGAAATACTAAAAGTAAGTTTATGATTATTTGTTAAATCAGATTCACTTATTGGAAATTGATTTGTTAACTGTAATGTTGTTCCTTCTTGATAATTAAATTGTATTATACCTGTACTTAAAACATTTGGAGTACCTGTTCTTGTATAATTAAAAAAAGCATACGTAATACCAAAAGTTAAGCTAATTAATACTATAAAACCAATTACTATTAAAACTATTCTTTTCCTATTTTGCTTCTCATCATTCATAATTTCTTTTTCCATTTTATCTCCTATTATAAAGATATTATATAATAAAAAATAATAATATGCAACAAAAAAAGAGCATATAAATATGCTCAATTCTAACTACTTACGTATGTTCCACCAGTTTCTCTTGATTCAACACTTACTTTGAATGAAAGATTGTTTGCGGCACTACTAGATAATGCATTCCATTGATCTGTAGTAAGTACTGTTCTATCACCTACCCAGTTAGAATCAGATGTTCCATTATAGTCAGTAGCTGCATTTCCAGATCCTGCATAAGTATCAGTAATAGCGATCTTACTTCCATCCAAATAAGCATCAATTGTTACCGTAGCAGCAAATCTTGTTCCATCAGTATAAGTTGATGTTCCGCCGATATGACCATCAGCTAGAACATATCCTTCTGGAATAGCAACGCCATTTGTTCTTGAATATCCAGTGATTGAATCACCACTTACTGGAGTACTTGTCTGAGTAGCAGTAACAACAACATTAACTGGTAAAGTTACTGCATTATTACCACCTGCATCAAAGTTTACATCTTTTGCAGTTACTTTGAAATCAAGACCTTGAGCATAAGTAGTTTCACCATTAATTGTTACAACAATTCGAGCGAAATCCATAGTAGTTGAATCGTAAGTTCCACTACTTTGTGTAGAATAAGTTGCTGCCGTTATTGGAAACTTATTAGTTAATGACACACCATCACCACTTTGAGTAGATGTAAATTTAATCTTACCAGTTGATACTGTGTTTGCTGCTCCCGTTCTAGTATAGTTAAAGAACGCAAATGATACACCAACTACAGCTACTACTAAGATAGCAACTCCAATTACTGATAACAATATTTGCTTGCTCTGTTTTGAATTGTCCATTCTTATATCCTCCTTTACTCTATAAATATACCATGATAGAAAAATTATATCAAGAGTTTTTTTATAAAAAATGTAAAAATTTATGTCAAAAAAAGATGGTTACCATCCCCATCTTTCTATCGTAAAATGAATATTCCTTTGTCTGCCAATAATTACAGTATCGGCTTCACTAGGATACAGTAAATCCATCGTTAACCCTACAATTGCACTACCACGATCTAAGACAATGCCTCTAAACTCATTCCCTTCTACAAAACTGAAATTTTTAATATAAATAATACTACCACATGGTATAGAATAATCTGCCGCTAATATACGAAGTTTACCATATTCTTTATCATTATAATAGATATTACCATTCAAGACATTTGGATTAGGACTACAATAAACATATCCTATACAGCCTGGACAATCAGGACCATATCCTGTTAAGGTTCCTGTGAATTCTATTTTATAATCCTTACCATATTTTTTTATGTCATTAGTATTAGTAACTATTCTAGTATTATATGTTTTCATGATACCTTCTCCATATTCATGAACTATTCTTGACGATTGAATAGATTTAACATTATTAACGTTGGATGTTACTATTTGACTACGTTCTTTTCCAGCAACTATGATTAGAGCAAGAAAACAACCATAGATTACGAAAGAAAAATAACGTATTACTGCACGTCTTCTTGCCTTTACCATACTCCACCTCTATTATAATGATATCATTTTTACATATATGTGTCAAATAAAGAAAAAAATAGAGATTTCTCTCTATTTAAACAAATTATATATTTTATTTACATTTCCTGTTGTTTTCTCAGCTATCTCTTCCATCGAAACATTTTTAATCTTACGAAGTGCTTGAGCAACAATCTTAATATTTTGAGGATAATTAGTATGTCCTCGATATGGTTCTGGTGCAAGATATGGACTATCTGTTTCTAAAACTAAATGATCAAGAGATATTTCTTCAACTACTTCTTTTAATTTACTATTCTTAAAAGTTAAAACACCACCAATACCTAGATAAAAGCCTATTTTTATAAATTCATTAGCCATTTCAATACTACCACTAAAACAATGAATTACACCACGATTATGATGTTCTTTTAAGATTTCTAAAACTTCTCCTATTGATTCTCTTGAATGAATTACTACTGGTAAATCATACTTTTCAGCAAGTTCTAGTTGTTTAATAAAATATTCTCTTTGTCTTTCTTTATTCATATCATTATGGTAATAATCAAGTCCAATTTCTCCAATACCCACAATTTTTTTATTTGTTTTAAGTAAAACCTCTAAATCCTTAATATCTTTATCAGTTATATTATCGACTTCATCAGGATGAAATCCTACTGTCATAAAAATTGAAGGATAACGATATATTATTTCTAAACCATCACGAATACTTTTAGCATCGCAACCTGACATAATAAATTTCAATACATTGTTCTTTTCAGCATCCATAACCATTGAATCTATATCATCGGTCAAACTAATATGACAATGCGTATCTATTAAATAATTATTATTCATATTCATTTCCTCTCTATTTAATTCTTTTTTTCAATTCTCATAAACAAAGGTACTGGACTATTTAAATTATATTCATTATCACTAATAAATTGTTCTTCTTTACGGAAATTATTTAATTGTTTTAAAATATTTTCACTAGTATCAGGCAAAAATGGTGATAATAAATTAGCCATAACTCTAATAGCTTCTAATAAATTATAAATTACCGTTTGAAGCCTTTCTAATTTAGACTCATCTTTAGCAAGAATCCAAGGTGTCGTCTCATCAATATATTTATTACTACGTCTAGCAATATCAAATATATGATCCAAAGCATTAATTAAGTGAATTGTTTTAATATCATCTACAAGTAAATCTTTAACGCTATTAACAATATTAATTAAATCACTATCAACATCTTCCAAAACCTTTGTATCAATAACATGACCATTAAAATATTTATTACCCATTGAAATTGTACGATTAACTAAATTACCTAAAACATTGGCTAAATCTGCATTAATTCTTTCTATTAGTAAATCCTCTGTATAATTACCATCTTGTGCATAAGGTATTTCATGAAGACAATAATATCTAATAGCATCTGTTCCATATTCCTTACATAAATCATCAGCATAACTTATATTTCCTTTGGATTTACTCATCTTATCATTAGAGAACAATAACCATGGATGACCAAAAATTTGTTTTGGTAAAGGAAGATCAAGAGCCATTAAAATAATTGGCCAATAAATAGCATGAAATCTAAAAATATCTTTACCGATTAATTGTAAATCAGCAGGCCAAAATTTCTTAAACTGCTCACTTGAACCATCTACATCATATCCTAAAAAAGTAATATAATTTATTAATGCATCTATCCATACATAAATAACATGTTTCCTATCAAAAGGAACTTGCACACCCCAAGTAAAAGTACTACGTGATACACATAAATCTTGTAAACCAGGTTTAATAAAATTATTAATTATTTCATTTTTACGCGACTCCGGTAACAAAAAATCTGGATGACTATCAATATATTCAATTAATCTATCACTATAATTAGATAATTTTAAGAAATAAGCTTCTTCATGGGCTTTTTCGACATCCCTACCACAGTCAGGACATTTACCATCTACTAAATCTTTTTCTGTAAAAAAGGATTCACATGGTGTACAATACCAACCTGAATACTCACCTTTATAGATATCACCTTGATCATATAACTTTTGAAATATCTTTTCAACTTTCTTACAATGACTTTCATCAGTTGTACGAATAAAACCATCATAACTAATATTTAAAATATCCAACATACTTTTAAATTCTTTAGCGATATTATCAACATGTTCTTGTGGTGAAATACCTTTTTCTTTAGCTTTATCTTCTATTTTTTGACCGTGTTCATCAAGTCCAACTTGAAAATAAACTTCATCTCCATTTTTACGATGATATCTTGCAATAGCATCTGCTAATACATCCTCATAAACATTACCAATATGACTTTTTCCACTAGCATATGGTATAGCAGTTGTAATATAAAATTTTCCCATAACTATTCCTCCCAAAATAAAAACACGACTACTTCTAAGGACGAAAAGCCGTGTTACCACCTTAATTCATAGATATACTATGCACTTATTCTTGTAACGCTCCTAGCGATTTATCTCCAGAACCATACTTCATTACTTTCCAATATCTTACTCTCACCAATATAAGACTCTCTACAATTTTCCCGTAACTACTCATTCCTTCGTTGATAAATATGACTAGATTATATCATTAATTAACTACTTATTCAAGATAATTTTCTAAAAACATTTTACTAAATGCAAATAATTTATTATCTACATCACTTATTCTTTCTTTACTATACAAGATAATGCTTCCAAATAAATCCCCATTAATAACTAAAGGATGAATAATATAATAATATTCATCAGAATTAAATAATTTAAAATTACTATCACTATCGATACTTTTGCGATTATTAATAATACTTTTAATCTCATCAGATAATTCTAGATTTTCTATTTTTTCTTTATTAACAATGCTATAACTAATTATTTTCTCTTTAGAAGTAAATAATACATTCTTAGTTAAGAATTTACTAATAATATAAACAAATTTATTAACTACTTTATCATTCTCTATTTCATGTTTATTTAAAACAATACTATTACCATCTAAAGATATATCCATCTCATCACTATCTTGAATCTTTAAATTTCTTCGTATTTCTTTTGGTATAACAATTCTTCCTAATTCATCAATTCTTCTTGTAATACCACTTTTTACCATAATATCACCTATATTATTTTCTGGTAAAACAAAATATTTATACTATCTATTTAAAGTTTTTGCATTTAAATTTTGAAATTTATTATTACTTTCAATATAACTATTATACAAAATAACATTCATATTGTTTATTAATTCCTTCATTTTATTAACAAATTTATCATAGTTTAATACTTGTAAATAGTTATTAATTCTATCATTAGATTTATTTAAACTTTTCTCTATTTCATCAATTAACTCTTTAACCAAATTATTATAGGCTTTTTTCGTTTCATCAATAAATATTTTTCTTTCATTATTAATACATTCCTGATAATCAACATCATCGATATTACTTATTTCTTTCTTTAGATTTTCATATCTTTTATTAAGAATACTGGTTATTTCTTGTTTTATATTTTTATAAAAATCATTAACATAACTCTTTATTATCTTTTCATTTTTCTTATTTACAGGATTAATTTCTAATAATTTATTTATTACTTCATCTTTAAATAGATTTATTACGTTATCAATAACAATATGTAATATTTCATTATTATTATCTAAATCAAGATATAATTTATTTAAATAAATCTCGCGATTTTTTTCTTCTAATTGTTTTAATACATCATTATCTCTATCCATAATCCTCCTTTATTATAGTTAAAGAATATCATTTTTTCTTTTTCTTGTCAAGAAAACGTAAATTTTATTAGATTTTATTCTTTTAAAAAAGAAAAATGTCGAATTAAGTCATTATTAAAAGTAAAAAAAGAAAATGTTATTATAACACTTTCTATACTAATAAGTTAACCAGTTTTATTAGATAATAAATATAATGTTTATCTAATTTAGGTAGTTCTAATACAATACCTAAGCAACTATTATGATAATTAAACTTAAAATATGGAGAAATATTATATGATTCCATAAATAGTTTCTCTCCATCTATCTTACTACTCTTATCTTTACTCAAAATAATTTCAACTCTTGTTTGATTTTCATTAATCTTAATAATTCCAACCCGTCTTGCAACTTTTTCAAACCATTCTTCATACATATAGATTTCCATTTCCTTATCTATTTTACCAAAACGATCTTCAAGTTCTTTTTTCACTTCAACAAGCTTTTCGTAACTATCAATACTATTAATCAATTTATGAATTTCTATCTTAAGTTCATTTTCGAACACATAATTATCGCTAATATGGGTACCAATATTCATTAAAGTTGGCTCATTAGCTTTTTCTTCAATTACTTCCTCTCCTTTTAATTTCTTTATTTCATCATTTAATATTTTTAAATATAAATCAATTCCTACAGAATCAATAAATCCTGCTTGTTCGTCTCCTAATATATCACCAGCACCTCTTATTGATAAATCACGATTGGCTATTTTAAAACCACTTCCTAATTCCGTAAATTCTTCAATAGCCTTTAATCTCTTTATGGCTTCATCACCTAAGACTTTACCAGGATTATACATCATATAAGCATAGGCAATCTTATCACTTCGTCCTACTCTTCCACGAATTTGATATAATTGTGATAGTCCAAAATGATCGGCTTCCAAAATTATTAAAGTATTTACATTAGGAATATCAATACCTGTTTCAATAATTGTTGTACATATCATAATATCAGCTTGATAATTAATAAAATCATACATCTTATTTTCAATGTCATTACGATCCATCTTGCCATGGGCATAAATTATTCTTGCTTCTGGTACCAAAGATTGAATTTGATATACTTTATGTTCAATTAATTCAACGTGATTATAAAGTATAAATACTTGTCCATGACGCGCTAATTCTTTATAAATTGCATCTTTAATTAAAGTATCATTTTCTTCTGTTACATATGTTTGAATAGGATACCTATTCACTGGTGGTGTCGTGATAAGGGAAAGACTTCTAATACCAATAAGTGACATTTGGAGTGTTCTTGGTATTGGGGTTGCAGTAAGCGTTAAGACATCAATATCACTTTTATATTTTTTTATTTTCTCTTTATGGATTACGCCAAAACGTTGTTCTTCATCAATTACTAATAATCCTAAGTCTTTAGGTTTTATCGCATCGTTTAAAAGTCGATGGGTGCCAATTAAAAAATCTATTTTCCCGGAATTAAACTTTTCGATAATATCTTTTTGCTTACTGCTAGGCACAAATCTATTTAAAAGAGCAATTTCTACAGGATAATTTTGAAATCTTGCGATGGCATTATTATACTGTTGCATCGAAAGAATAGTGGTTGGACAAAGATACATTACTTGTTTACTATTTTCAACAGCCTTAAATATAGCGCGAAAAGCTACTTCTGTTTTACCAAAGCCTACATCACCACAAAGAAGTCTATCCATCGGATGACTTGTCTCCATTTCTTCTTTAATCTGCTTAGTAGCAAGAGCTTGATCTTCGGTTAATTCATATTCAAATTCTTTTTCAAACATTTCTTGAAGTTCATCATCTTCACTATACTTAATACCTTTTTTCATTTTTCTTTCAGCATAGATACGAATTAATTCTCCTGCAATATTCTTGACTTTATTTGCAACACGCATCTTAGTCTTTTGCCATTCTTGACTATTTAAACTATTGATTTTGGGAACAACACCCTCTTTTCCTGAATATTTACTAATTAATTCAATTTTTTCAACAGGTATATATAATTTATCATTTCCTTTATAAAGAACTTCAATATAATCTTTTTTTACATTATTAGTTGTTAGAGTCTTAATCCCATTATATACACCAATACCACTCACATTATGAACAATATAATCCCCTATTTCTAATTTATTAATATCACGAATCTTAGTAGAATATTTAAATTTCGTTTTATATTTCTTTTTCTGCATCGTTATATTAAATAAATCTTTATCAGTAATTAAAATAATATCATTATATATAAATCCCGTTTCTAATTCATAAGGAACAATATTTACTTCATTTTTTATAATATTATTTACATCCGTAATAAGATATTTAAAATTTACCCTTTTGGTAAACGATTTTATTTGATAATCTTTTAAAGTAAGAATAATTGTTTTTCCTTTATTGGCGTTAATAAAGTTTTCTATTCCATCTAAGTTCTCCTTAAATTTTGGGACTTCTTTCATCTTAAAATCTATTATCTCTATCTTTTTATCACTAATTAAATTATCATGGGTTAAATAGTGTGCAACTTTCTTATTATCCAAAATAGATAAATCATGCATATAATCTTCTTTATAATCAACATCCTTACTCTTTCGATATTCATCCATCTGCTCCTCTGTTTTTTTATAAAGACTCTTAATTTGTGAATAATCCTTAATAAAGATTAAAGGATTATCTAAATAATCAATAATACTTACTACATCTTTACTATATTTTTTGATATAACTTTGATTAATAGGTTCCTCTATACTTCCATCTATTAATAACTCTGTTACTGGATAAATTAATATTTCTTCGATATTCTCTATTGATTTTTGACTATCACTATCAAAATAACGAATAGATTCTATTTCATCACCAAAATATTCAATACGAACAGGATTAATACTTGATACAGGGAAAATATCAATAACATAACCTCGAACTGCAATATCGCCAGTTTTAGATACAATAGTATCACGAACATAACCATTTCCTATTAAATCATCAACTAATTTTTCTGGTGGATACTCATTACCTTTAGCAAGTTTAATAATATGTTTTTGATATATTTTTTTTGTAGGTAAAAAACGCAATAATCCCATTAAATGCGTAACAACAATATGTCTATCATTATCTAAAAGATTATTAATAGTTTCTAATCTCGTAATCTTTAAATCCGGACTAGCTGAAATAGCGAGACTAGTTAAAAAGTCATCCATAGGAAAAAATAGTGTTTGATAATTTATATTAGCTAATTCATCTAATATTTTATTCGCTTCAAACAAAGTTGGAGTAACTATTAAAATATTTTGTTTTTTTAACTTAAAATATTCATTTATATAAAGACAAAAAGAGGTATCGTTAATACCCTTTAAAGCTATATTATTTACTTCTTTTTCTATTTTAAATAAATCTTCATTTAATTTCATATGTTTCACCATTATATTTACTCATTACTTTTTCAATATTAAAAGAAATAAAATCATTTATCACATCATTAGAGAAATTCATTATTTTATGTATTTTTTCTAAATCATCTTTATTAAATTTTCCTAATACATAATCTTTAGTATCATATTTCAAGTTTTTTCCAATACCAACTTTAAATCTTGAAAAAAACTCAGTTCCTAAATTTTCAATAATGTTCTTTATTCCATTATGTCCACCACTTGAACCTTTGTATTTAATTCTTATTTTACCAACATTCATGTCTAAATCATCCTGTATTACTAATATATCTTCTGTTTTAATTTTAAAATAATTAGCATATTTCTTGACAACTACTCCTGATAAATTCATATAAAGAAGAGGCTTCAATAAAATTACATATTCATTATTTATATAAAATTTAGCATATAATCCATTATATTTTTTACTAAAAGAAAGGCTATTGTCTTTAGCATAGTTATCTAATATCATAAACCCAATATTATGCCTTGTATTTTCGTATTCATTTCCTGGATTACCAAGACCTACTATCATTTTCACTTTAAACACCTTCTTTTATATTAAATATTCTTTTTATTTCATCTTTATATGTTCCATCATTATTATGAATATATAAAGGTTTTTCAAATTCTACTTCACTTTTACCGTTTTTGATACATTCTACCATAAATAAATTAGATTTTTTATCAATTTTTGGATAAATTAATTTGATTCTTTTAGGAGTCAAATTATGTTTTTTTAATAATTCAATTATTTCAAAAAATCGTTCTGTACGATGAACCATGGCAAAATGACCACCGTTTTTTAATAAATATACTGATATATTTATAATATCTTCTAATGACGTATTACCTTCGTGTCTTGCAATTACTTTATGAATATCATTATTCATTATTTCTTTATTAGGATTTTTAAAATATGGTGGATTAACGGTTATCAAATCAAAACTATCTCCATCATAAATTCTTTTCAAATTTTTCAAATCTTCATTAAGAATTGTTATTTGTTCTTGTAGATTATTCATTTCTATAGTTTTTTTAGCAAGTTCAAAAATATCTTTTTGAATTTCAACACCCAATATTTTAGCTTTCGTTTTCAATGATAACAAAAGTGGTATAGGTGCATTACCTGTACATAAATCTAATATTTTTTTATAACGAGGATTTATTTTTACAAAATTAGGCAAAAGGACCGATTCAAGAGAAAATTTGAACCAGTCATCGTTTTGAACAATTTTTAAATTGTTATAGCCAACAAGTGTGTTAATTCTTTCCATTGCCTACTATTACCTCATGAATATTACTTTGTTTATCTTCAACGTATATCTTTTGACTTAAAATATCAATATTAATTACTTTTCCTGCAACGTTTTTATCTTTATAGTCATCACCAATATCAGGAAGATTTTCTCTTAATTTTGTATAAACAACATCTTCATAAGCAAGGCAACATAATAATCTACCACATGAACCATTTATTTTAGTAGGATTAAGAGCTAACAACTGATTTTTAGCCATATTTATTGTTACACTATTTAAATCAGTTAAAAAAGTATTACAGCAAAGCATTCTTCCACAAGGACCTAATCCACCTATTTCTTTAGCTTTATCACGAACACCTATTTGTCTTAACTCTATTCTTGTTCGATAAATAGCAGCAAGTCTTTTCGCTAGTTCACGAAAATCAATTCTCTCATCAGCTAAAAAATTGAAAAGTAACTGTTTTCGATCAAAAGTATAACTTGCATCAATAATGTTCATATCAAGTTTTAATTCATCTACTATTTCTCGTGCTTTTATTAAAGCTTTACCTGCATCTTGATTATTTTTGGAATTGGCTTGCGTATCCTTTTTCGTTGCATATCTTACTACTTCCTTTAAAGGATATGAAAAATCATTTTCATTGATTTCTTTAGCTTCAGTTACAACTGTTCCGTATTGCAAACCTTTTTCCGTCTCAACAATAACATTATCGCCAATGTTTAAATCAAAATTACTTGAATCAAAATTATAAACTCTACTTTTCTTATTAAAAGTTATTCCTACTATCCTTGGCATAATTCAACTCCTTGCTTATTTCTATTATATATCTATCTATCAATAAATTCAAATTAATATTTCTTTTAATTAACATCTTAAGTTTATTAGTAATATCCAGCATATTTATAATATTATCTACAGGTACATCATCATATTCATTAATATCTAAAATGCTTTCATAATCTTTTTTATATCTCTTATCAATATGATTACTCAATATTTTCTCTAATATTTGAAATGCATCATACATTTTAATTCTATCACTATTTATATTTTCAAAAAAATCGTTTGTATATGCTATTGTTTTAGAACCAATTCTTTTTATTTTGATTAAGAAGGATAACATATTATTAATCAATTCATTATCTATTTCATTTATATCAAAAGTAAAATTTAAAACCTGGCATCGCGAAACAATTGTGGATAAAACATAATCAATATTTTCTGTTAATAAAACACCATATAGATTGTCCACTGGTTCCTCTAAAAATTTCAATATTTTATTGCTTACTTCTTTTGATAGTCGTTCCATACCATAAATAACATAGACACGTCTACCATTCGTTCTTAAAGATTTTGTTGTCATTATTTGAAAAAGTTTTTCAATTTCTTCCGTTTTAATACCAATCGTATCAGGATTTATGATATATAAATCATCATATTCATCGTTATCAATTTGATAAATTACATTTTCTTTAATATCTTCATCTATTTCTTCACATATAATTTTTTTAGCGAACTCTTTGGCATAAAAAAGCATATGTTTTAGGGAATTAGTATTAAATAAATAGGCATGCGAAAAACTAGTTATATAACTAGTTATCTCATTAAAATCATCTACATTATTAATTTTTGCCATTTCATACTCCTACTGTCATTATTAATACAATCACAATAATTCCAACAAAATCAAATAACATCGTAAAACACATCGTCCATATATTTATTGGTATAACAATATTAAGATTAACTGCTATAACATTAAAAGCATATATTAAAAAAGTTCCCATAATAAACTTTTTTATATATTTCATAATATCACCAATAAAAATTATGTTAAAAGAATTATTTTATGTAATTATTTTTCGATTATCAAACGCTTTTTCTAGTGTTAAAGAATCGATATATTCCATATCAGCACCCATTGGTATACCAGATGCGATACGAGTAACTTTAATATCCATATCACCTAAAATATTTTTTATATAAAGTGCAGTCATTTCACCTTCAATACACTGCTTAACTGCAATAATAATCTCTTTATACTTGTTTTTTGTAATCCGGTCAATTAACAAATCTAAACGCAATTCTTCAGGATTGATACCATTAAAAGAAGATATAAGACCATTTAAGACATGATAATATCCTGTATAGACACCAAGTTTTTCAATAGAAAAAACTGTTTTGGGATCTTCTACAACGCATAAAATATCTTTATTTCTCGTTTTATCTTTACATATATCACAAATATCATCTTCACACAAATTATTGCATATCTTACATCTTCGAATATTTTCTTTGATGCTTTTGATATTTATACTTAATTCCTCAACCTGCTCTTTTTCCATGGATAAAACGGCAAAAGCAAGTCTTTCAGCCGTCTTTTCACCAATACCCGGAAAATATTTAAATGATTCTATTAACAACTTAATACTTTTTGGATACACTTTTTACTCCTAAAACAATCCTGGTAATCCTTTTGTATATTTTCCCATCTTTTCTTCAGTAACTTTATCAATTTGATTAAGAGCATCATTTACTGCGACTAAAACCATATCTTCTAACATTTCGATATCATCAGTTTCTAAAGGACTATCCTTAGAAATTTCTACTTTTTCTAACTTTTTATTTCCTTTCATTGTTACTTTTACTAAACCATTTTCGGCATTAAAAGTCATGTTGGTAATAGCTTCTTGTGATTTCATCATTTCTTTTTGTAAATTTTGTGCTTGTTTAAGCATTGCTTGCATATTCATATTCATCTCTCCTATTCTATTTCAACAAGATCAGACCCAAAAATAT